>NZ_JBSGCB010000001.1:0-354630 GCF_053601595.1 Nocardia sp. NPDC004711 | reverse complement strand
GCCGGGATCCGATCGATCGGATCCCGGCCTCCGCCGCGGTGTGCTGAATTCAGACGAGATTGAAGGGCTCGGGGGCGCTGCGGACCGAACCGAGTTGCGCCACAACGGTGTAGGGGCCCGCCGGGACGGGAACGCGGTCGCCCGCGCAGTTGGGCTGGGAGGTGGCGCCGGACCAGGCGACGGTGAAGGCGGCCTGCTGGCCGGGGGCCAGGGTGTGCACGTCGGGGGTGCCGTCCGGGTAGCAGTCGGTGCTGGACCACAGCCTGCGCTGGCCGTCCAGGGACTGGACCTGGACCAGCTGCAGGCCCGACCCCATGTCGCGGGCGCAGGCGACGCTGGAGATATTGGTGATGACGATGCCGAACTGCGGCGGCTCGCCGACCTTGTAGGTGGGCTGCCCGACGGTCACCTTGACGGCGAGCGACTGGTCGGGGCACATACCCAGCGCGGCCGGGGCGACGGCGCTCGGGGTGATGCCGGAGGGCTTGGCCGCGCTCGGTTCCGGGGCGCCCGGGGAACTGCTCGCGGGTTTGGTGGTGGCCGCGGCGCTCGAGGTGGTGGCCTTGGCGTCCGTCTTGTGGTCGCCACCGCCCTTCAACAGTGCGAAGGCCACCCAGATCACCAGCGCGAGGCCGAGCACCATCGCGCCGATCGCGACCGCGCGACGGCGCCAGTAGATTTCGGGCGGCAGTGGTCCGTTCGGTTCCAGCACGGTGTCAACGGTAAGCGCACCGTCCGGGTCATCCCGAGCAGGGTGTCGGCGTGTCGGACGTGAAAGCGCCCACGGGGGCGGTAAATTCCGCCGCCCGCAGGAGCGAAACGCGCATCTCCGGCAGAACCGGCTCCACCCCGGCGGAGCGGGCTAGACCACCTCGCCGATGTTGCCGATGACGCGGTGCAGCTTGATCTCGCCGTCGCCGAGGTTGTAGGTGACACAGGCGATGGCGCACTCGCCGGTGGCCACCCGCTGGGAGATGATCATCGACCGCTGCATGAGCAGGCGGGCGGTCTCCTCGACGTGGCGGGCCTCGAGCTCGTCGACCGATTGCAGGCCCTCGCGCCGGCCGATGAGGATGGACGGGGTGACACGCTCGACGACCGAGCGGATGAACCCGCCGGGGACGTTGCCGTGGTCGAGGGCGTCGATGGTGGCGCGGACCGCGCCGCAGCTGTCGTGGCCGAGCACGACGATCAGCGGCACCGACAGCACCTGGACGCCGTATTCGATGGAGCCCAGCACCGAGGCGTCGATGACGTGGCCGGCGGTGCGGACCACGAACATGTCGCCGAGACCCTGATCGAAGATGATCTCGGCGGCGACGCGAGAGTCGCCGCAGCCGAACAGAACTGCCGAGGGCTGCTGCCCGGCGACGAGCTTGGCCCGGTCGGCCGCGCCCTGGCTAGGGTGCTGCAACGTGCCGTTGACGAAGCGCTCGTTGCCTTCGCGCAAGGCTTTCCAGGCACTGATCGGGTTGTTGTGCGGCATGTGTCCCATTTTCCATAGCCCTCTGGTTACCGGCGAGTCCTCAGCGTTACGGTCGGGCAAAGACGCGCCGACCGGATCGCCGCGCGCCCGGTGAGCCGCCGGGTGGGCGGAAACCGGCCTCGCCGAAATGGATACCATCGCGCGTGGCGGCGTGCGGGATTTCCCGGCTCCGAAACGGCCGGGAGGAGGCGAAGGTGGACAGCGACGCGCTCATCGACTGGTATCGCGAGACCGCGCGGGACCTGCCGTGGCGACGGCCCGGCGTCACGGCGTGGCAGATCCTCATGAGCGAGATCATGCTGCAACAGACGCCGGTGGTGCGGGTCGAACCCATCTGGCGGGAGTGGGTGGCCCGCTGGCCGGTGCCCTCCGCCATGGCGGCCGCACCGCAGGGCGACGTCCTGCGCGCCTGGGGCAAACTCGGCTATCCGCGGCGCGCGCTGCGGCTGCACGAGTGCGCCCGGGTGCTGGCCGAGGAGCACGGCGACGAGGTGCCGGCCGACGTGGACGTGCTGCTGAGTCTGCCCGGGATCGGGGCGTACACCGCCCGTGCCGTGGCCTGTTTCGCATACGGCCAGCGAGTTCCGGTGGTGGACACCAATGTTCGCCGCGTGGTGGCCCGCGCCGTGCACGGCCGCGCCGAGGCGGGCAATCCGGCGAACCGCGATCTCGCGGAAACCGAGGCCCTGCTGCCCGCGCGGGTCGACCGGGCCGCCGTCATGTCGGCGGCCCTGATGGAACTGGGCGCGCTGATCTGCACCGCGCGGACCCCGGATTGCCAGCGCTGCCCACTTCCCGTGTGCGCCTGGGTCACCGCGGGCCGCCCGGCCTCCGAGGTGGTGCGGCGCGTGCAGAAGTACGAGGGCACCGACCGGCAGGCGCGGGGCCGCCTGCTCGATGTCCTGCGCGGCGCGTCGGGTCCGGTGGAGCGGGTTCGCCTGGACCTGGCCTGGGCTCGCGATCCGGGCCAGCGGGATCGGGCCCTGGATTCGCTGCTGGTCGACGGTCTCATCGAGCAGACCCCCGACGGCCTGTTCGCGCTGGCGGGCGAGGGCAGCTGATCGCAGCCGGTTTCGCGGGATCCGGCCCGAAACTCAGGCGGCGACGAGGACTCGGCGGCGATTGCGGGTGCGGCTGCCCACCACCCGGCAGATCAGGTAGATCGTGAACGAGATGGTGGTGACGAAGGTCGAGATCGGAACGCCGGGGGCCAGCGACAGCAGAATGCCCCCGACGGCGGCGATCTCGGCGAACACGATCGACAGGATCGCCACCCGGGCCGGGCTGGCGGTGAGCTGGGCGGCCGCGGCGGCGGGAGTGATCAGCAGCGAGAGCACCAGCAGCGCGCCGACGATCTGGACGCCGAAGGCCGCCGTCACGCCGAGTAGCACGGCGAACACGATGGACAGCGCCCGCACCGGAACACCGCGCGCCACCGCCATTTCCGGATCCGCGCTGGCGAACAGCAGCGGGCGGTAGACGGCGGCCAGCACCACCAGCACGGCGGCGGTGCAGGTGGCCAGCAGGCCCAGCCCGGAATTCCCGACGCTGACCACCTGACCGGTCAGTAGTGAGAACTTGGAGCCCGCGCGTTCCGGGCCGAGCCACAGGAACAGCACCGACAGGCCGAGGCCGAAGGACAGCACCACGGCGATCACCGAATCACGTTCGCGAGCACGGGAACCCAGCACGCCGAACAGCACGGCCGCCACCACCGAACCGATGATGGCGCCCAGGCCGACGCCGATGCCGGCCAGTAGCGCGGCCGCCGCGCCGGTCAGCGAGAGCTCGCTGGTGCCGTGCACGGCGAAGGACATCTGGCGGCTGATGATGAGCGGGCCGATGGCCCCGGCCAGCAGGCCGAGCAGGGCGGCGGCGAGCACCGCCTGCTGCACGAAGTCGTAGGACAGCAGGTGCGCGGTGGTGGAGACGTCGAACATCTGCGAGAACAGCTTGGACAGCTTGTCGATCATGCCCGCGCCTCCGGTGCCGGCTCGCTGTGGCCGTTCCTGTTCTCGCCATGGCCGTGCCTGTTTTCGCCATGGCAGTGGGCCGCACCGGATTCGCCGAGGGCGTCCATGGCGTCGCCGGTGCCGACGACCACCAGGCGGCCCCGCACGCGCAGCACGTCCACCTCGGTGCCGTAGAGCTCGGAGAGGGTCTCGGAGGTCATGACCTCGTCGGGCGTGCCGATCCGGAACTGCCCGTCGACCAGGTACAGCACCCGATCCACCAGCGGCAGAATGGGATTGATCTCGTGCGTCACGAACAGCACCGCGGTGTCGTGGGTGCGCCGCCGCCGGTCGATGAGCTCGGAGACCAGCCGCTGATTCGCCAGATCCAGCGACAGCAGCGGTTCGTCGCACAGCAGCACCCGGGGATCACCGGCCAGCGCCTGCGCCACCCGCAGCCGCTGCTGCTCGCCGCCCGAGAGCGCGTCCAGCGGCGCGGAGGCGAACCGCTCCGCCCCCACAGCCGAGATTGCCTCCGCCACTTTGCGTTTGCGTTCCCTGCGCCCGCGCAGCCCGAGCCCCCACCGATGCCCGTCCACCCCGAGCCCGACGAGATCGACTCCGCGCAGCTGCGCCCCGCCCTCGATGGTCTTCTGCTGCGGCACATACCCGATATCCGGATTCCCCACCCGCACCGGCGATCCCGCGACCTCCGCGGTTCCCGCGGTCAGCCCCAGCTGTCCCAGCAGCATCCGCATCAATGACGTCTTCCCGGACCCGTTGGGCCCCAGCACCGCAATGAACTCCCCCGGCGCCACCTCGAGATCCAACCCCTGCCACAACGTTCGCTCCCCGAACGACAGTCGCGCATTCGACAGCCGCACGGCCGGGGTGCCCCGGTCGCCGTGTGCGTTGCCTGCGCCCGTGGCCGGTGCGCCGGCGGCAGCGTTCGCCGTCGTTTCGACCTGCGCCGCAATGGTGTTCGTATCGGCGGTGGGGGTCGAGTCGGTCGACGGAGCAGGAGTCTCGGCGCAGCCCGAGCGGCCGGAGGGGGTGCGGGGGCGCGCTCCGGTGAGGGCGCAACCGGCTTTGGGCGTCGTCACGCCGGCGTCGGGTGCCTGCGCGGCCTGCGCGGGGTTCGCGGTCATGGTGGTACTCCGGATGCGGCGGTCGGTCAGGACAGGGCCTTGGCGAGGGCCTGGGCGTTGTTCGTCATCCAGGTGACGTAGTCCAGGCCCTTGGGGAGGGTTTCGGTGACCTCGACGACGGTGACGCCGGACTTGTCGGCGGTGGCGCGCAGGTCCTTGGTGAGTTTGTCCTCGGTCTGGATGTTGTAGACGAGGGCGCGGACCTGCTTGGCGCTCAACAGGTCCCGTACGGTGGCCACGTCCTGGGGCGCGGGGTCGGTGCCCTGTTCGACGGCCTCCTGGAAGGCGTGCGGGGTCCTGTCGTCGGCCTTGGCGGCGGTGAGCAGGTAGGCGGCCAGCGGCTCGGTCTGCAGGACCGGCTGGTTCGGGTGCTCGGCGGCGATCTTGGCGGTCACGGCCTCGATGGGGGCCAGCTGCGCGGCGAAGGCGGCGGCGCGGTCGGCGAAGGCCTGCTTGTGGCCGGGATCGATCTCGCCGAGGGCGTCGGCGATGTGCTGGGCGATGTGGCCGACCTGGTGCAGGTCGTACCAGACGTGCTCATTGGCCTCGTGGTCGTGACCGGCGGCTTCGGTCCGCGCGGAAGTCGGTGCGGCCGAACCGCTCTCGTGCGTGTGATCGCCCTCGGTGGCGATGTCGAAGGCGTTGACGGTCTTCGTGTTCCGGCCCGCGATGGCCTTGTCGATGAACTCGTCGTAGTGGCCGCCGTTGTAGACGACCAGCTTGGCGTCGGTGATCTTGGCGGCGTCGGCGGGGGAGACCTCGAACGAGTGCGGGTCCACCGCGGGGTCGTCGATGATCGATTCGACGGTCACGTCCGGCCCGGCGACGACCCGGGTGATATCGCCCCAGACATTGGTGGAGGCGACGACGGTCGGCTGATCGGAGCTCTTGGCACTGCCGCAGGCGGTCACGGTGGCGACCGTCGCAAGTCCGGCGGCGAACACGGCGAATCCTCGGGCGAAGCTGGTGGTCACGCGGGGCACTCCTGGCACTGCGGCTTACTAGTAACGAAAACGATTGCCATTTGAATGTAGCGCAAACGACCGTTGGGTCCCTAGCCCCGGGTTGGGAGATGTGGCCTGCGACACCTGCGGCCTACCTCGGCCCAGCGCAGAAAACGGCCCCCGCGAACAGCTGTTCGCGGGGGCCGCTTCGGTCGTGCGGGTGTGGTCCGGCCTAGGTCATCGCCGCGACCGGCAGGCTCAGCAGCTGCGCGCAGCGGAGCAGGCCGAGGTGCGAGTACGCCTGCGGGTGGTTGCCGAGCGAGCGTTCGGCGACCGGGTCGTACTCCTCGGAGAGCAGACCGGTCGGACCCGCCACATCCACCAGCTGAGCGAACAACGCCTCGGCGTCCTCCCGCTTGCCGATGAGCAGATACGCCTCCACCAGCCAGGCGGCGCACAGGTGGAACCCGCCCTCACCGCCGGGCAGCCCGTCGTCGTGGTGGTACCGGTACACCGTCGATCCGCTGCGCAGCTCGGCCTCGGTGGCCACCACGGTGGCCGCGAACCGCGGATCCGAGGGATCGATCAGCCCGCTGAGCCCGATGTGCAGCGTGGCCGCGTCGAGGTCGGTGCCGTCGTAAGCCGCTGTGTAGGACTGGACTTCGTCGTTCCAGCCCTCGGTGCGGACCTCGTCGGCAATGGTGTCGCGCAGCGGCTCCCACTCGGGATCCGCCGGCCGCCCGAACTGCCGGGACAGGGTGAGCGCCCGGTCCACGGTGAGCCAGCCCATGACCTTGGAGTAGACGTGGTGGCGCGGATTGCCGCGGATCTCCCAGATGCCGTGGTCGGCTTCGCGCCAGCGGCGCTGCACCGCGGAGACCATGGCGTGCACCAGTTCCCAGTCCGCATCCGGCAACGCCTTCGCGGGATCGTTGATGCCCTTGCGTTCCCGCGCGTGCGCGAGCTGGGAGATGAGATCCACGATGGGCCCGAACACGTCCAGCTGCACCTGCATGTTCGCCGCGTTGCCGACGCGCACCGGCCGCGAACCGGCGTAGCCGGGCAGCTGGTCGATGACGGCCTCGGGGGGCAGCGTCTCGCCGTAGAGCGTGTACAGCGGGTGCAGTCGCTCGGGTCCGGGCAGGGTCTCGAGCACCCGGTGCACCCAGGCCAGCAGATCCTCGGCCTCGCCGAGCGAGCCCAGCGAGACCAGCGCGGACGCGGTGAGCGAGGCGTCGCGCAACCAGCAGTAGCGGTAATCCCAGTTGCGCACGCCGCCGATGTCCTCGGGCAGCGAGGTGGTGGCCGCGGCCAGGATGGATCCGGAGGGCGAGTGCACCAGCCCGCGCAGGGTGAGCGCCGAGCGCTTCATCAGATCCGGCTTGAGCGGCGGCAGTTCGAGCGTGCCCACCCATTCGGCCCAGTACTGCTCGGCCTCCCGGCGGCGGTCCGACTCGGCCCGCATGGCGGGCGCGAGATCGGAGGTGCCGCAGCGCATTTCGAGCACGATCGGGCCCTGTCGCGGATCGACCACGGCGCGGGCGGTGTGGTGGTTGCCGTCGTCGATGATCTCCCATTCCACGCCGGGGGAGCGCAGCACGATCGGATCGTTGGGGCCCTCCACCTTGAGCCCGCCGGTGGCGGGCAGCAGCCGCACCGGCACCTGCCCGAATTCGGGGCGCGGCGCGAAGGTGATGACCGCTTTGGCGTCACCGGTGATGACGCGGGTCAGGTCGGTGCGCTCGGGTACCACGTCGTGCGGCAGGTAGTCGACGACCTGCAAACTGGACCAACGGGTTTCGACGGTCATGGTGCCGTCGACATAGCGCTGCGACAGCGGCAGGCTCGCGCGCTCGGGCTGAATGGTGAAGTGGCCCGCGCCCGGTCCGCCCAGCAGATGGGCGAAGACGGCGGCGGAATCGGGTTCGGGGTGGCACAGCCAGGTGACGGTGCCGTCCGGTGTGACAAGGGCTTTGGAGCGCGGGCTGGCCAGCATGGTCAGCCGCTCGATTCGAGGGGCGGAGGCACCTGCCAACCACGTGCGGCGTTCCTCGAGGAGGAACGCCAGCGCCTTCGACACCTCCTCGGTGCTGGCGACCCGGTATTCGGCCAGCGATTCGCCGTCGCCGACCTTGATGCCGACGTCCGGTCCGGAGAGGCGTTTGAAGGCCTTCTCGTCGGTGACGTCGTCGCCGATGAACAGTGCCGCCGAGGCGCCCTGCTGATGCCGGACGATATCGAGTGCCGCGCCCTTGTCGGTCTCGACCACCGCGAGTTCGATGACCTCCTTGCCCTCGGTGGTCTGTACGCCGACCCAGCTGGCCGGGCCCTGGCGCACCGCAAAGACTGCGCGACGGCCGATTTCGGGGCTGGCATTGCGGACGTGCAGGGCCACGCTGGCCGGTTTGATCTCGACGGAAGCGCCCGGATTGTCCTGAGCGATCTGCGTCAGGGTCGTGGTGACCTCCTGCAGCAGCTGTTTCGCGTCATTGTCGATGGCGTGCACGAAGCCGACATCGAATTCCGAACCGTGACTACCGATCAGCTGCACCTCGACGGGCAGCCGGGACAGGGCCGCGAGATCGCGCAGGGCGCGACCGGAGATCACGGCGGCGGTGGTTCCGGTGAGTCCGGCGAGAGCGCGTAAGGCGCTCACCGACTCCCGATGGGGATAGGCCTTGGTCGGGTCGGAGACGATGGGCGCGATCGTCCCGTCGTAGTCCGAAGCGACCAGCAACCGTGGCACGCGGGCGATGGCCGACAGGGCACGGCGAAGTTCCAGTGACAAATCCTGTGCGCTCACGCATCCAACCTAGTGATCGGAGGAGATTTTTCAGGGCGCGAGTGATGCTACTGGGTCTTGATTGCTCACTCGTGTGTGCGGTGATACATAGCGTTTACGAGACACTTCCGGGTCGTTCACGCTTTTTGTGAGACACGCGCGGGTTGCTCTGCGTTCACCCCGGCTGACCAGCGGGGTTCCAGCAAACGCGCAACGGGCTGCCCGGTTCTCCGGACCGGGCAGCCCGTTGCGCATCGAGCGAACGCAAGTGTGCGTTCGTGCTACTCGCTATTCGTTGCCGCTGCCGATCAGCAGATCGACGGTGAGCTCCAGGCGCTCGGTCACATCGGTGGCCGAGGCGCGGCGGGTCAGCCACGCAACCAGATTCGACAGCCACACGTCGGAGATGACGCGGGCGATGGCGAGCTGGCGGTCGCTGGGAACCTCGTCGGAGAGGGCCCGCGCGAAGAACCGGTCCATCACCTTGCCGACCCGATCGACCTCGGCGGCCGCGGAGGCGTCGGCGAACATGAAGGCGCGGGTCATGGCCTCGGTGAGCAGCGGGTCGCGCTGCATGGCCCGGGTGACCTGGGTGAGCAGCAGGTGCATGCGCTCCTGCGGGGTGGCGCCGGCGAGCGGCTTGCGCCGGCCCTCGAACTGCTCGAACTCCCGGGCCAGGGCGGATACCAGCAGGTGCACCTTGGACGGGAAGTACCGGTAGAGCGTGCCGACGGCGACATCCGCGCGTTCGGCGACCGCTCGCATCTGGACCGCGTCGTAGCCACCCTTGGACGCCAGCGCGAGCGTGGCGTCGAGGATGCGCTTGCGTCGGTCGCGCTGCGCCGCCGAGCTCAGATCCTCCTCGCTGAGGGTGGTGACGGGCGCGGTGCGTCCACCGGGCACCCCGTCGGCGGCCTGCGATCGGGAGGGACTGGCCATCGGTTGAGAGTCCTTTCCTGCACGAATCGTTCGGTTCATCTCACCCAGCGTCGACTGGGCACGAGTTCGTACCGCGACCGGGACGGCGCTTGACTTCGGCCCGGCTCGAACATTAGAACATGTTCTAGGAGCTGAAGTCACGCCGGAAAGGCGGTATGGAGTGTGACCATAGCCACCACTGACGAGCATAAAGCCGTCCAAGAGTCGATGCGCGGATGGGCAAACGCCGTGCGCCCGATTGCAACAATGCGTTCCAGAGCACAAGCGGAACTGCGTTCCGGCGCGCCCGATTTCTGGCGCGAATACTGGCCACGCCTGTCCGATCTCGGAATTTTCCGGGTCGCGGTGCCGGAGGAGGCCGGGGGCGCGGGTGGGACCGTCGGGGATCTGGCCGTGCTGGTGGAGCAGGCGGCACATGACCTGGTCGGCGGACCGGTGCTCTCGACGGCGTTGGCGGGACTCGTCGCCGGCGAGGCGCTCGACGAGATTACGCCATGCGGCGTCGCGCTCGCGGGCGAAATCGCAATATCCGTGGGCGAATCGGGCGCCTCGGTGTCCGGTGAGTGGGACTCGGTTCCGGGCGCCGCACCGGGTACGGCGGTGCTGGTCCCGGTGCGTGACGGTGACCGTCACCTGTGGGCGCTGATCGGCGCGGACGCCGCCGGGCTGACCGTGGAGCCGCTGGCCGGCATCGACAAGACCGTGCCGCTGGCGCGCGTGGTGTGCGCGGACGTCGCCGTGGCCGCGGATCGCCTGTTCGAGCCCGGCTTCTCCGTGCTGGACCTGGCCGCGACGCTGGTCGCTGCCGAGGCCGCGGGCATCGCGGGCTGGTGCCTGGAGACCGCCACCGAATATGCGAAGGTGCGCGAACAATTCGGGCGCAAGATCGGCGAATTCCAAGCGGTCAAACACATTTGCGCGTGGATGCTGTGCCGGGCCGAACAGATTCGCGCCGTCGCCGCCGATGCGGCCGCCGCGGCGGACAGTGGTAGTGCGGAACTGCAGCTGGCCGCCGCCGTCGCCCTGTCCATGTCGCTGGATGCCGCGGTGGAGAATGCCAAGGATTGCATTCAGGTTCTGGGCGGAATCGGTTTCACCTGGGAACACGACGCGCACCTGTATCTGCGCCGGGCCACCGCGCTGCGGCAGCTGCTGGGCGGCACCGCGCGCTGGCGGGCCCGGGTCGCGGAACTGACCCTGGCCGGCATGCGCCGCACGGTCGGCGTCGACCTGGGTGCCGACGGCGAGCCCGGATCCGACTGGGAGACAGCCGGTCTGGACGCCGCCGAAGCGGCCGTGCTGGCGGCGGACCTGGCCAAGATCGCGGCGCTGCCGGAGCCGGAGCAGCGGGTGGCGCTGGCCGAAGCCGGACTGCTGGCCTCGCACTGGCCCGCGCCCTACGGCCGCGGCGCCGGACCCCTGCTGCGCACGCGCCTCGACGACCAGATCCGCCAGGCGGGTATCGCGCTGCCGGACATCGCGATCGCCAACTGGGCGATCCCGACGCTGCTGCAGTGGGGCACCCCCGAGCAGATCGAGCGCTACGCCATGCCGACGCTGACCGGTGAGGTCATCTGGTGCCAGCTGTTCTCCGAGCCCGGCGCCGGGTCGGATCTGGCGGCGCTGCGCACGGTGGCGGAGCGGGTCGAGGGCGGCTGGAAGCTGCGTGGCCAGAAGGTGTGGACCTCGCTGGCCGATCGCGCCACCTGGGGCATCTGCCTGGCGCGCACCGACGCCTCCGCGCCGAAGCACAAGGGCATCAGCTACTTCCTGGTCGATATGAAGAGCGCGGGGCTGGACATCCGGCCGCTGGTGGAGATCACCGGTGAGGCGCGCTTCAACGAGGTGTTCCTCGACGACGTCTTCGTGCCGGACGACTGCCTGGTCGGCGAACTCGGCAATGGCTGGAAGATCGCCCGCTCCACCCTGTCGGCCGAGCGGGTCGCCATGGGCGGCAAGGGAATCGGGGACGAGCTGGAGGCGCTGATCGCCGCCGCGCCGGCCTCGGGCCCGGGCGCGGAGCTGGTCGCGGACCGGCTCGGCGGGCTCGTCGCCGAATCGGTTGCCGGAACCTTGTTGGAAGCTCGTGCGGCGCAGAAGCTGCTGTCCGGCGGGGACCCTGCCGCGCAGAGCAGCGTGCGCAAACTGGTCGGTGTGAGACACCGGCAGGCGGTAGCGGAATTCGCCGTCGAACTGTCTGGTACGGCGGGCGCTCTGGAAACCGACGCGGTGAAAGAATTCCTGCTCACACGCTGTTTGTCGATTGCCGGCGGTACCGAGCAGATCCTGTTGACCGTCGCCGGTGAACGGATCCTCGGGTTGCCCCGCGAGTCGCACGGCTAGTCCACACCTGAACCGGGAGCATTGCATTGGACTTCACCAGGGACGAGAGCCAGGACGCTGTCGCCGAGGTTGTCGTAAGTTTGCTGGAACGCGACAGCGCGCGTGATGCCGCGCTGTGGCCGATCATCGCGGACAGCGGCCTGCTGGCCGTGCCGCTGCCCGAACGCTTCGGCGGCGACGATATGGGCCTGCTCGAGGTCGGGGCCATGCTCACCGAGCTGGCCCGCGCCGCCGCGCAGGCGCCCGCACTGGTCACCCTCGGCTTCGGCGTGCTGCCGCTGAAGGCGATCGGCCTGCCGGATGCGCTGGCGGACAAGGTGTTTCCGGCCGTGGCCGAGGGCGCGGTGCTAACCGCCGCCCTGCACGAGCCCGGCTCGCCGTTCACGGTGAAGCCGGAGACCACCGCGGTGACCGACGGCGCCACCGTGCGCGTCACCGGCCGCAAGGTGGCGGTGCCCTACGCCGACACCGCGCGCTGGATCCTGGTGCCCACCGACAGCGGCATCGCCGTGGTGGACGGTGACGCCGCGGGCATCACCCGCACCGCGAGCCCCACTTCCGATGGCGTGCCGGAGTTTTCGCTCCAGTTCGACCAGGTCGTGATCCCGGCCGAACAGCTGCTGCCCGGCGGGCTGACCGAACTGCACCGGTTCGCGCTGGCGAGCCTCGGCGCGGTGGCCGACGGCCTGCTCGCCGGCGTGGTCTCATTGACCGCCGAGCACGTGCGCACCCGTCAGCAGTTCGGCCGCCCGCTGGCCGAATTCCAGGCTGTCGCACAGCAGATCGCGGATGTCTACGTGGCCTCGCGGACGCTGCACGCGGCCGCCTGCTCGGCGACCTGGGCGCTGGCTCAGGACGAACAGGGCGCCGAGCACCTGGAGCGCATCGACGACGATCTCGACGTGTTGGCGTACACGGTGGCGGCGGAACTGCCCGCGGCCATGCAGAAGTGCCACCACCTGCACGGTGGTCTCGGGGTGGATATCACCCATCCGCTGCACCGCTACTACTCACAGGCCAAGGACATCGCCCGCTGGCTCGGCGGCGAATCGTTCCGGCTGGACCGTTTGGGAGCCAGATGTTCATCGAACTGACCGCGGAGCAGCGCAAGCTGCGCGACGAACTGCGCACGTACTTCACCGGTCTCGTGACTCCCGAAGAGGAGGCCGAGATGCTGGTGAACCGGCACGGTGACGCCTACCGCGCGGTGGTCAAGCGCATGGGCCGCGACGGCAAGCTCGGCGTCGGCTGGCCCAAGGAGTACGGCGGCCAGGGCTTCGGGCCGCTGGAACAGCAGATCTTCTACAACGAGGCGGTCCGCGCCGACGTGCCGGTGCCGCTGGTCACGCTGCTGACCGTCGGCCCGGCGCTGCAGTCGTTCGGCACCGAGGAGCAGAAGCAGAAGTTCCTGCCCGGAATCCTCACCGGCGACGTGCATTTCGCCATCGGCTACTCCGAGCCGGACGCCGGCACCGACCTGGCCGCGCTGCGCACCTCCGCGGTGCGCGACGCCAACGGCGACTGGATTGTCAACGGGCAGAAGATCTTCACCACCGGTGCGCACGAGGCCGACTACGTCTGGCTGGCCTGCCGTACCGGTTCCGCGGAGTCCCGGCACAAGGGCATCACGATCCTGATCGTGGACACCAGGGATCCGGGCTACTCGTGGACGCCGATCATCACCGCCGACGGCGCGCACCACACCAACGCCACCTACTTCGACAATGTCCGCGTCCCCGCGAACATGATGGTCGGCGAGGAGAACGGCGGCTGGAAGCTGATCACCACCCAGCTCAATCACGAGCGGGTGAGCCTGGGCCCGTCCGGCAAGATCGAGCAGCTCTACCACCGCGTGCACGACTGGGCGCAGGCCCAGGGCGTGCTCGGCGAGGCCGACGTGCGGCGCTCGCTGGGCCGCCTGCACGCCATGACACGGCTGAACGAGCTGCTGAACTGGCAGGTGGCCTCCAATATGGAACGCCCCGACGCCGACCCGCGCGATGTCATCGCCGACGCCTCGGCGACCAAGGTGTTCTCCACCGAGGCGCTGCAGCAGGCGGGCCGCCTGGCCGAGGAGATCGTGGGCCGCTTCGGCGATCCCGCCGACCCGGCCACCGCGGAACTGCTGGTCTGGCTGGACAAGCGGACCAAGCAGAACCTGGTGGTGACCTTCGGCGGCGGCGTCAACGAGATCATGCGCGAGCTGATCGCCCAGATGGGCCTGCGCCTGCCCAGGGTCCCCAGATAGGAGCCACCGAACCGTGGAGAAGACGTACCCCAGGCGGACGAGATCATGCGCACTGTGCCCGATGGCCCAGACGGGCCTGCGCCTGCCGCGGGTTCCGCGCTAGATCGCAGAGGAGAGAGCGTGACGAAGAGTTTCACGGCCGACGAGATCCGCGAGGGCCTGGAGAAGATCAAGGCGGACGGTGAGTCCGCGGCGCGCGCCGGGCGCGATCCGATCAACCAGCCCATGATCAACAACTGGGTCGAGGCCCTCGGCGACGCCAACCCGATCTACGTGGACGCGGCCGCCGCCAAGGCGGCCGGGCACCCCGGCATCGTGGCCCCGCCCGCCATGGCGCAGGTGTGGACCATGCTGGGCCTGGGCGGCGTCCGCGCCGACGACGACCCGATGACCCGCACCAACGACCTGTTCGACGCGGCCGGCTTCACCTCGGTGGTCGCCACCAACTGCGAGCAGGTCTACCACCGCTACCTGCAGCTCGGCGAGCAGGTGACGGTGCGGTCCAGCATCGGCGACATCGTGGGCCCCAAGCGGACCGGGCTCGGCGAGGGCTGGTTCACCACCTACCTCACCAACTGGTACGTGGGTGACGAGCTGGTCACCGAGATGAAGTTCCGCATGCTGAAGTTCGCGCCCGGCACCGGAAAGACGGCCGCTCCCAGGGAATCCGGCGAGGTGTCCGCGGAAGATCTGGCCAAGCGCGTGCGGCCGACCGTGTCCAAGGACACCGAGTTCTTCTGGGACGGAATCAAACTCGGTGAGCTGCGGATCCAGCAGCGGCCCGACGGCTCGCTGCAGCACCCGCCGGTTCCGGCGCTGTGGAAGGACCACTCGGAGCAGACCGACTATGTGGTCGCCTCGGGGCGCGGCACCGTCTTCAGCTTCGTGGTGCACCACGCGCCCAAGGTGCCCGGACGACAGCTGCCGTACGTGATCGCCCTGGTCGAGCTGGAGGAGGGCGTGCGCATGCTCGGCGAGCTGCGCGGCATCGAGCCGGGCGAGGTCGAGGTCGGCCTGCCGGTCGAGGTGGGCTTCCTGAAGCTCGACGACGACAACACCGTGCCCTACTGGGAGGCCGTGAAATGACCACAGTCGAGCTCTCGGCCGTGCAGGTCGGAACCGTGTTGCCGGAGTTGGTGATTCACGCCGACACCACGTTCATCGTCTCGACGGCGCTGGCCACCCGGGACTTCCAGGACGTGCACCACGACCGCGACAAGGCGGTCGAGCGCGGGTCCAAGGACATCTTCGTCAACATCCTCACCGACACCGGTCTGGTGCAGCGGTTCGTGACGGACTGGGCGGGGCCGCGGGCCATCGTCAAGTCGATCGCGCTGCGGCTGGGTGTGCCGCTGTACGCGGGTGACACCCTCACCCTGAGCGGCACCGTGGCGGCCGTGGACGGCGCGGACATCACCATCGACGTGGTCGGCAAGGACTCGCTCGGCGACCACATCACGGCGAAAGCCGTCATCTCCCTGCAGGAGGCACAGTGAGTGGGCTGAGCCGTAGCGCCGCCATCGTCGGCATCGGCGCGACCGACTTCTCCAAGGACTCCGGCCGCAGCGAACTGCGGCTGGCCGCCGAGGCCGTCACCGCCGCCCTGGCCGACGCGGGACTCACGCCCGCCGATGTGGACGGCCTGACGACCTTCACCATGGACACCAATACCCAGGCCGCCGTGGCGCGCGCCGCCGGTATCCCGTCCCTGAAGTTCTTCAGCAACATCCCCTTCGGCGGTGGCGCGGCCGCCGCGACCGTGCAGCAGGCGGCGATGGCGGTCGCGACCGGTGTCGCGGATGTCGTGGTGGCCTACCGGGCGTTCAACGAGCGCTCCGGAAACCGCTTCGGGCAGTTCGCGACTCACCTCGCGACCGGCAACCCCAGTTCCTCCGGCGTGGACAACGCGTTCTCCTACACCCACGGCCTGGGCACCCCGGCCGCGCAGGTGGCCATGGTGGCGCGCCGCTACATGCACGTATATGGCGCGCGCAGTGAGGATTTCGGCCGGGTGGCCGTCGCCGATCGCAAGCACGCGGCCGTGAACCCGGCGGCGCACTTCTACGGCAAGCCCATCACCCTGGAGGAGCACCAGGCCTCGCGCTGGATCGCGGAGCCGCTGCACCTGCTGGACTGCTGTCAGGAGACCGACGGCGGTGTGGCCATCGTGGTCACCAGCGCCGAGCGGGCCAAGGATCTGCCCAACAAGCCCGCGCTGATCGCCGGTGCCGCACAGGGTTCCGGGGCCGACCAGTACGTCATGACCAGCTACTACCGCGACGCCATGACCGGGCTGCCGGAAATGGGCCTGGTCGGCGACCAGCTGTGGGCGCAGAGCGGGCTGCGGCCGGAGGACATGCAGGCCGGCATCCTCTACGACCACTTCACCCCCTTCGTTCTCATGCAGCTGGAGGAGCTCGGCTTCTGCGGCCGCGGTGAGGCCAGGGACTTCATCGCCGACGGCGCCATCGAGATCGGCGGCCGCCTGCCGCTGAACACCCACGGCGGCCAGCTCGGCGAGGCCTACATCCACGGCATGAACGGCATCGCCGAGGGCGTCCGCCAGATCCGCGGCACCTCCGTGAATCAGGTCCAGGGCCTGGAGAACATCGTGGTCACCGCCGGCACCGGCGTACCGACCTCGGGTCTGGTGCTCACCGCCAACTGAGCGAGTCGCGAAGGCCCGGATGATCGCCGAGATCGTCCGGGCCTTTCACATGGAACCGCTTGGTATCCATAGAATCGGCCTGGTGTCCGACAAGTCTGAAATGGGCGAGTTTCTTCGGTCGCGCCGGTCGCGATTGCGGCCCGAGGACATCGGCTTGCCGGTGTGGGGGCGGCGGCGGGTGCCCGGGTTGCGGCGCGAGGAGGTCGCGCATCTGGCCGGGGTGAGTGTCGAATACTACGTGCGGCTGGAACAGGGGCGGGCCGAGGCGGTTTCGGAGGGGATCGTCGATGCCATCGCCACCGCGCTGCTGCTGAGCGAGGACGAGCGGCGGCACCTGCGCAATCTGGCGCGCCCACCGCGTTCGCTCTCCCGGGCGGGCGAACCGCTGCGCCCCGGGCTGCAGCAATTGCTCGATTCCATGACCCGCGCGCCCGCGTATATCGTCGGGCATCGCACCGACATCCTGGGGTGGAACGCCGCCGCGGTGGCGGTATTCGGCATCGATTTCGCGGAACTGCCCGAATCCGAACGCACGTGGATGCATCTGATCTTCTTCGACCCGCACATCCGGGCGATCACGGCCGATGTGGCGCTGGTCGCGGGCCACATCGCGGCGGATATGCGGCTGCAGGCCGGCCATCGGCCCGACGACCCGGAACTGCGGGCCATGTTGCGCGACATGAACGAACGCAGTCCCGAGTTCCAGGAGTACTGGGAGACGCACGAGGTCAGCGACTTTCAATACGGCCGCTACGTCGTGCACCACCCGCTCGTCGGCGACCTGCACCTGGATTACGAACTGCTGGATATTCCGGCCGATCCCGGGGTACGGGCCCTCATCGCCTACACCCCGGCGCCGGGCACCGATACCGCGCGGGCACTGGACTCGTTGCTGGACGAGAGCACCTCCGAGGCCAAGCGGTGCGGCTGATCCGAGAGCCGGTCGGCGGAAACAGCCACAGGCCGATCGTATTCGCGCCCGCGCAAGGTTCAGTGGCGGTTACCGGCGGCGGCGTAGATTGGGGCGCAATTCATCTGTGGGGAAAGGGATCGCGATGACCTTACGAGAACGGCTGAACGAGCTGCCGGTGATAGGGAGCGCGCAGGTGTACGGGGAACCGCACGAGACCTCCGATGGGACCACGATCATTACGGTCGCAGCCGTGAGCGGCTGGCGCGGGTCGCGGCCGCTCGGCATATTCGTCGTCCGCGACGGTGAGGTCAAGTGGGAGCCGGCTGTGGACGGCTCCCGGATCGCGACCCTCGGCGTCCTCACCGGCTTGATCGCCGCGACCCTCGCCACCTTGGCCCTGGTCAAGCAGCCGCCGTGGCCGAACATGCGCATCTGGGACATCCGCTACCGCGCTAGCTGATGGCCCGGAATTGGGCGGCCAGTACGGCCGCCAGCTGATTCACGCTTGTCGCGGTGCCCGGCGCGAGACCGGTGCGGGCGCCGGCGAAGCGGTCGAAGACCAGGCCCTCGAGGACCGCGATGAAATCGGCTGCGGCAGTGGCCGGGTCGGATGCGCCGAGAGTTTCGAACAGGGTGGTGGCGTGCCGGTGCGAGAAGAGCGAGCTCGCGAGTTTGTCGTGCATGTCGGCATCGCCGAGCAGTTCGATGATGAGGGCGTGCCGGGCGATCAGATGGTTGCGGCGTTGCGCGAGTAGGCGATCCAGCCAGCCCGCGATGCCTGCCGCCAGCCGGTCCAGGGCGCTGTCCGTGCGGGTTCCAGGTGCTCCCGTCGGCGCCGCCAGGTCCGCTTGCCCGGCCGCGAACTCGGTGCGGGAGCGGATGGTGATGCGGTCCACGATGCCCTCCAGGAGGGCTCGTTTGGTGCGGAAGTAGTAGGACGTCGATCCTGCGGGGAGTTCCAGCGCGGTGTCCAGGGCGCGGTGCGTGAGCGCCCGGAGTCCTTGGGTGGCAATGAGATCGATGGCGCTGTCCACGATGAGGGTGCGCCGGTCGGGTGTGGAGGTGGTCACCTTTGCTCCTCTGCGGCTCCGTGATCCTCTACAACTATAGAGGAAGCTCTACAGAAGTAGAGGATACCGGGAGGTGCCATGGAAACGCCGGAGATCGTGCTCGATGCCGATCAGCGTCACGCCGCCGAGCAGCTGGCCGCCATTGCCGCGCGGGTGGGCCGGAGATGGCGGCGGCCGCGCGGGCTGTACCTGTACGGCGGCCCGGGGCGGGGCAAGACCATGCTCATGAACCGCTTCTTCGCATCGGTGCCCTCGAATCGCAAGCGGCGCTACCACTTTCACGCCTTCTTCGCGCGGTTGAATGCCGGAATCCACGAGTACGGGAATATCGACGCCTCGGTGGACGCGCTGCTCGGCGACGCGGATCTGATCTGCTTCGACGAATTCCATGTGCACGACTCGGGCGATGCCCGGCTCGTGACACGACTGCTGGACACGCTGTTCGCCCGGCGCATCACCCTCGTGGTGACTTCGAACTATCCGCCGCAGGACCTGCTGCCCAACCCCCTCATGCACGGCATGTTCGTGCCGACCATCGAACGGATCCTCGAGCACCTGGACGTGGTGGCGGTGGACGGTCCGCAGGACTACCGCATGCTCGGGGGCCGGCGCACCGGCTTCGCCGCCGGGCACTACGTGGTCGGGGCCTGCCCGGTGATCGGCGCGGTCGATCTGCCCGTCGCGCATCGGCGGTTGCACGCCCGCGCGATGGAAAACGGGGAGCTCACCGTCGATTTCACGGAGCTGTGCGGTATCCCGGTGTCGGCGGCCGATTTCCTGGAGCTCACCCGCGAGGTCCACCGCTGGGTGGTGTGCGCGGTGCCGCCGATGGGGACGGTCCCGCCGGACTGGGTGATGCGCTTCGTGAATCTGGTCGACGTGCTCTACGACGCCGACCTGGAACTGTCGATCTTCGCCGACGTACCGCTGGCGGAGCTGGGCGGTGCCGGCACCGGCTCGCGGGTGGCGATCGAGCGCGTCCCCGATCTCTACCGCACCCTGAGCCGGCTCGCGGAGCTGCGCGAATTGGCAAACCTCGAGTCTCGATAGCCGTTCGGCGAAGCCCCGGTGAACTGGCCGACTTGATCGACGTGCACGGTTCACGTGCCGTCAACGCGGAGGGGGTCTGGCGTTGCGGGCCGCTTCCTACCGTGGCGTCAGGAGCAGCACCGAACCGGAGGGGAACGATGCGAATCCGCGAGCAGGCAAGGGATTCCGCGCCGCGGAACCCGAGCATACCGAGTAGTCCCCATATCCGGAAAAGCGCCCGCCTGCGGGTGCTGGTCGTCGCCGAGTCCTTTCTTCCCCAGGTCAACGGCGTCACCAACTCCGTGCGCCGGGTGCTGGATCACCTGGCCGCCAAGGGTCACGAGGCCACGCTGGTGGCCCCGACCGGCCCCGGCAAGTACGCCGGGTTCCGCGTGCACGTGGTGCGCGGGGCCCGGCTGCCCTTCTACCGGGATTTCCGGATCGGGCTGGAGACCCGCCGCCGGCTGCGCAAGATCATGCGCGAATTCCGGCCCGATGTCGTGCATATCGCCTCGCCGGCGACGCTCGGCTATCAGGCGGCCAAGGTCGCGAACGAGCTCGGGATTCCGACCGTCGCCATCTATCAGACCGATCTGGTGGGTTTCGCGCTGCGCTACGACCTGCCCGGCGGCGTCCGCGCCATGACCGCGCTGACCCGGCGCATCCACCTGCGGGTGAACCGCACCCTCGCGCCCTCCACCGCCAGCCTGCGCCAGCTGGAACTGATGGGCATTCCGGGACTGGGCCGCTGGCCGCGCGGGGTCGACCTGCAGCAGTTCGGCCCGTTCCGGCGGTCGGCGGAACTGCGAAAGCGCCTGGCCCCCAATGGCGAAGCGCTGGTCGGCTATATCGGGCGCCTGGCGCCGGAGAAGGAGCTCGAGCTGCTCGCCGCACTGCGGCCGCTGCCGGGCGTCCGGCTGGTCGTGGTGGGCGGCGGCCCCGAGGAGAAGCGGCTGCGGAAGCTGTTGCCGGACGCGGAGTTCCTCGGCGTGCTGCACGGTGAGGAACTCGCGGCGGCCTACGCGTCGCTGGATGTGTTCGTGCACACCGGCCGTCACGAAACCTATTGCCAGGCAGCGCAGGAGGCGCTGGCCTCCGGTGTGCCGGTGGTCGCGCCCAAGTCGGGCGGCCCGATCGATGTGGTCACGCCCGGCGCGGGTTTCCTCTATCCACCCGGCGACGCCGAGGCGATGACGGAACTGGTGCGCCGCCTGGTCGAGGACCCGCGACTGCGTGAGCAGACCGCGCAGAACGCGGTGCGCAGTGTGCGCGACCGGTCCTGGACGGCCGTCAACGATCTGCTCATTCGTCACTACCGCGAGGTGATCGCGGAACGCCTGCAGGCGGATTCGACTCTGCAGTCCGATTCGACGCGGGGCGAGTTCCCGGCCACCAAGGAGGCATCCTGATGCTCCGCATCTCCGTCATCGGCACCGGATACCTGGGCGCCACCCATGCCGCGGGCATGGCCGAACTCGGCTTCGACGTGCTCGGGGTGGACAACAACCCGGCCAAGGCCGCCGCGCTGTCCGCCGGGCGGGTGCCCTTCCACGAACCCGGGCTGCCGGAACTGCTGGCCGGGCACGTGGCGGGCGGGCGGCTGCGTTTCGGCACCTCGCTGGTCGAGGCCGCCGAGTTCGCCGACGTCCACTTCCTTTGTGTCGGAACGCCGCCCGGGGTGAACGGGGCCGCCGACCTGTCGCAGCTCTACGCCGCGCTGGACGGGCTGGTGCCGCACCTGACCCGCAACTGCCTGATCGTCGGCAAGTCCACGGTGCCGGTGGGCACCGCCGAGGCGCTCACCGCGCGCATCGCCGAGCTTGCGCCGGAGGGGATTTCGGTCGATCTGGCCTGGAACCCGGAGTTCCTGCGCGAGGGGCACGCGGTCTACGACACGCTGCACCCGAACCGGCTGGTCTTCGGTGTCACCACGCCGGACGCGGAATGGGCGCTGCGGCAGGTGTACGCCACGCCCATTGCCGCGGGCTCGCCGGTGGTGATCACCAACCTGCCGACCGCCGAGCTGATCAAGGTCTCCGCGAATGCCTTTCTGGCGACCAAGATCTCGTTCATCAACGCCATGGCCGAGCTGTGCGATCTCACCGGCGCGGACGTGACCCTGCTGGCCGATGCGCTGGGCCATGACGACCGGATCGGCCGCAAGTTCCTGGGCGCGGGCCTCGGCTACGGCGGCGGCTGCCTGCCGAAGGACGTGCGCGCCCTGATCGCCCGCGCCACCGAGCTCGGTGCGGGGGAGTCGGTCGACTTCCTGCGCGACATCGACGCGGTCAACCTGCGCCGCCGCGAGCGCGTGGTGCGGGAGACCCTGGAGCTGCTGGGCGGCCACCGGCCGCGTGGCCGGGTCGGGGTGCTGGGTGCGGCGTTCAAGCCGCTCTCCGACGACGTCCGCGATTCACCCGCTCTCGATGTCGCGCAGCAGCTGCACGCGGCCGGGGTCGAGGTGACCGTATTCGACCCTGCCGCAACGAGTCCGGCGCGCGCCGTCGCCCCGCAGCTGGTGTTCGCCGCCACCCCGGCGGCCGCCCTGCACGAGGCGGATGTGGTCCTGCACCTGACCGAGTGGCGCGAATTCCGGGAACTGGATCCGGGTTTCCTGCGCACGGTCGCCCGCGGCCGGGTCATCATCGACGCCCGCAATGCCCTCGACCCCGAGCCCTGGCTGGCGGCGGGCTGGGACTTCCGCGCCCTCGGCCGCCTGGTCGAGCCGCGCACCGTGGCCGGCCGCGTCGGCGCGCCCGCCGGCACCGTCTATCCGGCGCCGGCTGTCCGGGAAGCGGTCGTCGAACCGGCCAGCGCTCTGGCTCAGCCCTCGCCACTGACCCGCCTGCGCGCCCGCGTCCGCCGCACCGCCTGATCGTTAGGGTCCCAGACCGTCGATCGCCGCGCCCGGCACGTGGCCTCCTCGCGTCGCCGGGCTGCTGCGCCGCCGCGGGCGGCCTGGTGTCCTCGTGGCCTCGAAGGTGCCGAAGGGCCGAGCGGCCCGCCTGCCTCGCGGGACCGGCCGGCCTCTGGCATGGCCGCGCGATCTTGATCCGCGCGCCGGGTTGCCCGGATCGTGCACGGATGGTGATAAGTGGGGTTGCGGCGGCAGGCTCGGCCTCGACCGGGATGAGCTGGGTTTTCGGGTCTGGCACGGGATGCCGCGCAGGTGGGGGATTTATGCGCGGCGGGTATGTGATTCCAGCTTCACGATTTTGGTCCTGACGGACCGCTCGGCATGTAACTATGTGCCTGATTCCGCTGGACTCTGGTTAGGAGTATTCGTGACTGGGGTGGGGACGGTGGCAGCACGCGCGATCGCATTGATCGGGCTCGTGATGCTGGCTGTCGTCGCACTGCGCGGGTACATTCCGGGAACCGGAGGACCCGCCGCGCCACATCCGTCGTCGGCGGTGTCACTGGCCTTGATGCCGGTGCTGCTGCTGGTCTCGATGGTGATTCTGGTGGCGGGTGTGATCAACAGCCAGCATCGCCTCCCACTCGCCATGCCAGAACCCGACCGCGAGTCCGCGGTGCGCGTGCCGGGCCTGCGGCGGCTCGGGCTCCTGCTGCTGGTCGGGATCGCGGCCATCGCGCTGATCGTGACCGCGGTGCTGTCGGTGTACCTGGTGACACCGGCGCGGCAGGCCCAGGTGGGGACGCCGCCGAGCGTGTCCGCCACCGGGACCGCCCCGCAGCCGCAGGAGACCGTGACACCGCCGGAGGAGGCGGTCCCCGAGCCCACCCTCACCGGCACCGCGCTGCTGCTGGTCGGCATCACCGCCGGCGTGCTGGTGCTGATCGCCATGACCGGCCTGGTCGTGGTGGCGGTGGGCTCGAACCGCCGGCCCTCGCTGGAGCGCACGCCCCTGCCACCGCCCACGGCCACCGAGGCGGTCTCACTGGCCAAGGTCGCCGAGATGGGCCTGGCGGCCATGATCGCGCCGGGCCAGGACCCGCGCACCGCGATCATCGCCTGCTACGTCGCCATGGAACGCGGTCTGGCGACGGCGCGGGAGGTCGCCCCGCTGGCCTCCGACACCCCGTCCGAGGTGCTGGCGCGAGCCTTCGATCGCGGCTTCCTGCACGACGCGTCGGCGCGGGAACTGGTGGCCCTGTTCGAGGAGGCGCGGTTCAGCCCGCACTCCATGCTGGAGTGGCAGCGGATGCGCGCCGAGCAGCTGCTGCGCATCGTGCTGGCCGATCTACAGGGGCAGGCGGCATGAAAGACGGTGTGGCAGTGCGGATCCCGAGTGGCCGAAGGGGGGTCCGGCGATGAATCGGAGCGCGATCGTGGTGGGCGCGGTGGCGCTGGCCCTGCTGTTCGAGCTACTCGCCCTCGGCGATCAGCGCGAGCATCTGGTCGCCCTCACCGCCGTTCCGGTGGCCGCGGCGCTGGGACTGCTGATGTGGTCGCTGGTGGAGCGGTCGCGCCGGCTCGCCCCGCCCGAACCGGAAGACAACGACATCGACAACGGCCCCGTCGAGATGCTGCGCCGCTGGCAGGCCCGCGCCCAGATGCTGGTGGACCGCTCCGAGGGCTCGCGCGCCGACTGGGATCGGCACCTGCGGCCGCTGCTGGCCAAGGAATTCGAACTGACCAGCGGGCACCGGATGGCCAAGAACCGGCGTGCGCTGGAAGTGGCGGGACAGCTGCAGTTCGGGCCCGAGCTGTGGCGCTGGGTGGACCCGGCGAACTCGGCACTGCGCGATCAGGTCAATCAGGCTCCCGGCCGGGAGGCCCTGGACGAAATCCTGCGCCGACTGCAGAACATGTGAGATGAGATGCGAGACATGCGATGACATCACCGATGGACGTGACCATCAAGCGCACCGACGCGGTGCTGCGTGAAGTATCCCGGGTCGTGGTCGGCAAACGGGACGAACTGCAGCTGATCATGGTCGCGGTGCTGTCCGGGGGCCACATCCTGATCGAGGACCTGCCCGGACTGGGTAAGACCCTCATCGCGCGCTCCTTTGCGACCGCGCTCGGGCTGAACTTCACCCGCGTGCAGTTCACCCCGGATCTGCTGCCCGCCGACCTCATCGGGTCGACGATCTACGACATGCATTCGGGCCGTTTCAGTTTCCGGCGCGGCCCGGTCTTCACCAATATGCTGCTGGCCGACGAGGTCAACCGCACCCCGCCCAAGACCCAGGCCGCCCTGCTGGAGGCCATGGCCGAGGGGCAGGTCTCCATCGACGGCGAAACCTTCCCGCTGCCACAGCCTTTCGTCGTCTTCGCCACCGACAACCCGATCGAGTACGAGGGCACCTACCCGCTGCCCGAGGCCCAGCTCGACCGCTTCGCCATGCAGCTGCGGCTGGGCTACCTGTCGGAGACCGACGAGATGAACATGATCCGCCGCCGTCTGGAACGCGGCTCGCAACCCGCCCAGATCGGGCAGGTGGTGGATGCCGACGGCCTGCTGGAGATGCGGCAGTCGGTGGAGTTCGTGACGGTGCACCCGGATGTGGTGGGCTACGTCGTCTCCCTCGCCTCGGCCACCCGCGGGCATCCGCAGGTGGAGGTCGGCGCGAGCCCCCGCGCCGAACTCGACCTGGTGCAGATGGCCCGCGCCCGGGCCCTGCTGCACGGCCGCGACTACGTGGTCCCCGAGGACGTGAAGGCGCTCGCCGTGCCGGCCATGGCCCATCGCATCACGCTGCGCCCCGAGATGTGGGTCCGCCGCATCCGCGGCGAGGACGTGATCTCCGAACTGCTGCGCCGCCTGCCGGTCCCACGCGCCACCCAGGCCTGAGGCGCGTATGAAGCATCGCGACACGAGTACGGCGGTCGAGGCCGAATTGCGCTGGCGGCCCGCACCGTTGGTGTTCATGCTCGCCGCGGTGTCCGTGCCCGCCCTGGTGCTGGCGCTGGTACTGGGCAAGTGGCAGCTGGTGGTGTTCGCCGCGCCCATGCTCGGGGTGCTGGCCACCGCGCCGCTGCAGCAGTCCCGCACTCGCATCCAGGTGGACGGGGCGGGGGTGCTGCGCTGCTTCGAGACCGAAGAGGTGGTGCTGACCGCCGCGGCGTTCGTGGAACGCGGGCACGCGCTGCTGCGGCTGCATCCGGAACCCTTGCAGAGCATGGAGATCCACGTCGAGGAGACGGTGGACTCCGGCGCCGCGCCCGCCGGGCTGCGGCTGGCGCTGTCGGCCCCGCGCTGGGGCCGATATCCGGTGCCGATGCGGGTGACCGCGCTGAGCCCGGCCGGGCTGGCGGTGGCCTCGGTGCGCTTGCGTGCGGGCGAGGTGTACGTCTATCCGATCACCGATCCGCAGCGGATGCGCCTGCCGCGCACCGAACTTCCCGAGCGGATGGGCACCCATCTCACCCGGCGGGCCGGGCCGGGCGTGGAGTACGCGGATATCCGCGCGTACACGCCGGGGGATCAGCTGCGCACCGTGAACTGGCCGGTGAGTGCGCGGCGCGGGCAGCTGTTCGTGACCGAGCGCTTCACCAACCGGGCCGCGGATGTGGTTGTGCTGGTGGACACGTCGATGCAGGCGCCCGGGCCCGCGTCGGACTCACTGGAGCTGTCGGTGCGCGGCGCCGCCCAGGTGGCCCAGTCCGCGCTGCAGGCGGGCGACCGTACGGCGGTCGTGTGCCTGGGCCGCACCCCACGCTGGCTGCGACCGGATATCGGCCGCCGCCAGTTCTATCGCATCGTGGACGCCGTGCTGGATGTCGGCGACGAGCACATCCTCACCGAGGGCACGCTGGCGCCGCACGCCGCGGTGCCCATCGGGGCGGTCATCGTCGCCTTCTCCACGCTGCTCGACACCCAATTCGCCCTGGCCCTCATCGATCTGCGCAAGCGCGGCCATGTCGTGGTGGTGGTCGACGTACTGCGCGGAACGCCGTTCGGCGACGGCCTGGACTCCACCCTCGCGCGCATGTGGCAGCTGGAACGCACCTCCATGTACCGCGATATGGGTACCGTCGGCGTCGACATCGTGCCCTGGCCCGAGGACACCCGCCTCGATCAGGTCATGCGCCTGCTGCCCGAACACCGCCGCACCGTGAGGGTTCGCCGATGACCAAGTTCCTCGCCGTGCTGTCCGGGCTGCTGCTGGCGGGCGCGGTGGCCATCGTGCTGCCGTGGGCCGCGATACCGGTGATCATCCTGGCGGTGGCCGGCTGGCGCTGGCGGGTGTGCGCGGTGCTGGCCGTGCTCGCGGCCATGGTGGCGCTGGCCTGGGTCGGGACCGGGGCGCTGGTGGCGGGCGGCATCGGGCTGGTCGCGACCACCTACCTGCTGAACACGGCGACCGTGTCGGCTCCGGTGGGCGTGGTGCCGACGACGGTTCCGTCGGTGGCGGGCGCACTGGTGTTCACGGTCGCTGCGGGGGCCGCGACCGTGCTGCCCACCGGACTCAGCTGGGTGCCGATCCTGGCGCCGTTCACCGTGATCGCGTTGTACGCCTTGCTGGTTCGCGGACTGACGGACGACCGGACCGTCGGCCGAGCCGAGAACACGCCCGGCGGCTGAGCCGGAAATCGCTTCGAATCCGGCTGTGGGACTGGTTCACTCGCGCCATGAACGAACAGCAGATGATCAAGACCTCGAAACGGTTGTCGAGGCACCTACGGCACGCCCCCGAGGCCATCGGTATCGAGCTGGACCCGGCCGGGTGGGTGGACGTCGCCACGCTGCTGGCGGCGCTGGGCCGGCACGGGCGGGCGCTCTCGCGTCCCGAACTGGACGAGGTGGTGGCGCGGAACAACAAGCGCCGCTTCGAATTCGATGCGACGGGGACCCGGATCCGCGCGAGTCAGGGGCACAGTGTCGACGTTGACCTGGAGTATCGGGCGACCGTACCGCCCGCGGTTCTCTACCACGGCACCGTTGCCGCGGCCCTGCCCGGAATTCGCGCCGAGGGGTTGAAGCCCATGCGCCGCCACGACGTTCACCTGTCGGCGGATACCGAGACCGCCGTCAAGGTCGGGGCACGACGTGGCAGACCCGTGGTACTGACCGTGGCTGCCGGCGCGATGCACCGCGACGGGCACGAATTCCGGGTCAGCACCAATGGGGTCTGGCTGGTGGCCGCCGTCCCGCCCGGATACCTGTCCGGACTCTGAGCGGGGCGGCCGCCGCGGCGACTACTGGAGGGCGGGGGGCATACGGGTCGGCTTGATGCGGCCGGCGTCGATGAGCGCCCGGAATGCCGCGGCCTTGCGCGCGCACTCCGCAACCGGGCAGCGGCGGTGCTGCTGCATGGTGCGATGGGCTTCCTGGACGCCCAGCGGGTGATCCGGAGCGAGGTGCGACCAGGCGGAGGTGTCGGGAGTTGCCAGCGCTAATACGCTGCGTTCCTTGTTGATTCGATCGCGGATGCGTTCTACGGAGAGTCGGTCCGGATCGTGATGGGGGTGGTGCAGGCTCATGATGGTGACAGCCATGATCACGAGCGTTGCGAGAGTGGCCGTGAACACTTGCCAGGCGGCCATTTGTTCACCTTCTCCATGTCTTTCGGTAGTAGTCAGCTAGATATTCAGTTGGTTAGCTAGATATTCACCGTATGCCTGAAGACGTTACGCCTCCAGCGCGTCTTGGGTCAGGTTCAATCGAATTTCGGCCGCTTTGAGCAACTCCGCCGTCGCCGATCCCGGTGTCGCGCTGAAGATTTGCAGCCATCTCGATATCCGATATGCGGCGTATGGCCGGATTGTCGTGTCACCCACCGGGTCTCGGTCTCCGCACTGGCTGCCCAACAAGATCAGGGAGCTCCCACCGCGGAAATCTGTCCGATTTCCCGCGGTGAGAGCTCCCTGATCTCGAAGCTCTGTTCGGGTTACGAGTGGGTGAGGACCACGTCCGCGAGGACGGGGGCGTCGTCGCGCTCGACGACGGTGACCGCGATGACGAGTTCCCCGTCCTGCTGCCAGATTCGGGAGCGCAGGGTCTCACCGGGGTACATGACGCCGGCGAAGCGGGCGCGGAAACCCTTGACGCGGGACACATCCGAGGCCAGGACGGTGTCGGTCGCGGTCTTCAGGACCAGGCCGTAGGTGCACAGGCCGTGCAGGATCGGGTTGGGGAAGCCGGCGTTGCGGGCGAATTCGGGGTCCGAGTGCAGCGGGTTGCGGTCGCCGCACATGCGGTAGAGCAGCGCCTGCTGCGGCAGAGTGGGGGTCAGCACCTCGAAATCCGGTGCCCGGTCCGGAAGTTCGGTCTTCGCGCTGGGGCCGCGGTCGCCGCCGAAGCCGCCCTCGCCCTTGGCGAAGATGGAGGAGCGCGACGTCCAGAGGGGTTCGCCGTCGGAGCCGACGGCGGTGTCCTCACGCCAGATGACGGCATTGGAGCCCTTGTCCCAGATCTCGCTGATGCGGCCGGAGATGCTGCCCTTGCCGGAGGCCGGGATCGGGCGGTGCACGATGATCTCCTGGCTGCCGTGCACGACCTTCGCCAGATCGATGTCGATGCCGTCGAACTTCACCTTCGGCGGCTCGGTCTCGTGGAAGGACGGCGCGACGGTCGCGAAGGACGGCAGCACCTGCGGCTCGCGATCGTCGACGTAGCGCAGCTCGGCGGCGTCGGTCCAGCGGTTGCCCGCGCCGAGCGCCAGGTTGTAGGTCTGCACATCACTGGCGGACCAGCTGAATTCGCGCGCGGGAATCTGCGCGCCGAGCGCGACACTCAAATCGATGGGCATGAAAGGTTCTCCTCGTCACTCGCGTCCGATGGTCCGGCGCGGCTCGCCTCCCCGCAAGCCGCCGCCCCGCTGACCGGGTCGCGCTCGAAAGTCTGGTTCCCGGCCCGCCGCGGGAAAGAGCGTTCGCGGCGGCGGGCGCGGGCTGTTCAGTTGTCCGCGCCCCGCCGGGATAGAGCGGTACGGCGGGGCATGCGGGGTGGGTTGGGCGCGGACTCGACGTGACCCGACTCGCGCCCAACCCGATCCTGAACCGGGTTGGGACGGTTCAGGACGCTTCTTGGGACGACACCGTCTCGGCCACCGGCGCGCCGTTCTTCGCCTTGGCGGCGATATCGAGGGCGGCCAGGTAGCCGAAGGTGATGGCGGGGCCGATGGTCGCGCCGGGACCGGCGTAGGTGTGGCCCATGACCGGGGACGAGGTGTTGCCGGCGGCGTACAGGCCCTCGATGACGGTCCCGTCCTCGCGCAGCACGCGGGCATCGTTGTCGGTGACCAAGCCGCCCTTGGTGCCGAGGTCGCCGGGGACCATCTTCACCGCGTAGAACGGGCCGACCTCGAGCTTGTTCAGGCACGGGTTCGGCTTGATGGTCTGGTCGCCGTAGTACCGGTCGTAGGCGCTGTCGCCGCGGTTGTAGTCGAGGTCCTTTCCGGTCGCGGCGAAGCCGTTGAAGCGCTCGATGGTGGCGGCCAGCTCGTCGGCGGGGACGCCGATCTTCTCGGCCAGCTCGGCCACCGTGGGCGCGACGACGATCAGGTCGTTTTCCATCCACCGGGACGGAATCCGCTGGCCAGGCTGCAATCCGGCGAAGATGTACCGGGACCGGTAGCGCTGATCGAACACCAGCCAGCACGGCACGTTCTCGCCCGGACCCTCACCCTGCCCGTATTCGCCGCCGTACATGGTGTGCACAGCCTCGACGTAAGGAGCTGACTCATTACCGAATCGCTGACCTTGCGTATTGATCATGATGCTGCCGGGCAGATTTCGCTCCGCGAGGCAGAACCAGGGCTTTCCTTCACCGCGGAAGGTGGTCGGACCCCACCAGGCGTCGTCCATGAAGTCGATGTCCGCGCCCGCCGCGATGCCCGCCCGGATGCCGTCGCCGGTATTGGCGGCCGCGCCCGTGGTCCACTCGGTGGTGATGGGTTCGCGCTGGTACTTGTGCCGCATGTCGGCGTTGTGCTCGAAACCGCCGCTGGCCAGGATGACGCCGTACTTGGCGTTGAACCGGACGGCCTGCCCGTTCTCCTCGGCGTCGACGCCGGTGACCACGCCGTTGTCGATGACCAGTCCGGTGAGCGGGGTGTTCAGCAGCACTGGCACATTCGCGTCCAGCAGGCCCTTGCGCAGGCCGGCGATGATGGCCTGGCCCATGCCGACCAGCGCCTTGCCGGTGACCTTGCCCCACGCCCAGCGGGTGCCGACGCGCAGCACGCGCGCGATGCCGACCGGGTGGCGGCGAATCAGGTTGAGCTTCTTGTAGTCCGCCTGCATGACGACGACGTTCAGCGGCGCCTTGCTGTAGGCCGGCTCCAGCTTGAAGCGCTCCTCGCCCAGGACTTTGAGGTTGAACGGCTTGGGCTCGCAGCTGCGGCCGTCCGCCTTGCCGCCCGGTGCCTCCGGGTAGTAGTCGGAGTAGCCGGGCACCCAGGTCATCTTCAGGGCGGAGTGGTCGAGCACGTAGTCGAAGGCTTCGGCGCCGCGATCGATGTAGGTGTCGATCTTCTCCTTGGGCACCACGTCGCCGATGATGCTGTACAGGTAGGTGCGCGCCTCGTCGAGGTCGTTCCCACGGCCCGCGGCCTTCAGCACCTTGTTTCCGGGAATCCAGACGCCACCGCCCGATCGCGCGGTAGAACCGCCGTAATGAGCGGCCTTTTCGATGAGCACCGTGCGCAGACCGTGGTGCGCAGCGGTGAGGGCGGCGGACATACCGGCGGCACCGCTGCCGACCACCACCACGTCGTAATCCCGATCAGTCATGTAGAACACGTTATAGAATCGATCCTGGTTTGGTCTATGTTGGTCTGGCAGATGGGACTGCTGAAGCGACGTTATTCACAAAAACTCGTTTCAGTTTCTAGTCTCGTTACTGGATGGCCACCGGCCGGTACCCCCGATGGAAGGAACACAGCGTGCTGACCGACGCGCTACGTAAGGAACTGGCCGACGAGCTGGCGGCGGCCGAGCGGACCCGGGTTCCGATCGATCCGCTGGCCGTGCGGCATCCCGAGATCGACGTGGTCGATGCCTACGAGATCCAGCTCATCAATATGCGGCAGCGCTTCGACGGCGGCGCCAAGGTCGTGGGCCACAAGGTGGGCCTGTCCTCCAAGGCCATGCAGCAGATGATGGGCGTGGACGAACCCGACTACGGGCACCTGCTCGCGGAGATGGAAGTCTTCGAAGACGTTCCGGTCGACACCTCCAAGTACCTGTACCCCCGCGTCGAGGTCGAGGTCGGCTTCATCCTGGGCGCCGACCTGCCCGGCGAGGACTGCACCGAGGAGGACGTGCGCAAGGCCACCGTCGCCTACGCGCCCTCCATCGAGCTGATCGACACCCGCATCAAGGACTGGAAGATCGCGCTCTGCGACACCATCGCCGACAATGCGTCCTCCGCCGGATACGTGCTAGGCAAGCAGCGGGTCTCGCCGGACCAGCTGGATATCAAGAACATCGACGCCGTGCTGACCCGCAATGGCGAGGTCATCGCCGAGGGCCGCTCGGACGCCGTGCTGGGCGACCCGACCATCGCGGTGGCGTGGCTGGCGCGCAAGGTCGCCTCCTTCGGGGTGCGCCTCAAGGCCGGCGACATCGTGCTGCCCGGCTCCTGCACCCGCGCCATCGACGCCCGCCCGGGCGACGAGTTCATCGCCGAGTTCGCCGGACTCGGTTCCGTCCATCTGGGTTTCGCGTAGACCTGAGCCGATCAGGCCGCGTCGCACAGACACTGACCTCACCGAGTAGGAGAAAGCCGTGACTGCAAGCAAAGTCACCGCCGCGATCGTCGGGTCCGGCAATATCAGCACCGATCTGCTGTACAAGCTGTTGCGTTCGGAGAAGATCGAGCCGCGCTGGATGATCGGCATCGACCCGGAGTCCGAGGGCCTCAAGCGCGCCCGCGGCCTGGGCCTGGAGACCTCCGCCGAGGGCGCGGACTGGCTGCTGGCGCTGCCGGAGAAGCCGGACCTGCTGTTCGAGGCCACCTCCGCGTACGTGCACCGGGCCTACGCGCCGAAGTACGCCGAGGCCGGCATCCGCGCCATCGACCTCACCCCCGCCGCCGTCGGTCCGGCCGTGATTCCGCCGGTCAACCTCGACTCGCTGCGCGACGAGATGAACGTCAACATGATCACCTGCGGTGGGCAGGCGACGATTCCGATGGTGCACGCGGTGTCCCGCGTCGTCCCCGTCGAGTACGCCGAGATCGTGGCGTCGGTGTCCTCCGTGTCCGCCGGTCCCGGCACTCGCGCGAACATCGACGAGTTCACCAAGACCACCTCCGCCGGTGTCGAGACCATCGGCGGGGCGAAGCGCGGCAAGGCGATCATCATCCTGAACCCGGCCGAGCCGCCGATGATCATGCGCGACACCATCTTCTGCGCCATCCCCGAGGACGCCGACCGCGACGCCATCACCGAGTCGGTGCATCGGATGGAGAAGTCCATCCAGGAGTACGTGCCCGGCTACCGGCTGCTCAACGAGCCGCAGTTCGACGAGCCGTCGCTGGTTTCCGGTGGCATGGCGAAGGTTTCGATCTTCGTCGAGGTCGAGGGCGCGGGCGACTTCCTGCCGCCGTACTCGGGCAACCTCGACATCATGACGGCCGCCGCCACCCAGGTGGGCAACGTGCTGGCCGACCAGATCATCTCGGCTCGGGTGTAAGGAGTTCCGACAGTGAGCAATTCGAACGCTGAATCCAATTCACCGCTCGCGGTGGCGAAGCCGTTCTCGGCGGATCTGGACATCCGGGTCACCGACACCAGCCTGCGTGACGGCTCGCACCACAAGCGGCACCAGTTCACCGTGCAGGAAGTGCGGGACATCGTCGGTGCGCTCGACGCCGCCGGCGTGCCGGTCCTCGAGGTCACCCACGGTGACGGCCTCGGCGGTTCCTCGTTCAACTACGGTTTCTCGAAAACCCCTGAGCAGGAACTGATCAAGGCTGCGGCGGAGACCGCCAAGCAGGCCAAGATCGCCTTCCTCATGCTGCCGGGCGTCGGCGTCAAGGAAGACATCAAGATCTCGCAGGACAATGGCGCGAGCATCTGCCGCATCGCCACCCACTGCACCGAGGCCGACGTCTCGATCCAGCACTTCAACATGGCCCGCGACCTCGGCCTCGAGACCGTCGGCTTCCTGATGATGGCGCACTCCACCACCCCGGAGAACCTCGCCAAGCAGGCCCGCATCATGGCCGACGCGGGCTGCCAGTGCGTGTACGTCGTCGACTCCGCCGGTGCGCTGGTGCTGGAGCAGGTCACCGACCGCGTCTCCGCCCTGGTCGCCGAGCTCGGCAATGACGCGCAGGTCGGCTTCCACGGCCACGAGAACCTGGGCCTGGCCGTCGCCAACTCGGTCTACGCCGTGCGCGCCGGCGCCACCCAGATCGACGGCAGCGCACGCCGTTTCGGCGCGGGCGCGGGCAACCTCCCCGTCGAGGCCTTCATCGGCGTCTGCGACAAGCTCGGCATCAAGACCGGCGTCGACTTCTTCGCCGTCACCGATGCCGCGGAAGATGTCGTCCGCCCGGCCATGCCGAGCGAATGCCTCCTCGACCGCCAGGCACTCATGATGGGCTACGCGGGCGTCTACTCGTCGTTCCTGCGCCACGCCGAGCGCCAGGCCGAACGCTACGGCGTCTCCGCCGCCGAAATGCTCGTCCGCGCCGGCCGGCGCAAGCTCGTCGGCGGCCAGGAAGACCAGCTCATCGACATCGCCCTGGAACTCCAGCGCGAAAAGGAAAAGTCGGCCGCCAACGCCTGACCCCACCCATTCACTGGGCCGCAACCGACTCCGGTTGCGGCCCAGTGTCGTTCAATGACGGCGTCGATCCGTCTGGCGGGGATGGCCAGTGCCCGCCTGACTTATCCAAACGATGTGCTCGGCATCGTCGATCGCATACCAGATTCGGCCGCCTCCAGTGACCTCGTACTGCCACTGCTCCAATCTGAGGCCGTTGACCTCGACGTGGCCAAGGGCCCATCTGAGCCGATGTTGGCGGGTCGGCTCGTCGAGGCAGCGTGGATCGGCGGTGATTGCTACCCAAGCTCGGTCGAGGTTGCCTGGAGCCTGAGCGAGCAGCGCCGACCAACCTCGGGCTGCCTGCCGATCGAGGAATCTGACGATCCATCCCGTCGGCCTCCGTACTTCGTCGCCTCTACCAGGTTGATCAGCCATCGGTGCCACCCGGACGTTCGACATCGACGGCGTCGGTTGTGTCGAACGGCCCGAGTAGGCGGCGTGTCAGTTCAGGGTCGGAGTACACCTCGGCAGTCGACTGCCATTCGCGAAGTGCACGCGAGAAGGGAAGTAGCAGACCGGTATCCGCCCCGGCCAGCAGGTTGTCCAGCAGCTCTTTGACGCATTCCTGACGTGCGTCAGCTGGCAACCAAGTCAGCCAGGGCAGTTCCTCAGCGAAGGCTTCTTCGGCCAATGCCCGATTCGCCTTCGCGATGATGGCCAGTGAGCGTGCGGCCAGGCTCAGACCCTTGACCATGGCCTCGAACCGCCCCGAGCGCATGAGCACAAGGTTTTCCGCGTCTCGCCGCTCGAGGATGACGTCGGCGTCGTCCAAGGCGGGGAAGACGCTTGTCTGCTTGTTGATCAGCGTGGAGAACGGGAAGGTGTGAGTGGCCATAGCGCCAGGATACGCCAGAGTTCTAAACTAGTTCAGAACTTATTCGACGGAGGCGGTGCGGTATGCGATCACTGTGGGCGTGGATCCGTCGGCGGTACGACATCCGACGTCGATCGGTTGCGTTGGCCCGGCTGCAGAAGGCGGTCGCGAACGGTGCGGTCGATCTGGGCATATTGGAAGACGAGCGGAACTACCGTCGATGAGGCGTGGCCTATCGGTCAAGTCTCCATATTGAGATGTAGGGATAAAAACAAGAGACTTCAGGGCATTCATAGTCTCAAATTCCCTGTCTAATGTTGCCGTTGTTCGGTTCGAAGGGTGGGCCGAGGGACAGCTTCAGGGAGATGAAGGCGATGCGTGCGGTGATCCAGAAGAGCTTTGGTGGGCCTGAGGTGCTGGAGGTTGTGGAGGTCGAGAAGCCGGAGCTGCTGTCGGGGGAGGTGCTGGTTCGGGTGCAGGCCAGTGCGGTCAATCCTGTTGATGTGGCGATGCGGTCGGGGGCGTTCCCGTTGTTGGGGCAGCCGCCGTTCGGGGTTGGGTGGGATATTTCCGGGGTGGTGGAGGCGGCTGGGCCGGGGGCGCGGTATGAGATCGGGGAAGAGGTTTATGGGATGCCGTTCTTCCCCAGGGCCGCAACGGGTTACGCGGAGTATGTGGCTACGCCCTCGCGGCAGGTGGCTCGGAAGCCGAAGTCGCTGAGTCATGTTGAGGCTGCGGCGCTGCCGCTGGCGGCGCTGACCGCGTGGCAGGGGCTGGTGGACAAGGCGGGTGTCGAGGAGGGGGATCGGGTGCTGATTCACCGGGCGGCCGGTGGGGTCGGGCATCTGGCGGTGCAGATTGCGAAGGCGCGGGGTGCGTATGTGATCGCGCTGGCCAGCGCAGGGAAGCACGACTATGTGAAGAGCCTCGGGGCCGATGAGGTGATCGATTACCGGACAACCGATTTCACCGCGGTCGTGAAGGATGTCGATATCGTCTTCGACTCTGTCGCCGATGGGGCGCGGTCGCTTCAGGTGTTGAAGCCGGGTGGGGTGCTGGTGACGATTCTCGAGCATGTGAATCCGGAGCTGGAGCGGGCTGTGAAGGAAGCCGGGCGCCGGTTCGCGGGTGTTTCGGTGGAACCCGATTACTGGGCGCTGGAGCAGATCGCGGAGCTGGTCGACGCGGGGAAGCTGCGGCCGACCATCGCCGAGACGCTGCCGCTGGAGGAGGCGGGGAAGGCGCACGAGATCGTCGCGTCGGGCCAGACGGTCGGCAAAGTGGTGCTGACCGTCGAGTGAGGGGTGGGGCGAATAATCGGGGCGGGATCCGGGTTGCAGGGCACGGGTTCGAGGTGAAGGAGATCGATCGTGGATGTGCTGAGTGAGGCCCTGGCTTCGATGCGGACCGGTGCGCCGAACTCGGTGCGGACGGATGGGCGGGTGCCGTGGGCGCTGCAGCTGCCGCCGACGGCGGGTGCGGGATTCCATGTGGTGCTGCACGGGACCTGCTGGTTCTATCCCTCGGACAGCAGTGCTCGGCCGATCGCGCTCGGGCCCGGTGATGTGGTCTTCGTCCGGGCCGGGGCGGGGCATATTCTCGCCGACCACCCGGACACCCCTCCGGAGGTTCCCCGGCCCGAGCAGTACACCCAGCGTCCGCCCGTGGGCGCATTGCAGATCGGCGGGGACGGCCCGGCCACCAGCCTGCTCTGCGGCAACTATCACCTCGACGGGCAGCGGCCGCATCCGTTGCTGCGGCAGCTCCCGGAGGTGATCCATCTGCCCGCCCGCCACGGCCGGCACCCGGAGTTGAATGCCGCGATCCAGCTGCTCGGCGCGGAGCTCGACAATCCGCGCATCGGATCGCACGGCATCGTGCCGGCGCTGATCGACTCGCTGCTGCTGTACATCCTGCGCGCCTGGATCGAGGAGCAGCCGCGATCCGAGGCGGTGGGATGGGCTGCGGCGCTGCGTGATCCGGCCGTCGCCCCGGCGCTCGAAGCCATGCACGGCGATCCGGCCGCGCCCTGGACGGTGCAGTCCCTCGCCGACCACGCGGGCCTGTCCCGCGCCGCGTTCGCCCGCAAGTTCAATGCCATGGTCGGCGAACCGCCGCTGGCGTACCTGACCCGCTGGCGGCTCACCACGGCGGCCCGCCTGCTGCGCGAGGACGAGCTGGCCATCGAAAAGGTCGCGGCCCGCGCGGGATACAGCTCGGAGTTCGCGTTCGGGAAGGCGTTCAAGCGTGAATATGGCCTGGCCCCCGGCCAATACCGGCGGCAGGCCCGCGCCGCTGCCTGATCCATCCACAACACTCACAGATGCAAAGTGCCCCTGTGGATGAATTCCACAGGGGCACTTTTCTATCGCCAGGGTTCTGGAGGAACCCGACTCACAACCAGGTGTCCAAGGTGGTGGTCGTGAGGAAGTGTTCGAGGTCCGCGCGCCAGGGCGCGGGCGTCGTCTTCTCCGGTTCGATGGCCGTGTACTGGCCCCGGTAGAAGAGCAGCGGCCTGCCGGAGTCGGTGGACTCCGACAGGGCCTGGACCCGGCCGATCACGATGTAGTGATCGCCGCCGTCGAGCACGTTGTCCACAGTGCACTGGATCGTGGCCAACGCGCCGTCCAGCACCGGGAGGTCCAGTTCCGAGGTGTGCCAGTCGATTCCGGCGAACTTGTCGGGTTCGCGGGAGCCGAAGCGGGCGCACACCGGCTGTTGCTCCTCGGCGAGCATGTTCACGGCGAAGCTGCCGTTGCGTTCGATCGCCGCCCAGGAGCGGGACTCCTTGGTGGGGCAGAAGAGCACCAGCGGCGGATCGAGGGACAGGGCGGCGAACGACTGGCACGCGAAGCCGATCGGGGCCCGCGCGCCGTCGACGCCGTCGAAGGTGGTGATGACGGTGATGCCGGTACAGAACTGCCCCAGCACGTTCCGGAACTGACGCCCGTCGATGACGGGATTCGCATCGGTGGTCATTGGCCGCCCCTGTTCGTCTCGCTACTTGAATCCGACGCTGAAGTCGTGGCCCCACAGGCTGACCGCGGTGGATTCCCGCGCGATCCACGAGTGGTCGTCGACTTCCAGTCCCTCACAGCCGAATTCGATGTCGAACCCGCCCGGCGTCTTCATGTAGAACGAGAGCATCTTGTCGTTGATGTGCCGCCCGAGGGTGGCCGACATCTTCACCTTCTTGCGGTTGGCGCGGTCCAGGCAGAGGCCGACGTCGTCGGAGTTCTCCACCTCGACCATGAGGTGCACGATGCCCGTCGGGTTCGGCAGCGGCAGGAACGCCAGCGCGTGGTGGCGCGGGTTGCAGCCGTAGAAGCGCAGCCAGGCCGGGTCGCCGTCGGCGGGACGGCCCACCAGCTGCGGAGGCAGCCGCATGGAGTCGCGCAGCCGGAAGCCCAGCACGTCCTGGTAGAACGCCTGCGCCGCAGCGTCGTCCGTGCAGGTGAGGACCACGTGGCCCAGGCCCTGCTCGGCGGTGACGAACTTGTGGCCGTAGGGGCTCACGAAGCGGCGGCCCAGGTACTGCGCGCCGTAGAACGCCTCGAGGGTGTTGCCGGCCGGGTCCTGGAACCGGATCATGCCCTCGACCCGGCGCTCGCCGAGCTCCTCCTTGGTGCCCTCGGTGAAGGCGACCCCGGCCTTGGACAGGGTCTCGCGCAGCTGCTGCAGCCCGCGGGCGTCGGTGACCTCCCAGCCCGAGACCAGCAGCCGGTCCTGCTCACCGGGGACGATCACCAGCCGGGCGGCGAAATCGTCCATGCGCAGGTAGAGCGCGTCGGGGTTGAGCCCGTCGCCCTCCATCATGCCGAGCACCTTGAGGCCGTACTCGCGCCAGGCCGCCATATCGGTGGCCTCGATGCGCATGTAGCCGAGCGCCTTGATACTCATGCTCACTTCTCCTTGACGCCGAGCAGGAAGTCGGTTGCCAGGCGGTTGAATTCGTCGAACTTCTCCAGCTGTGCCCAGTGTCCACAACCGCCGAAGACATGCAACTGCACGCGCGGCACCATCTTCAAGGCGACCAGGGCGCCGTCGATCGGGTTGACCCGATCCTCGCGGCCCCAGATCATGAGCACCGGCTGCCGCAGCTTGAACGCGTCGCGCCAGATCATGCCCTTGGCGAAATCGGGTCCGGCGAAGGACTTGCCCATGGCGCGGGTGGCGGCCAGCGACTCCGGCTGCGAGGCCGAAACGAAGCGCTCCTCGACGAGTTCCGGCGTGATCAGCTTCTGGTCGAAGACCATGATCCGCAGGAACGCCTCCAGGTTCTCCTTCGTGGGTTCGAAGTTGAACTTGGACAGCAGCTTCACGCCCTCGGTGGGGTCCGGCGCGAACAGGTTGGTGGACAGGCCGCCCGGGCCCATCAGCACCAGCTTGCCGGCGCGGTCCGGGTAGTCCAGCGCGAAGCGGGTGGCCGCGCCGCCGCCGAGCGAATTGCCCAGCAGGTGTACGCGTTCGGTGATGCCGAGGGTGTCGAGCAGGTCCTTCAGCGCCGAGGCCGAGTGCACGAAGTACTGCGGGTGCTCGGTCGGCTTGTCGGATCGTCCGAAGCCCGGCTGGTCGACGGCGAGGACGTGAAAGTCCTCGGCCAGCACCGGAATGTTCTTGGCGAAGTTGGACCACGAGGACGCGCCCGGACCGCCGCCGTGCAGCAGCACGATGGTGGGGCCGTTGCCGACCCCGGCCTCGTGGTAGTGCAGCTTCAGGTCCGGCCGCACCTGCGCGAAGCGCGAGGTGGACTCGTAGGTGATTTCTCCCACTGCGGTCATGGGGATTACACCATTCCGTCGGTGACCGGGAGACCGAAGGCGTGGGTGCCGTACATGACGTAGGCGCGCTCCGGGTCCTGCGAGGCGTGCACGCGGCCGGCGTGGGCGTCGCGCCAGAAGCGCTGCAGCGGAGTGCCTTCCACGAGCGCGGTGGCGCCGGCGGCCTCGAACAGGCGGTCGACGGAGGCGATCACGCGGCCGGTGGCACGCACCTGGTCACGGCGGGCGGCGGCGCGCATCTCGAACGGAACGTCCTTGCCCGCCACGATGCACGCGTACTCGTCGGCGATATTGCCCGACAGTTGACGCCAGGCGGCGTCGATGTCACTGGCGGCCTCGGCGATCCGGACCTTTGCGAACGGGTCGTCCTTGGTGTTCTCGCCCGCGAAGGCGGCCCGGACGCGCTTGCCCTGGTGCTCCACGTGGGCCTCGTAGGCGCCGTAGCCCATGCCGATGATCGGCGCGGTGATGGTCGCCGGGTGGATGCTGCCCCACGGCATCTTGTACAGCGGGTCGGTATTCTGCTCCAGGCCAGGCGATTTCAGTTCGCCCATGGTTCGCATGCTGAGGAAGCGGTGCCGGGGTACGTACACGTTCTCGACCACGACGGTGTTGGAACCGGTGCCGCGCAGGCCGACCACGTGCCACACGTCGTTGATCTTGTACTCGCTCCGCGGGATCAGGAACGAGCCGAAGTCGACCGGCTTGCCGTTCTTGATGACCGGTCCGCCGACGAACACCCAGTCGGCGTGGTCGGAGCCGGAGGACCAGGCCCACGAACCGTTGACGATGTAGCCCTCGCCGTCCTCGGTCACCACGCCCGCGCCCATCGGGGCGTAGGAGGAGGAGATCCGGACCTCGGTGTCGTTGCCCCACACCTCTTCCTGCGCGCGCTGGTCGAACAGCGCCAGGTGCCAGTTGTGGATGCCGAGGATGCCGGCGCACCAGCCGGTGGAGCCGCACGCGCTGGCGATCTTGCGGACGGTGTCGTAGAAGATCACCGGGTCGCAGGCGTAGCCGCCCCACTGCTTGGGCTGCACGAGCTTGAAGAAGCCGGTCGCCTGCAGATCCTTGACGGTCTGGTCGGGAAGGCGGCGCAGATCCTCGGTCTCCTGGGCGCGCTCACGCAGGGTCGGCAGCAGCGCCTCGACCCGCTCAACTACTTCTTGCGTCATCTCGCCAGTTGCTCCTGCCTGGTGTTACGGGAAGCGGTCTTCGTTTGCCCCTGAGAGTAGAACACGTTCCTATTCCTGTCGAGAACGCAGTACAAGCGCAGCTCAGAGTGCCCCTATCCAGGTAGTGGGACCTATCGCTGGCCAACCGCCAGCCGATTTTGTAACGTGTTCTAGTACATCCATAGGAGGATCAACGATGGCGACAAGCGCCCAAGGGCCCCGCGGGAAGGTCCGCGAGATCGACGTGGGCTCGATGCCCACCCGCTACGCCCGGGGTTGGCACTGCCTCGGCCTTGCCAAGGACTTCCGTGACGGCAAGCCGCATGCGGTCAACGTATTCGGTACCAAGCTGGTCGTTTTCATGAACAGCCAGAACGAACTGAAGGTACTGGACTCCTACTGTCGTCACCTGGGCGGCGACCTTTCCATGGGTGAGGTCAAGGGCGACTCCATCGCGTGCCCGTTCCACGACTGGCGCTGGGGCGGCGACGGCAAGTGCACCGGCATCCCCTACGCGCGGCGCGTGCCCCCGCTGGCCCGCACCCGCGCGTGGATCACGCTCGAGCGCAACGGCCAGCTGTTCGTCTGGCACGACCACGAGGGCAACCCGCCGCCGGACGAGGTGACCATCCCGTACATCGAGGGTCCCTACACCAATGCCGACGGCAGCTCCTCGGAGACGCTGAACGAGGGCTGGACCGACTGGACCTGGCACTCGCTGCTGATCGAGGGCTCCAACTGCCGCGAGATTATCGACAACATCGTGGATATGGCGCACTTCTTCTATATCCACTACGCCTTCCCCACGTTCTTCAAGAACGTGCTCGAGGGTCACGTCGCCACCCAGTACCTGGAGACCAAGGCCCGGCCGGACATCGGCAACGCGGCCAAGGCCGGCATCGACGTGCTGCTCAAGTCCGAGGCGTCGTACTTCGGGCCGTCGTACATGATCAACCCGCTGCTCAACATCTACAGTGGCTTCGAGGTCAAGACGGTCCTCATCAACTGCCACTACCCGGTCACACAGAACTCCTTCATGCTGCAGTGGGGCGTCTCGCTGGAGAAGCCGAAGGGGCTGCCCGAGGAGCAGGCGCAGATGTTCGCGGCCAAGATGACCGAGGGCGTCAGCGAGGGCTTCCTGCAGGACGTCGAGATCTGGAAGCACAAGTCCAAGATCGACAACCCGCTGCTGACCGAGGAGGACGGGCCGGTCTACCAGCTGCGCCGCTGGTACGACCAGTTCTACGTCGATGTCGCCGACATCGACCCGAAGTCGGTGCAGCGCTTCGAATTCGAGATCGACACCTCCAAGGCCAACGAGGCCTGGGGTCTCGAGGTCGAGGAGAACCTGCGGAAGAAGCGAGAGGCCGACGAGGCCGCCGCGCAGGAGGCGAACGTCTGATGACCAGCTGGGCGAAGGCACCCGATTTCGCGGACCGTCCGGAACAGCGAGCACAGGTGCGCGCCCAGACGGTCCTCGACAAAGAGCACTACATGGAGTCGGGGCTGACACCGATCGCGTGTCAGACCTGCGGCACCGAGGTGCTCGTGCGCAAGCACAGCCACAATCAGAAGACGGTGCAGTGGACGGTCGATCCGGCCGCGCACTGCCCGGTCTTCCGCAAGCTGGCCGAGTCCGGGCCGACCACCGGTAAACCGGACTCCTGCCCGAACCTGGAGAAGACCATCGATCACGCGGTCGCGGAGGGTCTGCTCGGGATCGACGACTGAGTCGTCGGACCTCCGATTTCCTTGCTTCGTGCCCGCCGCGCACCGCGCGGCGGGCACGAGAATCGAAGAGTGGGTTCGCGGCTCAGTCGAGCCGGAAGTCGGCGAAATCGAATCCGGGGGAGACGACACAACTCACCAGTACGTAGTCGTCACCTGCCGGACGGGCGGCCTGGCTGATTCCGCCGGGAACCACCGCCTGGGGGCGTTGCCCCTGCTCGACATCGGGTCCGAGGACGATCTCCTCACCCCCGATGTTCAGCAGCAGCGGACCACCCCGATGCCAGCACCAGATCTCGTCCGACGTCACCGTGTGCGGCGCGGACTTCTCACCGGGCAGCAGCAGGAAATAGATGGCCGTGCCGGTCGCGCGCGGACCCGGGTAGCCTGCCGGCTCGAATTCCACTCCGCTGCGCCAGGTTTCCCGATACCAGCCGCCCTCGGGATGCGGCACCATATCCAGTTCAGCGGCCAGCTTCGGACGGTCGTCGCTCATGGTCCCCACTGTATTGCGGGGCTCGACCGAATTCCCGGTACTGCGAGCGCGTTCGGCCGGGCGTCATCGACGGTCGTCTCATGCCCCGGTGATCGTCCAGGTGATGCCGCGGGGCGCGAGCGAATCCAGGAAGTCCGCGGCGTCGAAGGCCTCCGAGGGCGTGAGCACACCCGGCTGCACGGCGCCGCCGGCGAGCCGCACGGCCGCTTCGACCGCCATCAGACCCGAATCCCGGTAGGAATCGACCCCGCTGACCACGCCGCGCCACGCCCGGCCGTTCGCGGCGGTGGCGTCCACGATCATGTCGTAGCGCAGATCCGAAGCGGCACTGGGCTTTTCCGGCAGACCGGCCACCAGCTCGGTGGTCAGGCCGGTGATGTTGGCCCGGAACACGCTGTCGACGGCGCCGGTGACCGACGCGGCATCGGTGTGACGCGGGATGGTGAGCACCGCGGGGAAGGCGAACTTGGCCACCGCGGTCGGCTCGGTGTCGCCGGGGTACAGCATGGGCGCCGGATCCGCCGGGCCGGTGCGGAACTCGCCGTCGGCATAGTGCCAGCCGCCCGCGCGGAACCAATCCAGGCCGGCCAGTAGGGTTTTCGCGCTGCCGCGGGAGCCGTCCCCGCCGCTGCGGCTGTGGTGGCTGATCACGAATCCGACCGGTCCGGCGACACGCGCGGCGAGCAGCTCCGCGAGCAGATCGGCGGGGAGATTGCTGTCGGTCACCGAGGAGAGGACCGTCACCCCGGCACGCTCGGCGCGCGGGCCGTACTCGTCGAGGACCCGGCGGAGAAACAGCTGCTCGCCCGAGATGTCGACATAGTGCGTGCCCGCGTCGACGGCGGCGGCCAGGATGGGCTCGCCGAGGTCCACGTAGGCGGGCAGGCTGCTGATCACCACATCCGCACCGGTGAACGCCGCGACCAGGGCGGCGTGATCGTCCACCGCCGCGATCCGGATCTCGGCCTGCGGCAGCCCGGCCGCGTCGGCAGCGGCGCGCAGCCGATCCGCATTGCGGCCCACCAGGATCGGGGCCAGGCCGCGGCGATCCAGCTCGGACAGGATGTAGCCGCCTGTGTGGCCATTCGCGCCGTACACGGCGATGGTGGGGGTCTGCGTGGTTTCGTGTGTCGTCATGCGAATGAAGCTATTCGCGTGCGGTGAGCATATGAATGGCTGAATTACTCAATCCAATGCTCGAAACGCTCACCATGTGAGCAGTATGGTGTCGAGGTGGACATCCTCAGCGAGACCGTCGCCGCCATCCGGACCGGCAACCCGGCCTCGGGACTCTTCATCCGGCACGCGCCGTGGGGCCGTCGCTATCCGACGGTGCCCGGCGCGGGATTCCATGTGGTGCTTCAGGGTTCGTGCTGGGTGCTGCCGCCCGGCCGGGAGCCGGTCGCGCTGGGAGCCGGCGATGTGCTGTTCATGCCGCGCGGCGAGCACCATGATCTGGCCGACGCGCTGGGGACGCCGATCACCGAGGTCGCCGCGCCGGGCGAGCCGCGCGAGATCGCGGGTCCGGGCGCGCGGACGGCGCTGGTGTGCGGTGCGTACGAGCTCGGGCGGCACCGCAGCCACCCGCTGCTCGACGACCTGCCGGAATTCATCCACCTTCCGGCCCGCCCCGGCCGCCACCCGGCGCTGCGGTCCGCCGTCGATCTGCTCGCCGCCGAGATCGCCGAACCGCGACCCGGCACCGATGCCGTCATCCCCGCGTTGCTCGACACCCTGTTGCTGTTCATGCTGCGCGCCTGGTTCGACGAACAGTCCACAGCGCCGACCGGCTGGGCCGGCGCCTTCGGTGACCCGGCCGTATCCGATGCGCTGCGCGCGATTCACGCTGCGCCGGAACGGAGTTGGACGGTCCCGGAGCTGAGCGCCGTCGCCGGGGTCAGTCGCGCCACCCTCGCTCGCCGCTTCCTGGCCACGGTCGGCGAGCCGCCGCTGTCCTATCTGACCCGCTGGCGCATGCTCACCGCCGCGCGGCTGCTGCGCGAGACCGACACCCCGCTGGCCGGCGTGGCGAGGAAGGTCGGCTACCAGAGCGAATTCGCCTTCGCCAAGGCCTTCAAACGCCAGTACGGCTCGGCCCCCGGCCAGTACCGCCGCATCGACGATGAACATGCCGTTCTGGCGGTCTGAACGCGGACCCGGCTCGTCGCGCGGCAGCCGGCGGACAGGCGGCGGGCTGGGTGGGGTCGGCATAGGCTGAGCAGTGTGACGGACTGGCGTGCACGCAGGGGACCGATCGGCGTCTTGACCGGCGCGGGGATTTCGACCGACTCCGGAATACCGGATTTCCGTGGGCCGCGCGGGGTTTGGACCGAGGATCCGATCGCGGAGCTGCTGTCGACGTATCAGAACTATGTGGCGGATCCGGAGCTGCGCACCCGGGCGTGGCTGGCGCGGCGGGACAATCCGGCCTGGCGGGCGACACCCAATGCGGCACATCGGGCCCTGGTGCGGCTGGCTGCCTCGGGGCGGGAGGTCGGCATCATCACCCAGAACATCGACCGGCTGCACCAGCGGGCCGGGTCGGACAGCGTGGTGGAGATCCACGGCAATATGTTCGAAGTCGTCTGCATCGACTGCGATTTCACCGATTCCATGGCCGCCACCCTGGAACGGGTGGCCGCGGGCGAGCCGGATCCAGCGTGCCCGGACTGCGGCGGCATCCTGAAGGCGGCCACCGTCATGTTCGGCCAGCAGCTCGACACCGCCGCCATTCGCGCGGCGGTGCAGATCGCCGAGAACGCCGAAATCTTTCTGGCCGTGGGCAGTTCACTCCAGGTCGAGCCCGCCGCGTCCATGTGCGCGGTGGCCGTGGACGCGGGGGCCGACCTGGTCATCGTGAACGACGAGCCGACCCCCTACGACGACTACGCCGCCGAGATCGTGCGCGACCCGATCGGGGCGGCGCTGCCCCGGCTGGTGTCGGAGATACTGGGGGACTGAGGGTTTCAGCTGAACGGCGTCTTGGGGCGCGGCATCATCTCGCCGTCCACCCAGATGTCGACCTTCTCGTTGTAGAACGAGGCCAGCCCGGCGATCTTCTGGCTCTCCGGCAGCGGGGTGCGGTAGATCCACACCAGGTCCGGGTGGCTGGTCTCGCCCAGCTGGATGTTCCAGTACTCGGCGTGGCCCTTGTACGGGCACGACGTCCTGGTCGCCGACGGCCGCAGCAGGTCCATGCGGATATCGGTGAGCGGCAGGTAGTAGCGGGCGGGCAGCCCGGTCTCGAACAGGATGCGCGGGGAGTGCGAATCGGCCAGCGTCTCGCCGTCCAGTTCGACCCGGATGTGGCGGGAGCTGGCGAGGATGTCCACCCGGGTGTACGGGTCGCGGGGGTGGACGTAGATGGGCTCGTCCTCCTCGAACCACTCGTCCATGGCCTGGAAGTCCAGTTTCACCAGGTCGCGCAGTTCCGGAATCGGGGAGTCCAGGTGCCGGACGGCCGCGCCCGCCGCGGTGACGTCGTCGGCGATCACATCGAATTCGGTGCCGTCCCCGCGGCTGGGGGAGTGGCGGGTCTTGCCGTTGGGCTCCAGCTTCACCCGCAGGTCGGCGGCCGGCAGATAGTAGGTGGGGTAGTGGGGTCCTTCCCATACCAGCGTCGGATTGACGGTATCGGCGGCCAGGTGACCGCCCAGGTAGGCGCGTACCCGCTTGGCGCTCGGTTCGACGCGTACCCGGCCACGCTGTGTCTCGGTCATACCTCCTGACGGTACGCCCGTGGGTAAACCGCTGTCGGGGAGCAGGATTCGCGTACCGGCGGCAGCCCGGGAAACCGTGGCCCGACCGGCGATTTTTCCTGCCTGACCAGGGTCGATATGGTGTTCGGGCAACACTCGAGCAACACAAGAAGGTGGCGGTCAGATGTCGGAAACCGGCAGTGTCCAGAAGCTGGAGCCCGGCAGTCCCCTCGAGCCGGAAACCGGTAGTGCCGGGAAGCCGGAGCCCGGCAGTACCCAGCTGACGGAACCGGGCGGCGAGCAGCAGGGACTGCGTACCGGACTCCGGCGCCGGCACATGACGATGATCGCCATCGGCGGCGCGATCGGCGCGGGCCTGTTCGTGGGCAGCGGCTCGGTCATCCAGACCGCCGGGCCCGCCGCCATCCTGTCCTACGCGGGCGCCGGACTCGTCGTGCTGTGCGTCCTGCGGGCGCTCGGCGAAATGGTGGTGGCCCGCCCGGTCGCCGGGTCCATGGGCGAGTACGCGCGGATGGCGATGGGACCGTTCGCCGGATTCACCGTCGGCTGGCTGTACTGGTACCTCTACGTGATCCTGGTCGGGGCCGAGGCGGTGGCCGGCGCGGCCATTCTCGGCAACTGGATCGACCTCGACCAGTGGGTCCTGTCCGCTGGACTGCTGATCGTCATGACCGTGGTCAACCTGGTGTCGGTGAAGTCGTTCGGCGAGTTCGAGTTCTGGTTCGCCTCCATCAAGGTGGTGGCGATCGTGGCCTTCCTGGCCATCGGACTGGCCTGGGTGTTCGGGCTGTGGCCGGGCTCGGACGCGGGCTTCGGCAACCTGACCCGGCACGGCGGCTTCGCGCCCAACGGGATCGGCGGCGTCTTCTCCGCCATCGTGGTGGTGATGTTCGCGTTCGGCGGCACCGAGATCGTGACGGTGGCGGCCGCGGAATCCAAGGAGCCGGGCCCGGCGGTGGCCCGCGCCACCAACAATGTGCTGTGGCGGGTCGGCCTGTTCTACGTGGCCTCGATCTTCCTGGTGGTGACCATCCTGCCGTGGAACGACGCCAAGGTGCTGACGAGCCCGTTCGTGAGCGCGCTCGAGCACATCGGGATTCCGGCCGCCGGCACCATCATGCAGGTCGTCATCCTGACCGCGGTGCTGTCGGTGCTGAACTCGGCCATCTACGTCTCCTCCCGCATGCTCTACGTCCTCACCCGCGACGGCGACGCCCCCGCCGCCCTGGTGAAGCTGAACAAGCGCGGCGTCCCCGCCCGGGCCGTCCTGCTCGGCACCGTCGCCGCCTGGGGTGCGGTCATCGCCTCCTACGTCTCACCCGACCAGGTCTTCACCTTCCTGGTGAACTCCATCGGTGTCGTCCTGGCCTTCGTCTACGTGGCGATCATGTTCTCCCAGTTGCGACTTCGCGCCCGCCTCCGCCGCGAGGACCCCTCCGCCCTCACCTACCGCATGTGGGGCTATCCCTACATCAGCTGGGCCGTCGTCATCGCCCTCTTCGCCGTCTTCGTAGCCATGGCTCGCAACCCCGACCAGCGCAACCAGCTCATCGCCTCCACCATCAGCCTCCTGGCAGTCATGGCGATCTACCCCCTGCGCGCCAAATTCGGCCGCAAGCAGCCGGTCCGCGACGTAGAGGTCCTCCACCACTGACGCAAACAGGTTGCGACGCACCGAAATTCGCAACGAATCGGGCGATTTCCGACAGATGTCAATAGATTTCGAACTGACAATCGATCAAGCAACCTGTCTTCGACAGCATGATGCGTGCGTATCACCTTCCGACCACGGCGAATCAACGGAAGATCGATGCCGTGGCGGCGATGCTGCTCTGGTGGCAGCGAGGGTTGGTGATGTGCAGTACATCCAGGTCCGCAAGTTGAAGGCGGGCGCTGCGCAGCTCGGTTGGCTGAGTGAACTGCCGGCACGCCATGGCTATTGGTTGGGCTTGATGACGACCGCAGTGCCGTAGGCCGCAACTTCGCTCATGGTATTGGCAATCTCATTGCAGTCGAAGCGCATTGCGATCACCGCGTTGGCGCCGAAGGCGATAGCGTGTTGGCACATGCGCATGATCGCCTCATGGCGGGACTGATAGAGCAGCTGGGTGTATTCGTGGATTTCGCCGCCGCCCAGGGCGCGGAAGCCGGCTGCGAAGTTGGCGCCCAGGCCGCGGCTGCGGACGGTCAGGCCTGCGACCTCGCCGATCACCTTGACGATTTCCTGGCCCGGGACATCGTTCATGGTGGAGACCAGGATCGGGAACTGCGGGCCAGGCTGCTGCTGCGGTTGCGGCTGGCCCTGCTGCGGGTAGGGGGCCTGGCCCTGCGGGGGATACGGCTGTTGGCCTTGCTGCGGGTACTGCTGCTGGTATGGCTGTTGCGGCGGCATCGGCTGGTTCATGAGCGGGATCGTACGGGGTCGAACCCAACGCGGACCGAACCGGAATGGCACGGCCCGCATCGGGTTGGCCCGAGGTCAGGCGGTGAATGCCGGGGCGTTGCGGCGGGCGAATTCGGCGAAGGTGGTTGGGGTGACGCCGAAGCGTTCGTGGGTGGACACGTCGATGTGGGCTTCGGGGGATCCGGCGCGGCCGGCGTAGAGCTCGTCGAGCAGGTCGATGACCGGGCCGGGTAGGCCCTGCTCGGCGTGCAGCTCGCGTTTGCGCCGGCGGGTCACGAGCTCGTAGGTGAACGTGGTTCCCGTTGCGGCGGAAAGCTGTTCGACGATCTCGGTGGAGGTGAGGGCCTCCGGGCCGGTCATGTCGAACGCCTGGCCTTCGATGCCCTCGGCCCGCATCATGGCGACGCAGACTTCGGCGATGTCCTGGATGTCGACCGGGGCCAGTCTGCTCGCGCCGATCGGCATGACCAGCGCGCGGCGGGCGCTGTCGACTCCGGTCAGCGCGTTCGGCAGGTACATCTGCATGAACTGGCTGGGACGCAAATGCGTCCATTCGAGGCCGGAAGCCTCCAGATAGGCCTCGATCTCCAAATGCCAGCGGGTGCCGCGAAAAGCCGTGAGATCGAAGGTGGTTCCGGATTCCTTGCCGCCGAATTTCACGATGTGCCGCACCCCGAATTGTTTGGCGGCGTCGATGAATCGGCACTGGGTTTCCAGCATGCGGTCGCGCGGGGAGGAGATCATCAGCGCCCGGTCGACGCCCTCCATGGCGGGTTCGAGCGTATCGGCGTGCAGCATGTCGCCGACCACGACCGCTATGGTCGGTTCCGCCGCGGCGAGCCGCACGGCCTTGGCGGGGTCGCGCACCAGCACGCGAACCGGGACCTGCTGTTTCACGAACTCGCGCAGGACGATGGAACCGGCCGCGCCGGTGACTCCGGTGAGCAGGAACATGGGTCTACCTCACTTCTGTATGAACGCGGATGCGAAGGTGCGCAGGGTGTTCGGGTCGAGGGCATTGCCGAAGCCGACGACGAGTTCGTCCACTCCGGCCTTCTCGTAGGCGGTGAGCCGTTCGGCGATGGTGTCGAGGGTGCCGATCAGGCCGTAGTCGGCGAGGTTGCCGGGAAACACCAGCGGCGCCCACGGCGGCACGGCCGCTCGCGCCTGCTCGTCGGTGTCGGCGATGATGCAGTAGGACGTCGAAGTCTTTGTGATGGAAGAGAATTCGCGTCCGACATCGGCGCAGTGCCGGGCCAGGATCTCGAATTTGCGGGCCACCACATCCGGCGGCTCCTGTACGTTGCACAGGTCGGCATAACGGGCGACCAGCCGCAGGGTCACCTTCTCACCGCCGCCCGCGACCATCAGCGGAATGTGCGGATGTTGTACTCCCGCAGGCTGATTCACGACACCGTCGGCGCGGTAATAGTCGCCGTCGAAGGTGGTGGAGGGTTCGGTCCACATCGAGGCGATGATTCGCAGCGCCTCCTCCAACCGCCGCAACCGTTCGGGCGCGGCCGGATAGTCGTAGCCGAAGGCCTGATACTCCTGCTCGTACCAGCCCGCGCCGATGCCGAAGGTGGAGCGGCCGCCGGAGATGACGTCCAGGGTCGAGGCCATTTTCGCGAGCAGCGCCGGATTGCGATAGCCGTTGCCGGTCACCATTTGCCCGAGCCGGATGGTCCGGGTCTCACGGGCCAGCGCGGACAGTGTCGTCCAGACCTCGAAGACATAGGCCCCGGGTGGTCCGAAGGGTATGAAGTGGTCCGGGGCCCACAGGGTGTGGAACCCGCAGTCGTCGGCGGCGACCGCGAGTTCACGCAGGGCTTCGAAGGCGGCGGTCGGGTCGCTGTAACCGGCGAATTCCTGGGTGGTGCCGGTCGGTAGATACAGGCTGAGTTTCATGACGAGGATTCCTTTCGTGCGGTGGTCGGGATAGAGACCACGTCGGCCCGCGAAAGGAATCGCCGCCCTCAGTGCCCCGGGTCGACCTCGGGAAACCCGAAGTGGCGCACCATGCCCGGGTCGATGAAGGCGGTCACGTGGGTGACGTGCCGGTCGTCGACGGCCAGCACCACCACGCCGAATGCGGTGAGCGCCGGGTCCGCGTGCTCGCCCCGGTAGGCGACCATGGCGGGCTGCCCGTTCGCGATCACCGGATACAGCCGGTACTCCCCGGAGCGCGCCCAGATCAGCAGCCGCTCGATGCAGTGTGTCCTGCCCGCCAGCCAGCGGCCCGTCGCGGTGGATTCGAGAATGGCGTCGTCGCGCAGCAGCTCGGTGAGCCCGGCCACGTCCGCGTTCTCGAACGCGGTGATATAGCGCTCCAGCAGGGCCCGCGCGTGCGGGGAATCCGGTTCGATCACTGCGTCCGCTCGCGGGGATACCTCGTCGAGTTTGGCGCGGGCCCGCTGTAGTGCGCTCTTGGTCGCCGCGAGACTCATGCCGAGCAGGCCGGCGACCTCCGCGGCCGGGTAGGCCAGCACCTCCCGCAGGATGAACACGGCCCGCTGCCGTGGCGGCAGATGCTGCAGGCTTGCCACGAGCGCCAGCCGCAGACTCGACCGACCGGCGACGATCTCGGCCGGGTCCGTATCCGGCCAGCGCTCGGGGAACGGTTCCAGCCACAGCTGTTCCAGTTTGGCCCCGGATCCCGCCGCGGCGGGCCCCAATCCGGACGGCAGTACCCGGCGCTGCTTGTTCGTGACCGCGGTCAGGCACAGGTTGGTGGCGATCCGATACAGCCAGTTCCGCGTCGACGCCCGCCCCTCGAATGCCTCCCAACCCCGCCAGGCTCGCAGATATGTTTCCTGTACCAGGTCCTCGGCCTCGTGCACCGAGCCGACCATCCGATAGCAGTGCGCGATCAGCTCGCCGCGATACGACTCGGCGGCGCGCAGGAATTCCTCGCGATCGAGATCACCGGACACGGTCGACGGCATGGCAGCTCCCCGGGACGTAGCGATGTCGATATTCAGACGACCCGGACAGTCGAAAGTAATCGCCAGGGGTGGCGACGTGCGGATATGTGAACGGACCGCACCCCTTGGGATGCGGTCCGCGGCATGGCCGGATCAGTCTTCGCCGAAGGTGATGGCCTGGGCCTCCGCCGGGGTGTGGGCGGCGGGGGCGTGATCGTCCATGTGGGACAGGAGCTTTCGGCCGGAGCACAGGACGGCGACCGCGGCGGTGCAGGCCGCGCCGCCCCAGAAGGGGAGGGACGCCTGGTGTTCGCCGAGTTTGCCTGCCAGGTAGGGGGCGGCGGCGCCGCCGGCGAAGCGGACGAAGCTGTAGGCGGCCGAGGTGGTGGAGCGTTCGACGGGGCGGCCTCCATGACGGCCTCGGTGATCAGGGTGTTGTTGACGCCGAGGAACAGGCCCGCCAGGACGGTGCCGATGATGAGGACCGGCTTGTGGTCGGTGAATACCGCCATGGCCGCGAGATCCGCCGCGAACAGGGCGAGCGCGAGCGCCATCATGGGCACGGTTCCGAAGGCGCGCTGCAGTTTCGGGGCGAAGACCGCCGAGGACAGGGCGAGCAGCAGACCCCAGCCGAAGAAGATGAATCCGATCGAATAGGTGCCCATGTTCAGCGGGAACGGGGTGTACGCGAGCAGGGTGAAGAATCCGTAGTTGTAGAGCAGTGCGGTCACGCTCACCAGCAGCAGGCCCGGGTAGGTGAGGGCCTTGAACGGCGCGACGATCGAGGTCGGCTTCGCGGGCTTCGGCGACTCCGGCAGCAGCACCACCAGGGCGATGAACGCGACCCCCATCAGGACCGAGACGCCGAAGAACGGTGCGCGCCAGGTGAAGTGGCCGACGGGTGCTCGGGCTGGTGGTCACGGGAGAGTCCTCATCTACGAATGATGGTGAGTCGCAGCTGCTTTCGGTCGAGTTGCGAGGGGCCGGATTCAGGCTCCGGCGGCCTTGAAGGCCTCGGCGAGGTCGTTCAGGTCCCGGCTCAGGCGGGTGAGCAGGGCCGGATCGAGGTCGGGAAGGCGTGCGGCGAGTGCGTTTCCGAGGTGGTTCCGGGTGGCGGCCAGCCGGTCTCGTCCCGCGGGCGTGAGTTCGACGACCACGGCTCTGGAGTCGTCGGGATCCTTGGTCCGCGTGGCGAGACCGGCGTCGGTCAGCCGTCCGATCAGCGCCGTTGCTGCCGGTTGCGAGCATCGGTCGACGCGAGCGAACTCGCTGATCCGCAGGGGGCCGTACTCGTCGAGGGTCCCGAGGGCCCGCATGACGGCGTGCGGAAGATCGATGCCGCCGAGTACTCCGGCCAGGCGGTTGAGCCGTGAGGTGGCGACGACGATGTCGACCAGCCGCTGCCCGGTGTCCTCCGGGGTGAGCTCGGTTGCCTGTCTCAGCTGCACCCGTTGATTGTTGCATAAGCTAACTATCTAATTACATAGGCTAACGATATTTGATCGCGTGAGATGCCGCACAACGCAAACGGCCCGTGCGCAGCGAACTGCGCACGGGCCGTTGCCGGACAGGATTCGCCGCTAGGCCGGACGGGCGAGCGGTCGGGCGGGAGTGCCGAAGAGCTGGGCGTCGGCGTGGGCGCGCTTGAAGAACAGGTGCGCGTCGTGCTCCCAGGTGATGGCGATACCGCCGTGCATCTGGACGGTCTCGGACACCACCGAGTTGAAGGTGTCGATGGCATGCAGGCGGGCGGACTGCACGTCGACCGCCTCGACCGCGCCCTCGGCCAGGCCCGCGATGGCCAGGTACGCGATGGAGCGGGTCGACTCGACCAGCACGTACATGTCGGCCATGCGGTGCTTGAGCGCCTGGAAGCTGCCGATCGGGCGACCGAACTGCACACGGGACTTGGAGTACTCGACGGTCATGTCGAGGCACTGCTCGGCCGCGCCGAGCTGCTCGGCAACCACTGCCGCCCAGGCGATTTCACGCAGACGGGCGACATTCGGCGCGCCCAGCGGACGGGCCGCGACCGAGTCGAAGTCGATGCGCGCCAGCTTGCGGGTCGGATCCTGGGTGACGACCGCGGTGCGGGTGACGCCCGCGGCCGTGCCGTCCACCTCGAACAGGCCCGCGGCGGTCAGTACCAGCAGGGTGTCGGCGTGCACGCCGTCCAGCACGTAATGCGCCGAGCCCGAGAGCTTTTCGCCCTCGGCGGTGACCCCGAACGAGTCCCAGCCGCGCGGCCCGGCCCAGCACAGCGCCAGCGTGCGGACACCCTCGGCGACCTCCGGCAGCAGCCGCTCATTGGCCTCGGCGTTCCCGGCCAGCAGCAGCGCCTGCACACCCAGCACGGCCGAGCCGAGCATGGGCGGCGCGGACAGCGTGCGCCCGAGCTCCTCGACCACCAGCAGGGACTCGACCAGACCGACCCCGACGCCGCCGAACTCCTCCGGAATCGCCAGCGCGGCGACACCGACCTGCTCGCACAACAGCTTCCACAGCTGCTCGTCGTAGCCGCGCTCGCTCTCCAGCCCGCGCCGCATGGCCGCGCTGTCCCCGTGCTTGGCCAGCACCGCGCGCACGGTGGTCGCGAGTTCCTGCTGTTCGGCGGTGAGGCTCATGCCTTCGCTCCCATGTCGTAGAAGTGATTCGAGTGTGTCGCCCGGCGGCCGGGCGTGCTCGGCGCCCCGGCCGCCGGGGTGCTCATGCGACGTTTCCGGCGCGGAGAGCGGCGGCGATCCGGGCGCGGTGTTCGGCCGGGGTGCCCCAGGCCGAGCGCAGCGCGGTGACCTTGGTCAGCCACAGCGACAGATCGCATTCGGCGGTGTAGCCGATGGCACCGTGCACCTGCAGTGCGATGCGGGCGGCCTGGTAGGCGGCCTCGCCGCAGGCCAGCTTGGCCGCGGAGATGTCGCGGCCGCGGGTCTGCGCGTCCGCGCCGGACTCCAGGGTCAGGGCCGCCCGGTAGAGCAGCGGCTGCGCCATGTCCAGCCCGATGTGGGCATTGGCCACGTGGTGCTTGATGGCCTGGTAGCGCCCGATCGGGGTGCCGAACTGCTGCCGCTGCTTGACGTACTCGACGCTGGTGTCCAGCAGCGCCCGGCCCGCGCCGAGCAGCTGCGCGGCCGCGGCCAGGGCGGCGGTGTCGAAGGCGAGATCGATGGCGGCACCGACGCCTTCGCCCTCGGCCAGGGTCTCGCCGGCGGCCACGGTGAACAGGCGGCGGGCGGCGTCGACCGACGACACCAGCGCACCGGCGGTGGCCAGCGCGATGCGGTCGCCCTCCGCGATCAGCACCAGGTCGGCGATGTCGGCATCCAGCGCGGTGGCCGCGCCCTCGGCCCGGCCCGCATTCGCGCCGGCCGTGGCGGTCACCGCGAGGGTGCCCAGCTTCGCGCCCTCGGCCAGCTCGGGCAGCCGCTCGGCGGCGAGCGCCGAGTCCGGAAGCGCCTGCAGCAGTGCGGGAATCGCGGCGGCGGTCTCCACCAGCGGGCCCGGCACCGCGGCCCGGCCGATCTCGGTGAAGGCCACGATCATCTCGACCGGGCCCGCGCCGAAGCCGCCGTTCTCCTCGGAGACGGTCAGGCCCAGCGCGCCCGCCTCGGCCAGCTGGCCGATGAGTGCGCGCCCAGCGGCGGAATCGCCCGCGCCCCATGCCCGGACGACGCCGGGAGTCTTGGCGGCCTCGCTCATCTTGCGCAGGCTGGCGGCGAAATCGTTCTGTTCTGCGGTCAATGCGAATCGCATGTCGTCGTCCTCCGGGTGGCTATCGCGGCAGGCCGAGCAGGCGTTCGGCGATGATATTGCGCTGGATCTCGTTGGTACCGGCGTAGATCGGGCCCGCCAGCGAGAACAGGTAGCCGTCCGTCCAGGCCGATTCCTGTTCCGCGGCCGCGCCGTGCAGATCGAGCGCGGTCTCGTGCATGGCGATGTCCAGATCCGACCAGAACACCTTGTTCACCGAGGATTCCGCGCCGAGCTGACCGCCCTCGGCCAGCCGGGTCACGGTGGCCCAGGTGTTGAGGCGGTACGCCTCCGCGCCCACCCAGGCGTCGACCACGCGGTCGGCGAGGGCGGTGTCGGACTCGGCGGCCGCGCCCCGCCACAGCTCGATGAGCTTGTTGGCGGTGGCATTGAACCGGCCCGGCGAACGCAGCGACAGGCCGCGCTCGTTGCTGGAGGTGGCCATGGCGACCTTCCAGCCGTTGTTCGGCTCGCCGATCACGTCCGCATCCGGCACGAACACGTTGTCCAGGAAGATCTCCGCGAAGCCCGGCTCGCCGTCCAGCTGCGGAATCGGCCGCACCGTAATGCCTTCCGCGGTGAGCGGGAACATCAGGTAGGTCAGGCCGCGGTGGCGCTCGGCCTCCGGATCGCTGCGGAACAGGCCGAAACCCCAGTCCGCGAACGAGGCTCGCGAACTCCAGGTCTTCTGGCCGTTGAGCAGCCAGCCGCCCTCGGTGCGCTTGGCGGTGGAGCGGATGCCCGCCAGGTCGGAGCCGGCCTCCGGCTCGGACCACGCCTGCGCCCAGATGTCGTCGGCGCGCGCCATTCTCGGCAGGATGCGGGCCAGCTGCTCCGGCGAGCCGTGCTCGAACAGGGTCGGCGCGAGCAGGAAGATGCCGTTCTGCGAGACGCGGCCCGGCGCGCCCGCGGCGTAGTACTCCTCCTCGAAGATGACCCACTCGGTCAGCGAGGCGTCGCGGCCGCCGTACTCGGCGGGCCAGGCCACACACGACAGGCGGGCCTCGGCGAGTTCGGCCTCCCACGCGCGGTGCGCCTCGAAGCCCTCCTTGGTGTCCATGGAGGGCAGGGGAGTGGCGGGCACATTGGCCGCCAGGAACTCGCGCACCTCGGCGCGGAACTCCTCTGTCTTGGCGTCGAATTCGAGATCCACTTATTTCGCCCCGTCGTTGTTGGCGGATTCTGTTTCGCGGCCGGCAGCGGCGTCGGTCGCGGCGGCCTTCATGGACTTGGCGTTCATCCCGCCCAGCGAGTCCGCGCCGACCTCGGCATTGTGGGCGTGCGCGAAGTGGTGCAGCCCGAACACCGAGTCCATGCCGGCCCGCATGCCCATCAGGTCCTCACACTGGTTGACGGCCTTCTTGGTCAGCGCCAGCCCGAACTGCGGCATCTCCGCGATCTTGTCGGCCAGCGCGAAGGTTTCGGTCTCCAGATCCGAGCGCGGGACGACACGATTGACCATGCCCCACTCGTAAGCCTGTGCGGCGGTGAAACGTTCGCCGGTGAACAGGATCTCCTTGGCGCGGCGCGGCCCCAGCACCCACGGGTGCGCGAAGTACTCGACGCCCGGAATGCCCATGCGGACAACCGGATCGGAGAAGAACGCGTCCTCGGAGGCCACGATCATGTCGCAGGACCAGGCCAGCATGAGCGCACCGGCGATGCACGCGCCCTGCACCATGGCGATGGTCGGCTTGGGGATCTCCCGCCAGCGGCGGCACATGCCCAGGTAGACCTCGGACTCGCGGGCGAAGCGCTGATCGCCGCCCGGGCGATCGGTGTGGTCCCACCACAGCGCGGCCTTGTTCTCGTACTTGATGTGGTGGTCGCGGCCCGGCGTGCCGATGTCGTGGCCCGCGCTGAAATGCTTTCCGGCGCCGCCCAGCACGATCACCTTGACCTCCGGATCCTCGACGGCCCGCACGAAGGCGGCATCGAGGGCGTAGGTCATGACCGAGTTCTGCGCATTGCGGTAATCCGGCCGGTTCAGCGTGACGACCGCGATCGGCCCCCGCTTCTCGTAGCGGACGACCTCGCCCTCGTCCGGGATGGGTCCGAGTTCCTGACTCATGCGGTCTCCTCACGTAGTTGCCGCTTGAGAACCTTTCCGGCGGCGTTGTAGGGCAGCTCGTCGCGGAATTCCACGTACCTGGGCACCTTGAAGTTGGCCAGCTGCGCCTTGGCGTAGGCCTGCACGTCGTCGGCGGTCAGCTCCGAGCCGGACCGGCGCACCACGAACACCTTGCCGACCTCGCCCATGCGCTCGTCCGGCACGCCGATGACCGCGGTCTCGGCGACACCGTCGAGCCGGGCCATGGTCTGTTCCACTTCGGCGGGATACACATTGAAGCCGCCGGAGATGTACATGTCCTTGAGCCGGTCGGTGACCTTCATGTAGCCGCGGTCGTCGATGACGGCGACGTCACCGGTGTGCAGCCAGCCGTCGGCGTCGACGGTCGCGGCCGTGGCCTGCGGATCGTCGAGGTAGCCGCGCATCACCTGGTCGCTGCGCAGCAGCAGTTCGCCATTGTCGGCGAGCTTCATCTCGAAGCCGTCGATGGTGCGCCCGCAGGTATTGGCGATGGTCTCGCTGGAGTCCTCGGGCCGGCACATGGTGCCGAACCCGCCGGATTCGGTCTGCCCGTACGCGGTCAGCACCACCTCGAAATCGAGCTCGCTGCGCATTCTTTCGATGAGCACGACCGGCACGGTGGCCGCGCCGGTGACCGCGACGCGCAGGCTGGACAGGTCCGCCCCGTCACGCTCCGGGTGGTCGAGGATGGTCTGGTGGATGGTCGGCGGACCGGTCAGCACGGTGATGCGCTCGCCCTGGATGAGCCGCATGGTCTCCCGCACGTCGAACACGGCCTGCGGAATCATGGTCGCCCCGGTGACCAGGCTGGTGATGATGCCCGCCTTGTACCCGAAGCTGTGGAAGAACGGCGGCACGATCAGATAGCGGTCGGTGTTGTTCAGCGTCGCGCAGTCGGCCCAGGCCCGGGCGCTGCTCAGCACCTGGTGGTGCGCGATGAGCACGCCCTTGCTGCGCCCGGTGGTGCCGGAGGTGAACAGGATGTCCGAAAGATCGTTCGGCGATACCGATTCCGCGCGGGCGATGACCTGCTCGAGGCTCACCGCCTCGGCCACCTTGCCCAGTTCCGACCAGACGATGGCGTCCTCGACGGGGGCCTCGCCCTCGACGGGGATCACGATGGTGGTCTCGATGCCCAGTTCCGGTGCGGCGGTCCGCAGTTCGGTCAGCCGGTCGCGCCCCAGGAATTCGCCCGTGATGAACAGCGCCTTGGCATGCACCCGCGACAGCACATCCGCCGCCTCGGCGGCCACGTACCGGGTATTGAGCGGAACGATCGCCGCACCCACGTAGTGGCTCGCCAGCACCGCGGTCACCCAGTGATGCGTGTTGGGCGCCCAGATGCCGATGCGGTCGCCGCGCTGAATGCCGCGCGCCAGCAGCGCACGCGCGGTCTCACGCACCGAGTCCAGCAGTTGCGACCAGCTCAGTCGCACGGCACCGTCGCCGACAGCGGGCGCGTCACCGTAGGCGTGCGCGGCCGCGTGCAGAGCGAGCGGTGTGGTCTGCGGAGGAGATGTCACAGGGCTTCCTCGCTGTCCGGGAATGGGTCTAACAAAGCAAGTGCTTGGTAGGTTACTCTACCGACGTGAGCATGATCCAGACCCCCGAACCGGCCAGCGGGATTGAGCCCCCCGAGGACGCCGAATTCCGTGCTGAGGTGCGCGAATGGCTGGCCGAGAACCTGAACGGCCAGTTCCGCGAGCTGCGCGGTCTGGGTGGTCCCGGGCGCGAGCACGAGGCCTTCGAGGAGCGGCTCGAATGGGATCGCGCCCTCGCCGCCGCCGGCCTGACCTGCCTGGGCTGGCCCAAGGAGTGGGGCGGCCGCGACGCCACCCTGCGCCAGCAGGTCATCTTCCACGAGGAATACGCCAAAGCCGATGCCCCGAGCCGGGTTTCGCACCTCGGCGAGGAACTGCTCGGACCCACGGTCATCGCCTTCGGCACCGAGGAGCAGAAGAAGCGCTTCCTGCCGGGCATCCGCAATGTCACCGAGCTGTGGTGCCAGGGCTATTCGGAGCCGGGCGCGGGCTCGGACCTGGCCGCCGTCACCACCTCCGCCCAGCTCGAGGGCGACGAATGGGTGATCAACGGCCAGAAGATCTGGACCTCGCTGGCGCACCTGTCCGACTGGTGCTTCGTGGTCGCCCGCACCGAGAAGGGCTCGACCCGCCACCACGGTCTGTCCTACCTGCTCGTCCCCATGAAGCAGCCGGGCGTCGAGGTGCGGCCCATCATCCAGCTCACCGGGACCGCGGAATTCAACGAGGTCTTCTTCGACAATGCCCGCACCGCCGCCGATCTGGTGGTCGGACAGCCCGGCGACGGCTGGAAGGTCGCCATGGGCACGCTCACCTTCGAGCGCGGCATCTCCACCGTTGGCCAGCAGATCCGCTACGCGCGCGAACTCGCCGACCTCGAGGCCGTGGCCCGGGAGAACGGGGCGATCGAGAACCCGGTCCTCGCAGACCGTTTCGACAAGGCGTGGGTCGGCCTGCGGGTGCTGCGCGCGCACGTGCTGCGCACCCTGGAGTCCGGCCACGACGGAGCCTCCGTGGATGCCCGCACCGCCGCCGGGCAGGCCTCGGTGACCAAGCTGCTGTGGGCCAATTGGCATCGCGGCCTGGGTGAACTGGCCATGGACGTGCTCGGCGCGCCCGGCCTGATCGCCGACGGCCCGGGCGATGACCTCAATGCCTGGCAGCGCATGTTCCTCTTCACCCGTGCGGACACCATCTACGGCGGTTCGAACGAAGTGCAGCGCAATATCATCTCCGAGCGCGTGCTCGGACTTCCCCGAGAGGCTCGACCGTGACCGATTTGTCCACCGCTCCCGACATCACCCCCGGCCACAACCTGCTCGCGGGCAAGATCGCGGTGGTGACCGCCGCCGCGGGCACCGGCATCGGATCGGCCACCGCGCGCCGCCTGCTCTCCGAGGGCGCGGACGTGGTGATCTCCGACTGGCACGAGCGTCGCCTGAAGGAGACCGAGCAGGCGCTGCAGGCCGAATTCCCGGACCGCCGAATCGCTTCCGTGCCCTGTGACGTCAGCTCGACCGAGCAGGTGGACGCGCTGGTCGCCGGTGCCGTCGCGGCGCTGGGCCGGATCGACATCATGGTCAACAATGCGGGCCTCGGTGGTGAGGTGCCGGTCGTGGACATGACCGACGAGCAGTGGGACAAGGTCCTCGACATCACGCTGAACGGGACCTTCCGCGCAACTCGTGCGGTGCTCAAGTACTTCCGCGAGGCCGGCCACGGCGGCGTCATCGTCAACAATGCCTCGGTCCTGGGCTGGCGCGCCCAGCACGGCCAGGCCCATTACGCCGCCGCCAAGGCCGGCGTCATGGCGCTGACCCGCTGCAGCGCGGTCGAGGCCGCCGAGTTCGGCGTGCGCATCAACGCGGTGGCCCCCTCCATCGCCCGCCACGCCTTCCTGGACAAGGTCACCTCGGCCGACCTGCTCGACCGCCTGGCCGCGGGCGAGGCCTTCGGCCGCGCCGCCGAGCCGTGGGAGGTGGCCGCCACCATCGCCATGCTCGCCAGCGACTACACCACCTACCTGACCGGCGAGGTGGTCTCCATTTCCAGCCAGCGCGCGTAATTCGTATTACTCGCCTGCGCGGCCGAATTCGTGCGTTCGGCCGGCACGAAATGCTGTGCCGTACGGTCGCAGCTTTTCTGACTGCCGCGTCCCTCAGGGGGCGCGGCAGTGCCCGTTTTATCGGGGGCGAAAAATGGCTGGCGCGTCGAGGGGGCGGTTGTGCAATCCTGGTTTAGGCCGGTACCGCTAGTCGAAGGGCACGACCCATGGGTCCGGATCGCCGACAACAAGCAGCCCCAGAACAGGCCCACGAGGAATTGGAACTCGAGCTGGTGCGTGAGGTCGTTCTAGCGCGCCGAAGACTCGACAATGTCGTTCTGGCCGCACTGACTTTGGGTGCGGAATTACTGGATCACGACTCCGAGTGCGCCACCGCCATGCGGGCGGCGCAGATCCTGGAACAACACGCCGTGGACGAAACCGACGTGACACGCGACCCGCGGGGCGCGTTGCGGCGGGACATGGTTCGTGATCGGGAGCGCGCCCGCCGCATCGGCCTGTCCCGGATCGGGTTTTCCGACACCGAGGCGGATCAGCGTCGCCGGAAAAGGACGGCCCTGCTCTGCGAGGTCCGGGCCGATCTGCTGGAGGTGGTGCGCAACTGCCGCCGCCTGCGCTACGACCATGCCGCCTTCACCGACGGTATCGCGCAGGGATTGTGCGCTGCCACGGACAAATTGGTGGTGGGCGCCGATATGGAGACCTATCGGGCCTGGCAGCGGGGGATGGTCCTCAAGCTCATCGAGGAACCCGGTCGCGACGGCATCCCGCCGCGGGTCATGGCCACCGTGGACGCCGGGCCGGGCCGGGAGCCGCTGACCGTCGAATGGGACAGTCCCGAACGGCGGTTGGCGCTGGTGGCGCGGATGGCGCGGGCGGGGGTGTCACCCGTGGTCATCTGCGATCGCCTGCTGGCCGACCTGTCGGTCTCGTCGCCGCTGCGGTATTCGATGCGCTGAACGGGAGGCAGGTGGACCAAGCAAATGCTTGGTTGTATATTGACGGGGTGACCCAACCTGACCCCTCCAAATCAGCACGTCGCACCGAGCTGCTCGGCCTGGCCGCGAATCTGTTCGCGGAACGGGGCCTGCGCGCCACCACGGTTCGCGACATTGCCGACGCGGCGGGGATTCTATCCGGGAGTCTCTACCACCACTTCGATTCCAAAGAAGCCATGGTGGACGAAATCCTGCGCGGGTTCCTCGACGACCTCTTCGGTCGCTACCGCGAAATCGTGGCGGCCGGCGTCCCCGCCCGCGACACGCTGGAAGCTCTGGTCATCGCTTCCTACGAATCCTTCGACCGGTTCCACGCGGCCGTCGCGATCTACCAGGCCGAGGCCAAACGACTCAGCGGCACACCGCGATTCGACTACATCGCGAAATACAACAGCGAGTTCCGTGAGCTCTGGCACCAGGTGCTGACCAACGGCGTCGCCGACGGCAGCTTCCGGCCCGAGATGGACATCGAACTGGCCTACCGGTTCCTGCGCGACACCGTCTGGGTGTCGGTGCGCTGGTACCAGCCCGGTGGCCGGATCACCGTCGACAACCTCGCCAAGCAGTACCTGACCATCGTGCTCGACGGGCTCACCAGCCCCGAGAAGCGCACATAACCAACTCTCAGCGACAACTTCACCGCAGCAGCCAGTAGGAGTTCCCCATGTCAGCACCGTCCCGCCGTCAGTATTCGCCGATGCGTGAGGCGTATGTGATCGACGCCGTGCGCACGCCGGTCGGCAAGCGGGGCGGCTCACTGGCCGCCGTGCACCCGGCCGATCTGGGCGCCGCCGCCATCAAGGGGCTCATCGAGCGCACCAGCCTGGACCCGGCCGCGGTGGACGACGTGGTGTTCGGCTGCTGCGACACCATCGGCCCGCAGGCCGGAAACATCGCGCGCACCTCGTGGCTGGCCGCGGGCTACCCCGAGTCGGTGCCGGGCGTGACGGTGGACCGGCAGTGCGGTTCCTCGCAGCAGGCCATCACCTTCGGCGCCCAGGCCATCATGTCCGGCACCGCCGAGGTGATCGTGGCCGGCGGCGTGCAGAACATGAGCGCCATCCCGATCTCCGCGGCCATGCTGGCCGGGCAGGCCTACGGCTTCGACTCGCCGTTCGTCGGCGCGCAGGGCTGGGACCACCGCTACGGCACCGGTGAAGTGTCGCAGTTCAATTCGGCCACCATGATCGCGGAGAAGTGGGACATCTCCCGCCGCGACATGGAGGAGTGGGCGCTGCGCAGCAACGACCGCGCCCGCAAGGCCATCGTGGACGGCAAGTTCGACCGCGAGATCGTGCCGGTGGGCGACTTCTGGATCGACGAGTGCCCGCGCGAGACCACCCTGGAGAAGATGGCCGGGCTGCAGCCGCTGGCCGAGGGCAGCCGCATCACCGCGGCCCTGGCCAGCCAGATCTCCGACGGCTCCAGCGCCACCCTGCTGGCCTCGGACTGGGCGGTCCAGGAGTACGGGCTCACCCCGCGGGCGCGCATCCACCACGTGAGCGCGCGCGGTGCGGACCCGATCTACATGCTGACCGCGCCCATCCCGGCCACCAGGTGGGCCCTGGAGAAGACCGGTCTGACCATCGACGACATGGACGTCATCGAGATCAACGAGGCCTTCGCCTCGGTGGTGCTGGCCTGGATCAAGGAGACCGGCGCCAACCCCGACAAGGTCAATGTCAACGGCGGCGCCATCGCGCTGGGCCACCCGCTGGGCGCGACCGGCGCCAAGCTGTTCGCCTCCCTGCTCAACGAGCTGGAGCGGGTGAACGGCCGCTACGGTCTGCTCACCATCTGTGAGGGCGGCGGCACCGCCAACGTCACCATCATCGAGCGCCTGGGCTAATCCAGGTACGGCTTTTCGGAAGCGGCACACCGAGTTTCGCGGCGCGGAGAGGCGGAGCCGCGCCGCTTTCGCGTCCGGGGCCCGGCAATGTTCGCTATCGTCGGACGACAGACCGGTTGAAGGCGTAGTTGTCCGGGGTGGGACTGTGATGGAGGAGTACCTGCCGAGAAGAGGTTTCCTCCTGGGGGCCTTCGGTTTAGCGGGCATGGGCTACATGGCTGCTGCGACCGCCGATCCGGTCCCCCTACCCCCGCCGCCCGTGCCGCTGCCCCCGCTGCCTCCGCCGACGTTCACGCCGTTCAACTACCATTCGCCCGCGCTGCAGCCGTTCGTCGACGACCTGCCCATTCCTGAAACACGGCGGGCCGCAGGGGAGTTGGCGGCCATCTCGGGAACTCACCGCTATCACCGGGAACTGCCGGAGACCCGCAGCTGGGGCTTCGGGCAGCCGGTGCTCGGGCCGAATCTGGAAGCGCATCGGGATCAGGTGGCGCGTATCAGTTTTCGCAATGAGCTGGGCACCCATGTGCTGGCCCAGCATGTGGACCTGACCATGCACGGCGTCACCGAGTTGGACCGCACCGATCCGCGCTTCACCGTGCACCTGCACGGCGGCGCGAATTCCCCCGACTCCGACGGACATCCGCTCATCGGTTGGCGCAATGGCGGCGGACCCAGCTTCGCGTACGGCAACCGGCAGGAGGCCGCGACTCTCTGGTACCACGACCACGCCATGGGGATCACCAGGTTGAACATCCAGGCGGGGCTGGCCGGAATGTATTACCTGCGCGACGAATTCGACACCGGCCGCGACGACAACCCGATCGGCCTGCCCAGCGGCGAGTTCGAGATCCCGCTCATCGTGCAGGACCGGACCTTCAATGCCGACGGCAGCCTGCAACCCATGGTGGCCACCTATATTCCCCAGGGCTACAACCAATCCGGGCAGCTGGGGGACGTGTGCTGCGTGAACGGAGTGGTGTGGCCGCGGCTCGAGGTCCGGCGCACCGTATACCGGTTCCGGCTGCTCAACGGCTCCAACTCGCGGCCCTACATCTTCGAGTTCTCCAATGGCATGCTGTTCTTCGCGATCGGCGGGGATCTGGGCCTGCTGGACCGGCCGGTGCCGACACCGTCGATCCGGGTGAGCCCCGGTGAACGGGTGGACCTGCTCATCGATTTCAGCGGCCTCGGGGACGGCGAGGCCGTCGACCTGATCAATACCGCCGAAAACGATTTCGGCAATGCCGTGTTCATGGCCCCCGCGCTACGGCCCATCATGCGCTTCACCGGCGCGGGCGACGGTCCGGCCCACGACATCCCGCGACTGCTGCGGGGCGGCCCCGGCCTGCCGGAACCGCTGGAACCCACCCACCGGCCGGGCTCGGTGCGCACGGTGACGCTACTAGGTCTCAATGACGATTCCCGGGCCGCGGCGGTCTTCCCGACCATGATGTCGCTGAACAATCTGCCCTTCCTGAGCTCGGACATCGATACCGCGCGGGCCGGGACGGTGGAACAGTGGGACATCGTCAACACCACCCCGTTCGACCACCCCATCCACCTGCACCTGGCCCGGATGCGGGTGATCGGCCGCCAGCCCATGCTCACCTCGGCCTACTTCCTCGCCAACTACCCGCCGGCGTTCGGTACCCGCTGGGCGCCCTCGGCCGACCGGTTCGCCATCGGGCCTCAGCAGGGGCCGCCGCCCTGGGAGGCCGGGTGGAAGGACACCATCGAGTGCCCGACCGACACCATCACCCGGATCCTGGTGAAGTGGCCGGCGGTCGAGGAGCTCGGCTTCGATCCCGATGCGGTGGTCCCCGTGCCGCCCGGCGCGGAGGCCATGGCGCCCACCGGTGCCGGCATGGCGGGCGGGATGGCGGACACCCCGGAGATCCACGGCTATGTGTGGCACTGCCACAACCTCGACCATGCCGACCACGACATGATGCAGCAGATCCGCGTCCAGCCCTGACTCCGCAGGGCGCGCGAAGTTGGCGGGATGCCACGGCATTTCGGCCGATATTCCTACACTGCGTGCATGTCGAGATCGGTGGAGGGCCGGTTCGAGGAGATAGCCCGCAAGGCCCGGCGGGTACAGGACGCCATCGACGGCGTGCGGGCTCGCGCCGACGTGGACGGGGTGCGGATCGTGGTCGCCCCGGACGGCCGCATCACCGCCCTGGAGCTACCGGATTCGCGGATGGCACAGGCGATTTCGCATGCTCACGAACAGGCGCTCGCGCACGCGCTCGAATGTGCCGATCGCCTGCGAGGTGAACTCACCGCCGATCCCGCGGTGGCGACCGCCTGGCGTCTGTTGATGCGGCCGGTCCCGGAGTCGTCGAAAACTGCTGCGCCGCACGATGACTCGGCCGCTTCGCAAGTGGATGCCCCGAACCCGTACGCCCTGCCCGCCGCCGTCCGGCACCGATACGGCCTGCCCTGAACCGATCGGTGTACCCGCGCGCCCGGCGGGTTGCGGGACGTTGCCCAGAGCGGTGAAGACAGCCCACCGGCCCGGCCAGGCGGCCTGGCACCGCATCGGCCGGGCTCTGCGGGCCCGGCGGGGAGCGCGCCGCGAGCTGGGGGTTTGCTCGGATTAGGATGGCCGCGGACTTGTTTCGGGCCTCAGGGAGAAAGCGGGCGGTTCATGGATCTGGGTGTCCGCTGGAAGGTGCACGGCGACGGGCGCTCGCCCGCGCCGGGGGCGGTGGTGCGGCCGGACGAGCGGCTGTCGTGGCCGCGCACCTTCGGGCTGGGCGCGCAGCACGTGGTGGCCATGTTCGGCGCGAGTTTCGTTGCGCCCGTGCTGATGGGGCTCGATCCCAACCTCGCCATCATGATGTCGGGCGTCGCGACCGTGCTGTTCCTGCTCTCGACTCGCGGCCGGGTGCCCAGCTATCTGGGCTGCTCGCTGTCGTTCGTGGGTGTGGCCGCGGTGATCCGGGCGCAGGGCGGCAGTAGCGCGACGGTGACCGGCGCCTGCCTGGTGGTGGGCGCCGTGCTGTTCCTGATCGGCCTGGCCGTACAGCGGTTCGGCGCGCGCATCATTCACGCCGCCATGCCACCGGTGGTGACCGGCGCGGTGGTCATGCTCATCGGCTTCAACCTGGCCCCGGTCACCGCCTCGACCTACTGGCCGCAGGATCAGTGGACCGCGCTGCTGGTCATGCTGTTCACCGGGCTGGCCGTGGTGGGCCTGCGCGGATTCTTCGCGCGCATCGCGATCTTCCTGGGCCTGGTGTTCGGGTACGGGCTCTCGTGGGCGCTGGACCGGGTGTTCGGGCAGATCCATTCCGCCGACGGCAGCGGCAAGGTCACCGATCACTGGCGGCTGGATCTGTCCGGTGTGGCCAAGGCGGATTGGCTCGGCCTGCCCAGCTTCCACGCCCCGTCCTTCCAGTGGTCGGCGGTGCTGGTGGCGCTGCCGGTGGTGATCGCGCTGGTCGCCGAGAACGCCGGGCACGTGAAGGCGGTCGGCGAGATGACCGGCGCCGATCTGGACGACAAACTCGGCACCGCCATCGCCGCCGACGGCGCGGCCTCCATGCTGTCCACCGCGGTCGGCGGCCCGCCCAACACCACCTACTCGGAGAACATCGGCGTCATGGCCGCCACCCGGGTGTACTCCACGGCCGCCTACTGGGCCGCCGCGTTCTTCGCGCTGCTGTTCGGCCTGTGTCCCAAGTTCGGCGCCATCGTCGCGGCCATTCCGGGCGGCGTGCTGGGCGGGATCACCGTCATTCTGTACGGCATGATCGGCCTGCTGGGCGCGCAGATCTGGACCAATGCCCGGGTCGATCTCCGCAATCCGCTGAACCTGGTGCCCGCCGCCGCGGGCCTGATCATCGGCATCGGCAATGTGAGCATGAAGTTCACCGGCAACTTCACCCTGAGCGGCATCGCCCTGGGCACCCTGGTCGTCATCACCGGCTACCACGTGCTGCGCGTCTTCGCGCCCGCGCACTTCAAGGGGGAGGAGCCGCTGCTCGACGAGGGCACCTCCTCCTACGACGAATCAGGCAGGTAGCGAACGGGGTTCGGCCTCGGCCGGTCCGTCCGTCTGCTCTCCGGCGTAGGGCAGCTGCAGCACGTACCAGGAGTGTTCGGACGAATACTCCAGGTACTGCGAGGCTTCCGGGTCGCAGGCCAGCCCCTCGATCCGGGTCCACTGCCCGTCACCGGAGGCGATGGTGTCGGTGTAGCGGACGTGCAGGTGGCCGTGGAACAGCAGGCTGGGCCGCAGCGTCCGCACCACCCGCTGGATGCGGTCCTGGTTGGGATAGCACTCGGACTTGTCCTTGCGATTCCATTTCGGCTGCGCGGCCCGCGGTTTGTCGTGGGTGAGCAGGACGTCCACCGGTGAGCTGTCGGCATCGAGCAGGCCGGTCAGCTCGGCGTCGGTCATCTCCTCCTCCGGAAACCACAGCATGCCCGCGGTCTCCGGCCGTTTCGAGGAGCCGTAGCCGCGCCGCTTGGCGACCTGCTCGGCCTTGCGGGCCTCCCGGGCCAGCCGCCAGCCCTTGTCGGTGGAGCGGGCCCCGCCGAAGGCGGCGAAGCTGGTGCCGTCCCAGGTCCAGCGGTGCCCGCGCGGGGCGTACCGGAGGTGCTTGCGGCACATCAGGAATCCCTCGCCGTCGGGATGCTCGTCGTAGAGCTCGTGCAGCAGCGAGCTCTTGTCGTGATTCCCGTCCAGGAAGTACACGGTGACCCCGGCGCGCTTGGCCGCCCTGTTCACCACGTCGAAGTACCGCCGCCCCGAGTGCATGTGCTCCCACGCCCCGAAGTCCCCCACCGCGAACACCCGCTCGCAGTCATTCCGCGCCGCGACCCGGATCAATGCCAGCGCATGCGCGGTGTTCCCGTGCAGGTCTCCGGCAATCAGGACATTCCCCATCGCCACATGGTGGCACCCCCGTCCCCGGACGGCATCCGCAATTCCCGGACGCCGCTTTCGGCCGGCCCGAATTAGGCTGACCTCCATGAACTCTGTGTTGGTTACCGGCGCGGCGCGCGGCATCGGCAAGGCCGTCTGCCTGCGTCTGGCGCAGCAGAACTGGCAGGTCTACGCCGGCGTCCGCAAGCTCTCCGACGGTGAGGCGCTGGTCGAGGCGGACTCCCGCATCACTCCGGTCGTCCTCGATGTCACGAATCCGGACCACATCGCCGCCCTCGACGAGGTGCTGCCCGCAGACCTGACGGCCGTGGTCAACAATGCGGGCATCGTCGCCGACGGTCCCGTCGAGCTCCTCGATCTGGACGCCCTCCGAAACCAGTTCGAGGTCAATGTCTTCGGTGCGGTCGCGGTCACCCAGGCCGTCCTGCCGCGCCTGCGCGCCACCCGCGGCCGCGTGGTCTTCATCTCCTCGCTGTCCGGCCGCATCTCCACCCCCGGGACCGGCGCCTACAACTCCTCCAAGTTCGCCCTCGAGGGCCTGGTCGACGCCCTCCGGGTGGAGCTGCGCCCCTGGGGAATCCGCACGTCCCTGATCGAGCCGGGCCCGATCGCCACCGACCTCTGGTTCGGCGCGACCGACATGGTCGACACCACCACCGCCCACCTCACCGATGCCCAGCGCGAGCTCTACAGCGCCCACCTCGCGGGCCTGCGCAAGATGTCCCAGCAGGTCCCGAAGATCGCCGCCCCCGTCGGCTCGGTCGTCGACGAGGTCGAAAAGGCTCTCACCGCGAAGCGCCCCAGGGCCCGCTACATCCCGGGCCTCGCCGGAAAGATCCAGGTGGTGGCCACCTCACTCACCCCGACCCCGATCCTGGACACCGTTTTCGCCCTGGTCTCCGGCATCCGCAAGAAGTAGCCGGCACAACGCAGCGTTGTGCCGGAGCAGATCGTTCTCTGCCGTCCGCTGAAGGCCCGGAGAGGTGGGGAGATTACGCGCCGTAGACCGGCTCGGGGGTGGTGGCCTTGGACAGCAGGTCACGCACGACCGGGCCCAGCTCGGCCGGCTCCCAGCGGGCGCCGCGGTCGATGGAGACGCCGTGGCGCCAGCCGTCGGCGACGGTCACCTTGCCGCCCTCGACCTCGAACATGCGGCCGGTGACACCGGCGGAATCGGCGCTGCCCAGCCAGACCACCAACGGCGAGACGTTTTCCGGGGCCATGGCGTCGAAGCCGTCCTCGGGGGCGGTCATCATGTCGGCGAAGACCGTCTCGGTCATGCGGGTGCGGGCCGCCGGGGCGATGGCGTTGACGGTGATGCCGTAGCGCGCGAATTCGGCCGACGCGGTGAGGGTCAGGCCCGCGATGCCGGACTTGGCGGCGGAGTAGTTGCCCTGGCCGACCGAGCCGAGCAGGCCCGCGCCGGAGCTGGTGTTGATGATGCGGGCCTCGGGGGTGCGACCGGCCTTGGCCTCGTTGCGCCAGTACTCGGCGGCGTGCCGCATGGGCGCGAAGTGGCCCTTGAGGTGCACCTTGATGACCGCGTCCCACTCGTCCTCGCCGAGGTTGACCAGCATCCGGTCGCGGACGATGCCGGCATTGTTGACCAGCACGTCCAGGCGGCCGAAGGTGTCGACGGCGGTCTGGATCAGGCGGCGCGCGCCCTCCCAGTCGGAGATGTCGTCGCCGTTCACGATGGCCTCGCCGCCGAGGGCCTTGATCTCCTCGACGACCTGCGCGGCCGGGGAGTCCGGGCTGGGCGCGCCGTCGAGCTCGGCGCCGAGGTCGTTCACGACCACCTTCGCGCCGGCGGCGGCGAAGGCGAGGGCGTGGGCACGGCCGATGCCACGACCGGCGCCGGTCACGATGACGACGCGGCCGTCGCAGATCTTGTTGTCGGTCATATCGATTACCTCTTCGTGTTCGATCGGTCTAGTGGCCCGAGACGGCGGGGACTTCTGCGGTGGATGCTTCGAGGAAGGCGGGCTTCTCGCCGCCGCCGTGCACCAGCAGCGCGCTGCCGGTGACGTACGCGGCCAGGGGCGAGGCCAGGAACGCGGCGGTGCGACCGATGTCCTCGGGCGTCGCCATGCGCTGCATGGGAACCGTTCGGCTCACCGAGGCGATGCCCTCCTCGTCGCCGTAGTGCAGGTGCGAGGACTCGGTGTTGACCAGGCCGCAGATAACGGAGTTCATCCGCACCTTCGGAGCCCACTCCACCGCGAGCGACGAAACCAGGCTGTCCACACCGGCTTTGGCCGCACCGTAGGCCGCGGTGCCCGGGGAGGGCCGATGCCCGGAGACGCTGGAGATCATCACGATCGATCCGCCCGTCTCCTGCTTCTGCATGACCTCGTTGGCCACCTGCGAAACCAGCAGCGGCGCCAGCAGATTCAGCTGCACGATCTTGGCGTGGAAGTTGGCGCTGGCGTCGGCGGCCAGGGCGAAGGGCGCGCCACCGGCATTGTTCACCACGGTGTCGAGCCGCCCGTACTTCGCGACGATGGCCTCGATCAGTCCGCGCACCGAGTCCGGGTCGCGCACATCGCACGGCAGGAAGTCGATGCCGCGGCCATTGCTCTCGACGGGGGTGTCGCCGGGCCGTCGCGCGCAGGCCACCACGGTCGCGCCCGCGTCCAGGAAGACCCGGCTGATGCCGGCGCCGACGCCGCGTACGCCGCCGGTGACCAAGACGACCGAGCCGGACAGGTTTACTTCGATTCCCACCGTGATAACCTACCAAGCACTTGCTTGTTTTGCCAACGATGGGACATTCGATGGGGATCAACCGTCACACCGAAACCGAGGGCGTCGAAGTCGTCACTGTCGACTACCCGCCGGTCAACGCGCTGCCTTCCGACGGCTGGTTCGCCCTGGCCGACGCCGTCACCCAGGCCGGCCGCAACCCCGAGACCCGGGTCGTCGTGTTGCGCGCCGAGGGCCGCGGCTTCAACGCGGGCGTGGATATCAAGGAGATGAACGCGGACACCGGGCACACCGCCCTGATCCGCGCCAACCACGGCTGCTTCGCCGCCTTCGCCGCGATCTACGACTGCGAGGTTCCGGTCGTCACCGCCGTGAACGGCTTCTGCCTCGGCGGCGGCATCGGCCTGGTGGGCAACTCCGACGTCATCGTCGCCTCCGACGACGCGACCTTCGGCCTCCCCGAGGTCGACCGCGGCGCGCTCGGTGCGGCCACCCACCTGGCGCGACTGGTCCCCCAGCACCTGATGCGGACCATGTTCTACACCGCGGGCACCCTCACCGCGCAGCAGCTGCACCACTACGGCTCGGTCTTCAAGGTGGTGCCGCGCGCCGAACTCGACGCCGCCGCCATGGAGGTCGCCAAGAACATCGCCAACAAGGACGGCCGCGTCATCCGCGCCGCCAAGAAGGCGCTCAACGGCATCGACGTGCAGGACGTGCACCGCTCCTACCGCTTCGAGCAGGGCTTCACCATGGAGCTCAACCTCGCGGGCGTGGCCGACGAGATCCGGGCGCGCTTCGACGACGACCTGGCCGCTCAGAAAAAAGCAAAGTAGAAGGGGCGAAACACTATGCGCGACAAGCGAATGAGCCTCGACGAGGTCGTCGGCGAGCTCCGCAGCGGCATGACCATCGGCATCGGTGGCTGGGGTTCGCGGCGCAAGCCGATGGCCTTCGTGCGTGCCCTGCTGCGTTCGGACATCACCGATCTGACCGTCGTCACCTACGGCGGCCCGGATCTGGGCCTGCTGTGTTCGGCGGGCAAGGTGCGCAAGGCCTACTACGGCTTCGTGTCCCTGGACTCCGCCCCGTTCTACGACCCGTGGTTCGCCAAGGCTCGCACCGAGGGTGCGATCACCGTGCGCGAGATGGACGAGGGCATGGTCAAGTGCGGTCTGCAGGCCGCCGCGGCCCGCCTGCCGTTCCTGCCCATCCGCGCCGGATTGGGTTCTGCCGTCATCGATTTCTGGGAGGGCGAGCTCGAGACCGTCCAGTCCCCGTACACCGATGCCGATGGCCGCCGCGAAACCCTCGTCGCCATGCCCGCTCTGAACCTGGACGCCGCCTTCGTGCACCTGGACCTGGGTGACAAGCACGGCAATGCCGCCTACACCGGCGTCGATCCGTACATGGACGACCTGTACCTGCTCTCCGCCGAGAAGCGCTACCTGTCGGTGGACCGTCTCATCGAGACCGAGGAACTGGTGAAAGCCGTTCCGACGCAGGCCCTCATCCTCAACCGCATGATGGTCGACGGGGTGGTCGAGGCCCCCGGCGGCGCGCACTTCACCTTCTCCGGCAGCTACGGCCGCGACGAGAAGTTCCAGCGCCACTACGTCGAGGCCGCCAAGACGCCCGAGTCGTGGGCCGAGTTCAAGGCTCGCTACCTGGACGTGTCCGAGGCCGAGTACCAGGCCGCCGTCAAGGCTTTCGCCGAGGAGCAGAAGTAATGAGCGACACCACCACTATTACTCGGGCAGAGATCTGCGTCGTCGCCGCCGCCGAGATCTTCCGGGGCGCGGGCGAGATCATGGCCTCGCCCATGTCCACCGTCACCACCATCGGCGCGCGGCTGGCGCGGCTCACCTTCGAGCCGGACCTGCTGCTGTCCGACGGTGAGGCGCTGTTCTTCGCCGAGATCCCGCCGATCGGCGGCAAGGCGCCCATCGAGGGCTGGATTCCGTTCTCGAAGGTCTTCGATGTGGTGAATTCCGGTCGCCGCCATGTGGTCATGGGCGCCAACCAGATCGACAGGTACGGCAACCAGAACCTGTCCGCGTTCGGTCCGCTGCAGCAGCCGACCCGGCAGATGTTCGGTGTGCGCGGCGCGCCGGGCAACACCATCAACCACGCCACCAGCTACTTCGTGCCCAAGCACAACAAGCGGGTGTTCGTCGACCAGGTCGACATCGTCTCCGGAATCGGTTACGACAAGGTCGATTCCGAGAACCCGGCCTATCGGTTCCACCACCTGCACCGGGTGGTCTCGAACCTGGGCGTGTTCGACTTCGACGGCCCGGACCAGACCCTGCGCGCGCTGTCGCTGCACCCGGGTGTGACCGCCGACGAGGTCGCGGAGAACACCTCCTTCGAGATCGCCGGGCTGGCCGAGGCGGGCGAGACCCGTTTGCCCACCGAGGAAGAGCTCACCATCATCCGGACCGTGCTGGACCCCAAGGGCTTCCGTGAGAAGGAAGTGACGGCATGACCGCGCAACGGCTCAAGACGCCGCTGACCGAACTGGTCGGCATCGAACACCCGATCGTGCAGACCGGCATGGGCTGGGTCGCCGGTCCGGGCCTGGTCGCGGCCACCGCGAACGCGGGCGGCCTCGGCATCCTCGCCTCGGCGACCATGACCCTCGACGAGCTCGAGGTGGCCATCGCCAAGACGAAGGCCAAGACCGACAAGCCCTTCGGCGTGAACATCCGCGCCGACCTGTCCGACGCGCCCGACCGCATCGACATGATGATCCGCGACGGCGTGAAGGTGGCCTCCTTCGCGCTGGCTCCCAAGAAGGAGCTCATCGCCAAGCTCAAGGACAACGGCGTGGTCGTCATGCCGTCCATCGGCGCGGCCAAGCACGCGGTCAAGGTCGCCTCCTGGGGCGCGGACGCGGTGATCGTGCAGGGCGGTGAGGGCGGTGGCCACACCGGTTCCGTCGCGACCACGCTGCTGCTGCCGTCCGTCCTCGACGCGGTCGACATCCCGGTGATCGCCGGTGGCGGTTTCTTCGACGGCCGCGGTCTGGCCGCCGCGCTGTCCTACGGCGCGGCCGGCGTCGCCATGGGCACCCGCTTCCTTCTCACCCAGGACTCGAGCGTCCCGGACTCGGTCAAGCAGGAGTACCTCAAGCGCGGACTGCAGGACACCGTTGTCTCCAAGAAGGTCGACGGCATGCCGCACCGCGTGCTGAACACCGAACTGGTGGACAAGCTGGAGCATTCGAGCGGCCTGCGCGGACTCACCGCCGCCGTCTCGAACGCCGTCAAGTTCAAGAGCATGACCGGCATGAAGTGGTCGACCATGATCAAGGACGGCATCGGCATGCGGAAGCAGAAGGGCCTCACCTGGTCCCAGGTCATCATGGCCGCCAACACCCCGATGCTGCTGAAAGCCGGTCTGGTGGAGGGCAACACCCACGCGGGCGTGCTCGCCTCCGGCCAGGCCGCGGGCATCATCGACGACCTGCCCACGGTGCAGGACCTCATCGACCGCATCATCACCGAGGCCATCGAGCGCATCGACAGCCTCAACACCTACCGCGTCACCACCACCGCCTGACGCGTCCCCGAACGTGCGCGGCCACCACAGCCCGACCGCGCACCCGGATCCGGCCAACCCTCGGATCCTTGCGCGCGCCCATCCGGCGCGTGCCGAGCCGTCCCCGGAACCTCTCGCCCGGGGGCGGCTTTGCGCGTTTTGCCGACCCATGACGCAACGCTGGAGCGCCTTTGTGTGGATCCATGTCGGGTCGGCCAGGGCACTTGCGAGTTAGCTGCCTTTTGCCTGATTTGTCAGCTTTCGTGCGAGGTTTCAGACCTCACAGTCGTGCTGTTTCGACGGTGAGGTCCGGCTCGAAGGGCCTGGCCCGGGCCAATTAACCTGGGCCGCTGGTGATATTGGGTATATGGGGTGTCGCGCAGGCGTACGGTTTGTGAGCCCCCCTAATGCAATCGGGGACTTGCGCGGATTGCCGTCGTGACCGGTACGATGGCCGCGTTCCGCAACGGTCCGGCAATCGGGGCGACAGTGTGAGCTCGAGACCTGTCCCGATCTGCCTGGTGCGGAGCGGGATTCCGTACCCCTGGTGCGGAGGAAGCCAAGCGCGCGGTATCTGATGAGGGGATGGCTGTCGCATGATCGTCGATCGTGCAATGCGCCTGGTGGCAGTGATCGCAGCTGTCACCGGTTCGGCGCTGCTCGCGCCCGCGGTTGCCGATGCGCAGCCGGGGGGCATCCCGCTCGATCCCGTACCCGCGGGCCAGGATCCGACCCTGCCCACGCCCGCCGTCACGCAAGCTCAGGCGCCCGCCGTCACGCAACCTCAGCCAATCGATGCCACTCGTCCGCAGCCCGGCCGTGGCGGCATCGGTCTCACCGGCGCGGACGTCACACCGGTGGCCGGGCCGCAGGATCTGCTGTCCATACTGCTCGCGCTCGGAACCGGATCCGCCGGTGCCGGTTCTGCCGGTGTCGGCTCGGCCGCGGTCGGTTCGGCCGGACTGGGCACCGTGCTGGGCGGTACCGGCTCCGCGGCCCTGGGCATCGGGTCTGCCGTAACCGGTTCTGCCGGTGCGGGATCGGGTTCGGCCGTCGCGGGCACCGGCTCGGCCGGGGCCGCCACCGGTTCGGCCGTGCTCGGAACCGGTTCCGCCGCAGTCGGTTCCGCCGGTCTCGGGACCGCGGGCGTGCTCGGCCTGGGTTCGGCGGCCGTCGGCTCGGCGGGCGTGGGCACCGGTTCCGTGCTGCTGGGCGTGCTGCTCGGCACGGGTTCGGCCGCAACAGGTTCGGCCGCGGCGGGCTCGGCCGCAACGGGTTCGGCCGGGCTGGCCGCGCTGTGCACTGGTTCGGCCGCGGTCGGTTCTGCCGGAATCGGTTCCGCCGGTGTGGGTTCCGCGGTCGGTGCGCTCACCGGCCTGGGCTCGGCCGGCTCCGGTGCGGGTTCGGCCGCGACGGGTTCCGGTGTCGGTTCGGCCGCCGCGGGTTCGGCCGATCTCGGATCGGCCGCGGTGGGTTCGGCGGGGCTCGGTTCGGCGGGGCTCGGTTCCGCCGCGGTCTGCGCCTCGCCACTGCTGCTGTTGCTGATCCCGCCACCTGCCGCACCCGCGGTGCCGCCGGTGCCGCTGGAGATTCCGCAGCCCCCGGCCGTGCCGCAGTTGCCCGCCGTCGTGGCCCCGGCGGCCGCGCTGGCCGAGCCGGAGGTCGCACCTGCCGCGCCACCGCCTCCGCCGGTCCCCGCGCCGGTACCCGCTCCCGTTCTGGCCCAGCCGAATCCGGAGGTGAAGCCGACCTCGAACAACACCCCGCTGCCGCCGTGGAAGCCACTGTCGGTGATCGGCGGGTTGATCGCCCTGGCGCTGGTGGGCACCGGCTCGGGCGCGGTGAGCTTCCAGAGCGCGTCCGCGGCCCAGGCGCGCGTCGATGCCGCGCGCGCTGCTTTCTTCGGACCGAGGGTATGAGGGGACCGCGATGACCGGGAGCAAGGCTCATAGCATCGGGTCCTACCGCCGGGTGGCCGCCGCGGTGGACGCGGTGTGCGCGGTGGCCGCCGATTTCGACGCCACCGACCTGGACGAGGTGGTGCTCGCCATCTCGGCGGAGCGGCGGCGGATCATCGAGATCGCCAGTGCCCAACTGGGTCCGGGCGTGTGCGGCCAGCGCCGCAGCTATCCGGACCGGGATGTGATCGTGCTGGCGCAGTCGCTGCCCAGTCGTGAGCACACCCTGGCGCACGAGCTGGGGCACATCGTCTTCGACCATCCGGGCGAGGCGGCGACCGAGGTGGTGCTGGAGGCCAGCGACGATCTCATCGCCTACATGCTCAGCCAGCGCGCGCATCAGAAGGCCATCGATCTGGGCGACGACGAGCAATGCGAGTGGGAGGCAGAGACTTTCGCGAGCATGCTCATGACCCGCCTGCGCGTGTTCAACAGCCGGGGCGCGGGCGTCTCGGTCCTTCGATTCGATGAGGCGTTGGGATGACCGAGTCAGGGGATGCGGCATGACCTTCTGGGTGACGGCCATGCTGGTGTGGATGGCCTCGGGTGCACGCGTCGGGCGCGTGCTGGTGAAACCGGCGACCACCGCGCGGGTCGCGATCGTGATCGCGGTGGCCGCGGTGGCGCTGGCGGTGACCGTCGGCGTGCCGGAAATCGCTCTGGCCGTTGACCATTCGGCGCCAGGTGGCGTGCACGGCCAGTGGCTGGGCGACCGGGTGGTCACCGCGGCGTGGATCATGTTCGCGACCGCCACCTCGGTGGTGGCGGCCGCGGCGTGGCCGGTGGTGTCGCGTCGAAATCTGCGGCAGATCGGCATGATGATCTACGCCGGCGGCGCGACCGCCATGATTCTCACGCTGCTCTGGTCGCTGACCTTCGGCTGGGTGATCGTGCTGCTGGAGTGCGTGTTCATCGTGATTACCGGTGTGCGCAATCTGGATTGGACCGCGCTGGGCCGCGGCATCGCGCTCTACACGACCGGTACCGCGGTGGTCGGCGTGCTGACGGCGATGTCGATTCGCCGCGAGCGGGGTGACGAGCCGCTGCCGAAGCCCGGCGACGCGGGCTGGTTCTGGCCGATGTGGCAGATCGCGGCCATGCTCATCGCCATCGGTGCGGTGTGGATCGTGATCGAGCTGTGGTGGCGAGCCCGGGTGCTGCTCAAGCAGATTCACACCCTGCACCGGGTGCTGATCGCACGCTTCCCGGAGGTGGTGGCGCACGAGCAGACCGGATCGGGCACCCAGCTCAAGGCTTCCGATCAGGTCGCGCAGATCATGGACGCGCTCTATCTGCAGTCCGGTGGCGGGGTGGAGCTGGCCGCGGCGGGGGCGCCGCCGGTCTCGGTGGCCGAGCGCGCGCGGCGGGTGGCCGAATGGTCGCGGAATCCGTTCGGCGAGGTGGTGATCGACGGTCGCTGGATCTCGCCGCCGGCGGGGGTCAGTCCGCGCGGGTGGGTGCAGGCCATCGCCCGCGCCTACGACGCGACGGCGGCCGCGTCGCCGAGCACGATTCGGGGCTCTGCGCAACGGTAGTCATTACTTTTCCATTACTATTCGGGCGGATCCGCGTATTACCCCTCGCTGGGCTCCGAACTTGATCACGCGGAGATCACCGACTCAATTGCGATCTTGTCGCAAATGCGCAAGTCCCGTACCGCGCGCGATTGCCAAGGGCGTGGCATTCCGGCGGGCCCTGCACGATGAGACTTCGTATCCGAGGTTTCGTCTCATCGAACCCGTCGTGCGCAGTACGGGACTTTGCTTGTCAGTAGATGTTGTCACTCTTGCTTGTCGCGGATGATGCATTGGGGGCCGAAACATCCACAGTGCACAAAACGACATAGTGCACAAAACAACTCATTGGACCGACCGGACTCGCCCAGTTGGTGCTATGCCAGGTTTGTGCATACTGCACCAGCGCAGGGGTCTACGCCACATGGCCTCAGCACGCTGAGACCGGTGCAACATCCTTCACTCGAACCGAATGGTTCGACGGGTCACCGGCACTGCCCTGCAAGCGGTGCCGGTGACCCGTCCATGTCCAGGCCGGAGCAAGCCCTGTAACAAACCAACACAGTGCGGCCTCCGAGCTAGCCGCACTGTGTTGCTCTGTGGCAGTGCCTATTCCGTGCCGTCCGGAGGAATTTCGGGCAGTCCTTCGCTTGCCCGCAACTTCTCCGCCATAGAGGTGAGGAGGTTCTGAGATTCTTCGGACAGGTCGAACGCCCTACTCGACAGACGACGGAGTCCGTAGCCCTGCAGCTGGGACAGCAGCTCGAGATCGTGATCGATCTTCGCCGCATAGATGTCGTTGAAGAAGTAGTCCGGCTTGACCTTGAAGAACTTTGCCAACGCTGCCACCGTCTCATCCGACGGGTTCGTGCGCTGTCCCGACCGCAACTGCGACAGATACGGTTTCGAGATCGGATGGCCGGATGCCGTCAAGGCGGCCGCCACCTCTGCGTTCGTGTGCGGCTTACGCCCCGGGGGATGCACGGTTTCGAACAGCTTGTTCAGCCGCGCCGCGAAATCAGCCATTGTGAGCCGCCCAATTCCCTTCGCTGTACTAACAGTCGTTATCTCGGATACGTATCATTGATATTAGCGGCTCAGTAACTGAAAACCTACGCCTGATTCGCGATTTCCTTGAAGCTTCTAGGCGGTCATCCGCTTCACCCGCTGTGGCTTGGGCGTTTGCGGGCTAACCCTACGGTTCTTGCCAAGCGCTTAAGAGCCCCGGTTCTGGCCCGTCGCGAGGCTCTTCCCGGACGGGCCATGGGTAGCCATAAGATAGCTGACGTCTCATCTTCCTGCCTGCGCCGCTGATCGTGTGGCGTACGCCACGTTTTGCGGCCAGCAGGATGAACGTTCAACCTGGCCGAAAATCATTGAGGGACTAGATGCGTTCGATGATCGTGCCCGTCGCGAGGGCGCCGCCGCAGCACATCAGGACCATGGCGGTGGTCTTGTCCGAGCGCTCCAGCTCGTGCAAAGCCGTTGTGATCAAGCGGGATCCGGTGCTGCCGACCGGGTGGCCGAGCGCGATGGCGCCGCCATTGACGTTGACGCGATCGAAATCCGGCTTGTGCACCGAGGCCCACGACAGCACCACGGACGCGAAAGCCTCGTTGATCTCGAACAAGTCGATGTCGGAGATGCTCATGCCGCTGCGCTCGAGCAGTCGCTCGCACGCCTGCACCGGACCATCCAGGTGGAATTCGGGCTCGCCGCCCACCAGGCACTGCGCCACGATGCGGGCGCGCGGGCGCAATCCCTCACGCTGCGCGGCCTTTTCGTCCATGAGCAGCACCGCGGCCGCGCCGTCCGAGATCTGCGAAGAGGTGCCGGCGGTGTGAATTCCGCCCTCCAGCACCGGCTTCAGCTTCGCCAGGCCCTCGCGGGTGGTCTCGCGCAGACCCTGGTCGCGGCTGATGTCGGCAAACTCGCCGGTGAGGTTGCCCTCCTTGTCGACCTGCGGCGCGTTCTTGATGGTCAGCACCTCGCGGTCGAAGCGGCCCTCCGCCCACGCCTGCGCGGCCAGTCGCTGCGAGCGCTCGCCCAGCTCCTCGACATCGTCGCGAGTGATGCCGCGCCGCTTGGCGATTCGCTCGGCGGCCTCGAACTGGTTGGGCATGTCGATGTTCCAGGACGCGGGCCGGCGCGGGCCGGCGTGCGTTCCGACGTTGGCGCCCAATGGAACATGGCTCATCGACTCGATGCCGCAGGCCATGCCGACCTCGATGGCGCCGGTGGAGATGAGACCGGCCACCAGGCCCGCGGCCTGCTGCGCCGAACCGCACTGGTTGTCGATGGTGACCGCACCGGTCTGCCACGGCAGCCCGGCGTGCAGCCAGGCGGTGCGGGTGACGTTGTTACCCTGCTCGCCGACCTGCATGACGCAGCCGCCGACGACCTGTTCGACCAGCGCCGGATTCAGTTCCGCGCGCTCGAGCACGCCCTGCTGTGCCGCGCCCAGCAGCTCGGCGGCGTGCAGGCCGGCCAGCCAGCCATTGCGCTTGCCGATGGGCGTGCGGGCGGCCTCGACGATGACGGGAGTACCCATGTCTTTCCTTCCGGATTAGAACTGCAACGAGTTCACAACCAGTAACGTAAGCCTGTTCCGGACCAATACCTAGTCCCTTCTCTTGTTTTACCTCCTGTGCTTCAATAGCGGTAGAACGTGTTTCAGTTGGTCAAAGGAGACTGCTGGTGGTCGACACTGCAGCCCGGCCCGATGTGCCGGATGGATTCGATGTCACCGACCCGGAAATGTGGGCGCACCGGGTCCCGGTCGAAGAACTCGCCGAACTGCGCCGCAGCGCCCCCATCTGGTGGAACCCCAAGTCGCCGGAGGTCGGGGGCTTCACCGACGACGGCTTCTGGGTGCTCAGCAAGCACGCCGACGTGAAGACCGTCTCGCGGCGCGACGACGTGTTCTCCACCTATGAGAACACCGCTATCCCGCGGTTCCAGGACGACATCACGCGCGAGCAGATCGATCTGCAGCGCTTCGTCCTGCTGAACAAGGACGCCCCGGAGCACACCAAGCTCCGCAAGATCATCTCCAAGGGCTTCACCCCGCGCGTCATCAACGGCCTGCGGGCCGAGCTGACCGCCCGGGCCGAGGCCATCGTGAAGGCCGCCGCCGACTCCGGTACCGGTGACTTCGTGGAGCAGGTGGCCGCCGAGCTGCCGCTGCAGGCCATCGCCGAACTGATCGGCGTGCCGCAGGAAGACCGCATGAAGCTGTTCAAGTGGTCCAACGACATGACCAGCTACGACGATCCGGACAGCGACGCCGACCCGGTGGTCGCCTCCACCGAGATCCTCGGCTACTCGTACCAAATGGCCGAGGCCCGCCGGGCCTGCCCGGCCGATGACATCGTCACCCAGCTCATCAATGCCGACATGGACGGCGAGGCGCTGCTGCCGGAGGAATTCGGCTTCTTCGTCATGATGCTGGCCGTCGCGGGCAACGAGACCACCCGCAATGCCACCACGCACGGCATGATCGCGTTCATGGAGAACCCGGACCAGTGGGAGCTCTTCAAGAAGGAGCGGCCCAAGACCGCCGCCGACGAGATCATCCGGTGGGCCACCCCGGTCAGCTCGTTCCAGCGCACCGCGCTCGAGGACGTTGAAGTCGGTGGCGTGCAGATCAAGAAGGGCCAGCGGGTCGTGCTGTCCTACCGCTCGGCCAACTTCGACGAGGAGGTGTTCGAGGATCCGTACACCTTCAATATCCTGCGTGATCCGAACCCGCACCTGTCCTTCGGCGGCACCGGCGCGCACTTCTGCATCGGCGCGAACCTGGCCCGGCTCGAGATCGAGATCATCTTCAATGCCATCGCCGACCACATGCCCGACATCTCCAAGCTCGGAGATCCGCGACGGCTGCAGTCCGGCTGGCTCAACGGCATCAAGGAATTCCAGGTCGACTACAAGACCTGCCCCGTGAAGCACTGAGCCGCAGATGATTTGATCCGCCCCGTTCCCCCTCTCACTCCTCGGGGCGGAGAAAAAGGAAGCGGGCGACCGGATGAATCCAGTCGCCCGCTTCGTCTTTCGTAGCCGGCCGAGGGCCTAGGCCTTCTTCATCGTCGACATGGCGCGCTCGGTCTCCCAAAAGGCGCGCAGGGCAAGGATTTTCCCGTCCTCGTCGACCTTGTAGGTGAAGACGCCTTCCGCGTCGACGATATGACCGCTCATGGTGGTGCGGATGCGGCCCGTGTAGGCCACCTCACGACCGCAGGCGAAGGAGTCGTCGAAGAGGAACTCGATGGACTCGGTGGGGGCAATCGCCTTGTCCCAGAAGGCCGCGATGGCCTCCGCGCCGCGGTGCCCGACGCCCTCGGGATCGAAGAAGGACGGCCCGATGGGGTCCTCCACGATCCCGTCGGCGGCGAACAGCGCCACCCAGGCCTCCTTGTTCTTCGCCCGCACCGCGGCCTGCGACGCCGTGCCCGCTACCCGGGCCGGGTGTTCGGTCGTGGTGGTCACGGCTGCTCACTCCCGACGACCCACATCGAGAAGTACTGCGATCCACCGCCGTACGCGTGGCCGTAGGCCTTGCGGGCGTTCTCCACCTGGTAGTCGCCGGCCCGGCCCATGACCTGCTTGGCGGCCTCGGCGAAGCGGATCATGCCGGAGGCGCCGATCGGGTTGGAGGAGAGCACGCCGCCGGAGGGGTTGACCGGCAGCTTCCCGCCGATGGCGGTCTCCCCGGCGTCGGTGAGCTTCCAGCCCTCGCCCTCGGGCATGAAGCCCAGGTTCTCCAGCCACATGGGCTCGAACCACGAGAAGGGGACATAGATCTCGGCCGCGTCGATCTCCTCGAGCGGGTTGGTGATCCCGGCCTGCTTCCACAGCGCCTTGGCGGCTTCCCGACCGGCCTTGGGGTTGACCTGGTCGCGGCCGGCGTAGGCGAGCGGCTCGGTGCGCATGGCGGTGCCGTGCACCCAGGCCACCTTCTTGCCCTGCGCCTCCACGGCCTTGCCGGACGCCTCGTCACCGATCACGATGGCACAGGCGCCGTCCGAGGACGGGCAGGTCTCGTCGAAACGAATGGGGTCCCACAGCATTTGGGAGGACATCACCGATTCCAGGGTGATGTCGGGCTGGTGCAGATGCGCGAACGGATTACGCGCGCCGTTGCGGCGGTCCTTCACCGCGACCATGGCGCCCACGTGCAGCGGGGCGTTGGAGCGGCGGATGTAGGCGCGCACGTGCGGGGCGAAGTAGCCGCCCGCGCCCGCGCCGACCGGCATGGTGAACGGCACCGGATTCGACAGCGCCCACATGGCGTTGGACTCCGACTGCTTCTCCCATGCGATGGCCAGCACCTTGCCGTACACGCCGGCCTGCACCTGGTTGGCCGCGACGATCGCGGTCGAGCCGCCCACCGAACCGGCGGTGTGCACCCTGAGCAGCGGTTTTCCGGTGGCGCCCAGGGCATCCGCGAGGAACAGCTCCGGCATCATGGAGCCCTCGAAGAAGTCGGGCGCCTTGCCGACCACCACGGCGTCGATATCGGCCATGGTCAGGCCGGAGTCCACCAGGGCGCGGTCGATGGCCTCGCGGACCATGCCCCCCATGGATACATCCGACCGTTTGGTCACGTGATGGGTCTGTCCGGTGCCGAGCACCGCGGCGGGGAAAGTCATCGTGCCTCCAGGGTGGCAACCAGGTTCTGCTGCAGCGCGGGGCCCGAACTGGCGTGGGCCAGTGCGCGATTCGCGGTGCCGTTGATGATTTCGGTGGCGGCGAAGCCGATGCGCTCGAGGCCCGCGGCGAACATCGGATTGCCCGACAGCGGACCGCCGGACGGATTGATCCGGGTGGTGCCGTTCAGGCCGATGGCCTGTTTCAGGATCAGCTCCTCGTGGCTGAACTGCGCGTGCAGCTCGGCGATGTCGAAGCCGCTCGCGTCGCCGCCGGTGAGGGCGTCGGCCGCCTTCTTGGCCGAGGCCGAGACCGTCAGGTCGCGCGCACCCAGCACCGGGGTGTCGATGTAGTGGGCCATTCCGGTCAGCCAGGCCGGACGCTCGCACAGCTCGCGGGCGCGGTCGCCCACGGCCAGCACGATGGCGGCCGCGCCGTCGGTGATGGGCGCGATGTCATGGGCCCGGAAAGGATCGGCGACCTTCGGTGCGGCCAGCAGCTTTTCGGCGTCGGAGCCGGTGCTGCGCGCGGCCACCGCGGCCATGTCCGCCTCGGTCCAGCGGCCCGCGTCCAGGCCCGCGCGGGCCTGCAGGCCGGCGATGGACACCGAGTCCGGCCACAGCGGCGCGACCAGGTACGGGTCGGTCTGCAGGGTGAGGATCTGGCGCAGGGTACCGGCCGAGGCCTTGCCGAAGCCGTACACCAGGGCCGTCTCGGCCTGTCCGGAGCGCAGTTTCACCCACGCCTCGTACAGCGCCCAGGCCGCGTCCATCTCCACGTGCGACTCGTTGATCGGCGGCACCGCGCCGATGGAGTCGATGGCCGAGATGAACGAGAAGGCACGTCCGGCAAGGTAGTCCGAGGAACCGGAGCACCAGAAGCCGATGTCGGAGACCCCGATGCCGAGCTTGGCGTAGAGCTCCTGGAAGCAGGGCGCGAGCATCTCGACGCCATTGGTGGTGCCGAAGGTCTCCGGCACGTGCGGCGCGTGCGCGAAGCCCACGACCGCGATGTCAGTTGCCTTGTGGTTCAAGGTGGTTCAGCGCCTCTCTACAGGTGGTGCGCGAAGCTGTCGTAGTCGGCGTCGGGTTCGCCGGTGGGCCGGAAGTGGTCGATATTGGCCATGGACAGGCCCCACTCCTCGCGCGGCTTCCACACCGCCTCCACTCGCATACCCATCCGGACCTCGCTCGCGTCGACGCCGAGCACCAGGTGCAGGAAGGGGATGTCGGCGCCGTCGAGCAGCACGTAGGCCGCCACGTACGGGGGCTTGAGGCGCTGGCCCATGAACGGCACGTTCACGATGCAGAAGGTGGTCACGATGCCCTTGTCGGACACCTCGACGTAGTCGTCGGTCGGCGAGCCGTCGCGCGGGTCGGCGCCGCGCGGCGGGAAGTACACCTTGCCGTCCATCCGGGCGCGGGCGCCCAGCAGGCGGCCCTCCGTGAGCGCCTTCAGGAAGACGGCCTCCTGCGGGGCGGCGGTGTGCTTGATGGAGAAGTCGACCGGGGTCACGATGCCGGTCACCGGTTCCAGGTCGCTCGCGGAATCGTCCGGGGCCGTGGAGGTCTCACCCGGTTCGAAGGCCGCGATGTCGTGGATGTCGCCGGTGCGCTCGGCGGCCCAGCGTGCCCGTACCCGCATCCCGGTGGCGATGTCGGCCGGGGAGGCCACATCCACCGCGTGCAGGATGGCGGTGTCCGCGCCGTCCAGCTTGATCAGCGCGTAGGCGAAGGGCCGGTCGAAGGGCTGGCCGGGCAGCGGCTCGGCCACCCACGACCAGGTCTGGACGGTGCCGACGTCGGACACGCCGACGAACTCCGACAGCGCCTCGCCGGTAGCCGGATCGAATTCCGCGGGCGGCACGATCACGCGCCCATCGGAACCCCGCACCCCGACGACCTTGCCGGATCGCAGTTCCGTGAGGAAGCGACCGATGATCGGACCGGTGGAGCGGGTGTAGTCGAATTGCATCCGCAGCGGTGCGGACAGTATTTCGGTGTTCCCCAGAGTCACGTGATCGAGTAGAACAGGTTCTAGTGACGGTGGCAAGAGTACGGGCTGCGGCCCTGACGACCGGCCCCGGATGTTCTAGGAAGGACATGGAAATGCGCTTTGGTTTGCAACTGGGATATTGGGGCGCGCAGCCGCCCGCCAATCACCGGGAACTGGTGCTGGCCGCGGAGGAGACCGGCTTCGACGCCATCTTCACCGCGGAGTCCTGGGGATCGGACGCCTTCACGCCCCTGGCGTGGTACGGCTCGGACACCAGCCGGGTCCGGCTGGGCACCTCCGTCGTGCAGATGTCGGCGCGCACGCCGACCGCCACCGCCATGGCCGCGCTGACCCTCGACCACCTCAGCGGCGGCCGGCACATCCTCGGGCTCGGCGTCTCGGGGCCGCAGGTGGTGGAGGGCTGGTACGGGCAGCCGTTCGCCAAGCCGCTGGCCCGCACCCGCGAGTACGTCTCGATCGTGCGGCAGGTGCTGGCCCGCGAAGGCAAGGTGACCAGTGCGGGCCCGCACTACCCGCTGCCCTACTCCGGGTCGGGCGCAACGGGATTCGGCAAGCCGCTCAAGCCCATCACCCACCCGCTGCGCGCGGACCTGCCGATCTGGCTCGGCGCGGAGGGCCCCAAGAACGTGGCACTGACCGCGGAGATCGCGGACGGCTGGCTGGCCATCTACTACACGCCGCGGCTGGCCGACATGTACAACGAATGGCTCGACGAGGGCTTCTCGCGCCCGGGCGCGCGGCGCTCGCGCGAGGACTTCGAGATCGCCGCCACCGCGCAGGTGATCCTGACCGACGACCCCAAGGCCGAACTGGATCGGCTGCGCCCGTTCATGGCGCTCTACATCGGCGGCATGGGCGCCGAGGAACTCAACTTCCACGCCGAGGTGTACCGGCGCATGGGTTATGGCGAGCAGGTGGACGAGATCACCCGGCTGTTCCGCACCGGCCGCAAGGAGGAAGCCGCGGCGGTCGTGCCCGACGAGCTGATTCTCGACACCACCATCATCGGCAACGAGGCGCAGGTGCGTGAGCAGCTGAAGGTGTGGGAGCAGGCCGGCGTCACCATGATGCTCGTGGGTGTCCGTGACGTGGCGCAGTTCGAGGCGCTGCGTCCGCTGATCGAGTCGCAGGGGCACTGAGCCGGCCGCAGGGTACTGAGTCGGTCGTAGAACTAGTTCCAGAAATCCGGCCTCGAAGAAGTGCTTCGCGGCCGGTTGGAAAGGGCGCGCCCCGGTGAGTGGGTCGCGCCCTTTCGCATCTGTTCCAATTCAGGGTAAGTCGCCGTAGGGTGTGACAGGGGGCACATCCGGTCGCTGGACCAAAGCCGAATCTGTGGCTTGTCACACACAAGAACACGTTCTATTTTGAAGCAGTGAGCTACAACATTGCGGACCTTGTCGAGCACACCATCGACCTCATGCCGGAACGTGTCGCGCTGGTTGACGACGCTCGTTCGGTGACCTACGCCGAGCTCGAGGACCGAGCCAACCGGCTGGCGCACTTCCTGCAGGATCAGGGTGTGCAGCCGGGTGACAAGGTCGGCGTGTACTCGCGCAACACCATTGAGGCCGTGGAGGCCATGGTGGCCATCTTCAAGGCGCGGGCAGTCATGATCAACGTGAACTACCGCTATGTCGAGAACGAGTTGCAGTACATCTTCGAGAACTCGGATATGGTCGCGCTCATTCACGAGCGGCGGTACAGCGACAAGGTGGCCAATGTGCTGCCGAACGTGCCGAAGATCAAGGCGGTCGTCACCGTCGAGGACGGCACCGACCTGCCGCTGCCCCCGACCGCGGTGGAATACGAAGCGGCACTGGCCGGCTCGCGCGGCGAGCGCGATTTCGGCGAGCGCTCCTCCGACGACATCATGATGATCTACACCGGCGGCACCACCGGGATGCCCAAGGGCGTCATGTGGCGGCAGGAGGACTGGTGGCGCGTCCTCGGCGGCGGCATCAACTTCTACACCGGTGAATTCATCCAGGACGAGTGGGAGCAGTCCAAGGGCGGCGCGAGCGGCAACTCGCCGATGGTGCGCTACCCGATTCCGCCGCTGATCCACGGCGGCGCGTTCACCGCGACCCTGCACAGCCTGTTCGACGGCGGCAAGGCCGTCATGCTGCCGGAGTTCAGCGGACACGGTGTGTGGCAGGCGATTCAGCGGCACGGCGTCAACATGATCTTCATTACCGGCGATGCCATGGCCCGTCCGATGCTGGACGCGCTGGCCGAGGGCAATGCGGAAACCGGTGCGGCGTACCAGCATTCGAGCCTGTGGGTGCTGGCCAGCAGCGCGGCGCTGTTCTCGCCCGCACTGAAGGACCAGTTCATCGAGAACTTCCCGAACGCGCTCATCACCGACTCCATCGGCTCCTCGGAGACCGGCTTCGGCGGTCTGGCCGTGGCGGCCAAGGGCGCCACGCACACCGGCGGACCGCGGGTGAAGATCGACGGCTCCACCAAGGTGATCGACGAGGAGGGCACCGAGGTCGCGCCCGGCTCCGGCCAGGTCGGCATGCTGGCGCGGACCGGCAACATTCCGCTCGGCTACTACAACGACCCGGTCAAGACCGCCGAAACCTTCAAGGTGTTCAACGGCGTTCGCTACTCCATCCCCGGCGACTTCGCCCGGGTGGAGGAGGACGGCACCGTCACCATGCTGGGCCGCGGCTCGGTGTCCATCAACTCCGGTGGCGAGAAGATCTACCCCGAAGAGGTCGAGGGCGCGCTCAAGGCGCACCCGGAGATCTTCGACGCGCTCGTGGTCGGCGTGCCGGACGAGCGCTGGGGCCAGCGGGTGGTCGCGGTCGTGCAGTGCCGCGGCGGCGCCCGCCCGACGCTGGAGGAGCTGCGCCCGACCCTGGTCAAGGAGATCTCCTCCTACAAGATGCCGCGCAGCCTGTGGTTCGTGGACGAGATCAAGCGCTCGCCCGCGGGCAAGCCGGACTACAAGTGGGCCAAGGCGCAGACCGAGGCCCGCGAGGCCGACCACCACGCCGAGGCCTCGAACACCAAGTAACGCAGCTCAGCTCGTGGTGTGTGCCGGTGCCCGTCTGCGGTCGCAGACGGGCACCAGCCTTTTCGCGGGTGTTTCTTGTCGGTGGGCTGTGCGACGCTGTCTGGCATGAGCGAGAAGGTGGGCGGCACCGTTTCCGACGATGTACTGCGATCTTTCGAGGGGTATCGGCGGGAGCTGTGCGCCTACGCGTATCGAATGCTCGGGTCCTCGTTCGAAGCCGAGGACGCGGTGCAGGAGACCTTCACGCGGGCGTGGAAGTCCTACGACTCCTTCGAGGGCCGGTCCAGTCTGCGGTCCTGGCTGTACAAGATCACCACCAATGTCTGTCTGGACATGCTGGACGGTCCGCAACGGCGCGCCAGACCCATGGATCTCAACGGTCCCTCGACCCCCGATTCGCAGCTGCCCCCGCCGGAGCCGGATTACGTGTGGGTGGAACCGATTCCGAACGCCCTCGCCTTCGGCGCCGACCCGGCCGAGGCCGCCAGCGCGAAGGACACGCTGCGCCTGGCCTTCGTCGCGGCGGTGCAGCATCTGCCGGCCAGTCAGCGCGCCATCCTGATCATGCGCGAGGTGCTGCGCTTCTCGGCGGGCGAGACCGCCGACATGCTCAATGTCTCCCCGGCCTCGGTGAACAGCGCGCTGCAGCGGGCCCGCGCCACCATGTCGAAGGTGCAGGAGACGGCCACGGTGTCGGACCCCTTCGACGAGAGCAACGAGCAGCAGCGCAAACTCGTCGACGATTTCGTCAAGGCCTTCGAGGCCTACGACATGGACGCCCTCACCGACCTGCTGAAAGCCGATGTGGCCCTGTCCATGCCGCCGTTCTCGCTGTGGATCTCCGGTCCCGAGAACGTGGCCGCCTTCATGCTCGGCACCGGCCACGCGTGCCGCGACTCCCGCCTGGTCCCGCTGGCCGGCGCCAACGGGCTACCCGCCTTCGGCCACTACAAGCCGGGTGACGAGCCCGGCCGCTGGATCCCGTGGTCCATCACCACTCTCGAACTCGACGGTGACCGCATCTCCGGTCTCACCTTCTTCCTCGACACCGAGAAGCTCTTCCCGCTGTTCGGCCTGCCCATGGAGCTGGGCTCGAACTAGGGCGGGCTCGTCACGGCCGTCGCCGTGCTCCGGTGGTGTTCCGCGGGCCGGTCCCGCTCCGTCCACATCTCGGACGACGGTGAACTCCGGCCCGCGGACCGGCTTGGCGCGCAACCTCCGTCGAAAGACGGAGGACATCGGTGGCCGTCGCTGATCGCCGTTGATCGGAGGCTCCGCACGAACTAGCCGGTTCCCCTACCCTCACGGTCGGCGCCACCACCGGTCAAGATCGGCGACTCACCCGTTTTGGGTGACACCCAGCGCATGCGGTCCATCCGGAACACTGATATCTCGCCGGTGCCCGGGTCGCGGACCACGGCGGTGTGTTCGTGGAACCCGTCGGCCGGGACGAAATATGCTCTCCCACAGGTGTTCACGAGAGGTGCGTGATGACGGTAGAGCTGCACGCGGACGAGCTGTGGGCGGAGAATCTGCGCCGCATGCTGGTGGGGGTGCGTCACGAGGCCGTGATGGCCATCGCCCGCCCCGTCCGCCCGGAGACCGAATACGGTTCGGAGGACACGGTTTTCCGGCAGCTGCACGCCGCCGGCAAGCAGGTCCGGCTGCTGCTGTCGGCCGCCTATGTGGGCGTGCGCGGACGGCAGTCGGTGCTGCGGCAGTTCGCGGTCGGCTCGCAGATCCGGGTTACCGACACCGACTTCTGCAATGTGCTGATCGTCGATCGCGAGCAGGCGGCGCTGTGGTCGGCCGCGCCCGGGCAGCAACCGCGCGGCCTGCTGGTGGCCGAACCGGCGCTGCTCGGCGTGGTACACCAATTCGCCGTCCGCACCTGGCATTCCGCGCGTCAGCTCCGCGATCACCTGGAGCTGGGGGAGCGCGGGCTGGACGCGGTGGCGCTCGCGGTGGTCGAGCAGCTGCACGCCGGAGCGAAGGACGAGACGGCGGCGCGGGCGCTGGGGGTGTCGCTACGCACCTACCGCCGCTATGTCGCGCAGCTGATGGCCCGCTTCGAGGTCAGCACCCGATTCCAGCTCGGGGTGCGGGTGCGTGACCTCGGGCTGTTGCGCTGACCGCACCCGGTCAGCGGGGACTGCGCATCTCTTCGGCGTGCTCGGCCGCATACCGTTTGGCGGCGGGATAGTTCGCCTTGCCGCTGGGCTGCCGCATGACCTGGTCGACCAGCCAATACCCCCGGGGCGCTTTGTATCCCGCGATCATGGTGCGCAGGTGCGCGTCGAGCTCACCGAGCGCGAGCGCGGCTCCCGGCCGCGGCTGCACCACCGCTGCCACGGCCTGTCCGAAGCGATCGTGCGGAATGCCGATCACCAGGGCGTCGAAGACCTCCGGATGGGATTTGAGAGCGGTCTCGACCTCCTCCGGGAACACCTTCTCGCCGCCGGTGTTGATGCACTCCGAGCCGCGCCCGAGCAGGGTGACGGTGCCGTCGGCCTCGTAGCGCGCGTAATCGCCCGGCGCCACATAGCGTTTGCCGTCCACCTCGGCGAAGATCGACCGCGTCTTCTCGGGATCCTTGTAATACCCGAGCGGCACGTGCCCGGTCCGCGCCATTCGACCCACCGCGCCCGGCCGGGGTTCGACGAGATTGCCGTCGTCGTCGAGCAGGGCGGCCTGTGCGCCGAACTTCACCCGCGGGCCCTGCGTGTGGTCGGAATCCTTGGTGACCACGGACAATCCGGTGCTGCCACTCTCCGAGGAGCCGATCACGTCGGTGATGAACAGGTTCGGGAAGGTGTCGAGGTACTGCTGTTTGAGCGAATGCGAGAACAGCGCGGCGTGGCTGCTGAACGCCCACAGCGACGAAACCTCGTAGTGCCCTTCGTGATACGCCTCCAGCAGCGGTTTGGCCATGGCATCACCGACCACGGTGAGCACATTGACCCGGTGCCGCTCGACTACCCGCCACACCTCGTGCGCATCGAACTGTGGCACGAAGACCACGGTGCCACCGGAGTTCAGGGCGATGAATGCCGCCCACTGCGCGGCGCCGTGGATGAGAGGCGAGAGCGGGGCCATGACGATTCCGGTCGGCGCGGACTTCGCAGAGGCGGCCAATTCCCATTCGTCCGAGACATATTCGCCGGTCATATAGTTGATGCCCCCGCCGAGCGTCCGCCAGACGTCCTCGTGCCGCCACATCACGCCCTTGGGCATGCCGGTGGTGCCGCCGGTGTAGAGGATGTACAGGTCCTCGCCGCTGCGCGGACCGAAATCGCGGTCCGGGGACTGCGCGGCCAGCGCCGCGTCGTAGTCGGGTCCGATCGCGAGCACCTCGGTCACGGACGGCACCGCAGCCTGGACCTCGGCGACGATGGCACTGTACTGCGCCTCGTGGACAAGGGCCTGCAGATCCGCGTTCTCGACGATGTAGCGCACCTCGTCGGCCACATAGCGGTAGTTGACGCACACCGACACCGCCCGCAGTTTGTAGGTCGCGAGCATCGTTTCCAGGGCCTCGGCCGAATTGCGTGCGTACACGCCGACGTGATCGCCCGCGCCGATGCCGCGGGCGGCCAGGTGGTGCGCGAGCCGGTTGGCCCGCTCGTCCAGTTCGCGATAGGTGAATTGCCGGTCGGCGCAGATCAGGGAGATCCGGTCCGGAACCGCGTCGACGGCGTGCTCGAACAGGTCTGCAACGTTGAAAGCCATGGGTTCACCCTGGTTGGCACCCGGGTGAACCGACACTTCATCGGATGGCAGGAAGCTGCCGATCGGCGGTCAGGAGGGGTAGGCCATGTGGAAGGGCTCCCACTGGTGGCCGTCGAGGTCGAGGAAGGTGCGGCTGTACATGCCCACCTCGGCTTCCTGGGCGTGGCGGTCGGGGCTGAGTTCTTCGGTGCCGCCGGCCTGGAGGGCCGCTTCGACGAGGCTGTCCACTTCGTGGGGGCTGGACAGGGCCAGGGCGTAGACGCCGTTGACGGTGCCGCGAGTGTCGCCGAGGGGGCGGGTGCCGAAGGTGGTGAAGAAGTCGCGGGTCAGCAGCATGACGCAGATGTTGTCGTCGACCACGATGCAGGCGGCATTGCCGTCGGTGAAGTCCTGGTTCACCTTCCAGCCCACGGCCTCGTAGAAGCGCTTGGACCGGTCCAGGTCGGCGACGGGCAGATTGATGAAGATCATCTTGCTCGGCATGGCGGGTCGATCCCTCTCATTCGATGTACTGATGGGGACGAAGCGGGTGCGGAAAACTCATCGGTCGTGCAAGAGTGACTGGGGGAGGTGCCCGATGACTCACAGCTACCTGGTCGCCCTCACCGGAAGCGGCGGAACGGTTCCACCGGAGCTGGGTGTGGTGCGGCGTCTGGTGCGGCGTGGCCATCGGGTGACGGTGCTGGCGGAGGAATCGCTCACCGGCGCGGTGACGGCCACCGGCGCACGGCTGCGCCTGCGCGCGGGGGCCGGATTCGCCCGCGACACCGCCGACGAAATCGATGCCGAGCGACCCGATCTGGTGCTGGCCTCCTTCTTCGCCTTCGGGGCCATGGTCGCGGCGCAGGCCTGTGAGGTGCCCTTCTCGGTGCTCATCCCCGGCATCTACCCGCTGCCGGTGGAGGGTGGCCCGCCGCCGGGTTCCGGCTTCGGCCAGGCGCACGGGCCACTGGGCCGGTTGCGCGACCGGGTGGTGGGCTCGCTGGTGCAGCGACGCTGGGACGAGGAACTGCTCCCGAAGCTCAATGTCCTGCGCGCGGATTTCGGGCTGGAGCGGCTGGCCCACTATCAGGATCAGGCGCGGCTGGCGCGCCGGCAGCTGGTGTTGTCCAGTGCGGCGTTCGACTTCCCGGGGCAGGGGCCCGACGGGGTGCGCTGGGTCGGCCCGATCCTCGACGAGCCGGATTGGGTCGAGGGCGCCACGTGGACGCAGACCGACGGCGGCGACCCGCTCGTCCTGGTCGCGCTGTCCACCACCTTTCAACGCCAAACCGATTGCCTGCAGCGCATTTCCGACGCCCTGGGCCAGCTCCCGGTGCGCGGCGTCATCACCACCGGCCCCGCCGTCGACCCGGACGAACTGCGCGCCCCGCCGAACGTGACGGTGCTGCGCTCGGCCGGGCACCGCGAAATCATGCGGCATGCCAGCCTGGTCGTCACCCACGGCGGCCACGGCACCCTGATGAAGTCCTTCGCCGCCGACCTCCCGGTCGTGGTCCTGCCGCACGGCCGCGACAATGCCGACAATGCCGCGCGCGTCCGCGCCCACCATGCCGGAATCACGGTGCCGCGCACCGCGACCCCGCAGCGCATCGCTCGCGGGATCCGCCACGTCCTGCGCACCCCGGCCCACTACCGGGCCGCGGCCGAACTGGGCCGCGCCATCCGCGACGACGCGCGCGGCGAGGCCCTGCTGTACGAACTGGAACCGTCGACGGATCATCACGACCCGGTGGGTGAGCGCATCTCCTCCGTCCGTGAAGTCGAATCCTGATGTTCGGCCGGATTTCGTGTTCGACCGGCCGCATATGGCTGGCAGGCCGAGTTTTCGCTGGTTAGCGTGGGCCGCATGGATTTCGTGGCCATTTTGCGCGAGAAATTGAGCGAGCTCGGAGAGCTGATCACGCCGGGGGCCGATCTGGCCGCACCGGTTCCCAGCTGCGGGGATTGGACCTTCTACGACCTGGTCGACCATGTCGGCCAAGGCAATCTGTGGGTGGTCACCGGTATCCGGGAGGGCCGCGGCGACTACCGGGGCGAACCCGCTCCGAAGGATCCCGTCGAGCTGCGGGCCTGGTACGACGCGACGGTGCAGGCCCTGCTCGAGGCGGTGGCGGTCGCCCCGGAGACCCCGGCCTGGACCTTCACCAAGCTGCTGCCGCGCACGGTCGGGTTCTGGCAGCGCCGCCGCGCCCAGGAGACCCTCATGCACGTGTGGGACGGCAAGAACGCGCTCGGCATCGCGGAGGAATTCGATCCGGCGCAGGCCGCCGACGGCATCGCGGAGGTCTTCGAACTGTTCGCGCCGCGCATGATTCAGCGTGGGCTGACGAGCGAGCCCGAGGTGGCGGTCAGGGTCCGCGCCACCGATACCGGCGAGAGCTGGACCTACGGCCCGGGCACCCCGGTCGCCGAAATCTCCGGCACCGCTTCGGATCTGCTGCTGGCGCTCTGGCAGCGCAAGCCCGCCAAGGACGCGGGCCTGACCTGGCAGGGCAACTGGGCGGCGGGGGAGCGGGTGCTCGCCGGTCCGCTGGTGCCGTAAACCGTTCCCGGACAAAGAAAAACGACGAGGTGGTGGCCGGTATGGGAGCCACCGCCTCGCCGTCGGCCGCAGTGCAGGGTTCGGCCGAGTCTCCGGGAGTTGGTACCGAGTCTCCGAGAGTTGTTACTGCGCAGCGTCGGTCAGCAGCGACCCGAGTGCGCGCAGGTGGTCGGTGGCGCCGCCGAGGGCGAACTCGTTGTGCTTGGCGGCGGTGAAGTACTGGTTCACGATGTGGTCGCGGTCGATACCGACGCCACCGTGCACGTGCACCACGGTGTGGGCGACGCGGTGGCCCGCCTCGGCGGCCCAGAACTTGGCGGTGTGGACCTCGGCCGCGGCGGGCAGGCCCTCGGCGAGTCGCCAGGCCGCCTGCTGCACGGCCAGGCGCACGCCCTGGACGTCGATGTAGGCGTCGGCCAGGCGCTGGGCCACGGCCTGGAAGCTGCCGATCTTGCGATTGAACTGCTCGCGCTCGCGGGCGTAGTCGGCGACCAGTTCCAGGCCCTTCTCGACCACGCCGAGCTGGGTGGCGGCCAGGCCGAGCCAGGCGCGCTCCAGCAGCCAGGTCAGGATCTCGGCGCCCTGGTCGACGGTGCCCACCAGTTCGGCGGGGGTGCCGGCGAATTCGACCTCGGCCTCGGGGGAGCGGTCGGTGACGATCTGGTCCTCGACGCGCACCGAGGCGTGCGACGGGTCGACCAGGAAGACCGCCGGGGAGCCGTCGACGCTGGCGGACACCAGGATGCGCGCCGCCTGGCGGGCGAAGGGCACCGTGGTCTTGAGACCGGTCAGCTGCCAGCCGTCGCCCGCCATCGCGGTGGTGACGGGGCTGGTGGGCTCCCAGTTGCGCTCCTCGCTCAGCGCGGCGGTGAGGATGATCTCGCCCCGCGCGGCCTGGGCGGCCAGCTCGCGCTGGGCCGCGGAGCCGAACTGCGCGAGCGCGCCGGCGCCGAGCACGATCGACCACAGGTACGGCACGGGCGCGACGGACTTGCCGATCTCGCGCAGGATGGCGGTCTGCTCCAGCACACCGAAGTCGCTGCCGCCCACCGTCTCCGGCAGGGCCGCGGCCAGCACGCCGGTCTCGGCGAGCGAGCTCCACAGCGATTCGTCGAAGCGCACGGTCGGGTTGCCCGACGCGTCGGTGTTGCGGTCGAGCTCACGCAGCCGGTCGGCGGTGACCAGCTTGCCGGTGACCTCGGCGGTGAGGCGGGCGAGATCCTGCTGCGCCTCGGTGAGGGTGAAATCCATGATGGTTACCTTGGTTTCGCGCGATGTGAGCGTCAGGCCCGGAGGAGGCGGCTTGCGTAACCACGGAGGGCCCGCTCACATCGCTATCGGACACAGCTAGCGCGCGGCGGCGGGCTGCTTGAGGGCGGTCATGGCGATGATGTCGCGCTGCACCTCGTTGGTGCCGCCGCCGAAGGTGAGGATCAGGCAGGCGCGGTGCATGCGCTCCAGGCGACCCCGCAGCTGCGAGCCCGCCGAGTCCTGGCGCAGGTAGGCCTGCGGGCCGAGGATCTCCATCAGCGCGCGGTAGGACTCGGTGGCCAGCTCGGTGCCGTACACCTTGGTGGCCGAGGCGTCCCACGGGCGCGGGGCGGCGTCGCCGCCGGCGTCGGCGCGCGAGGCGATCTCCCAGTTGGTCAGCTTCAGGTACTCGACCTTGGCGTGGATGCGGGCCAGGCTGATCTGCACCCATTCCTGGTCGATGACCCGGGCGCCATTGGCGGTCTTGGTGTTGCGCGCCCACTCGGTCACTTGCGCGACGGCCAGGGCCAGCGGCGCGGACGAGGTCAGCGCGACCCGCTCGTGGTTGAGCTGGTTGGTGACCAGCGCCCAGCCGCCGTTCTCCGGGCCCACCATGTCGGAGTGCTTGACCCGCACGTCCTGGTAGTAGGTGGCGCTGGTGTCCGGCCCGGCCATGGTGTGCACCGGCGTCCAGGAGAAGCCCTCTGCCGTGGTCGGCATGATGAACATCGAGATGCCCTTGTGCTTCTTGGCGTTCGGGTCGGTGCGGGCGGCGAGCCACACGTAGTCGGCGTAGGCGATGAGGGAGGTCCACATCTTCTGGCCGTTGATGATCCAGTCGTCGCCGTCGCGGACCGCGGAGGTGCGCAGCGAGGCCAGGTCGGTGCCGGCGCCCGGCTCGGAGTAGCCGATGGCGAAGTGCAGCCGGCCGGCGGCGATCTTGGGCAGGAAGAACTTCTTCTGCTCCTCGGTGCCGTAGTGCATGATCGTCGGCGCCACCGAGTTGATGGTCAGGAACGGCACCGGGGCGCCGGCGATGGCGGCCTCGTCGGTGAAGATCAGCTGATCCATGGTGGAGCGGTCCTGGCCGCCGTACTCCTTGGGCCAGCCGAGGGCGAGCCAGCCGTCGCGGCCCATCTCCTCGACCACCTCGCGGTAGACATTGCCCTCGCCGTACTCTCCGGTCTGCGCCGAAAGCGCTTGCCGCCGTTCGGGAGTGATGAGGCGGGTGAAATAGTCACGCAGCTCGGCACGCAGCTGTTCCTGTTGCGGCGTGTAGGCGATACGCATAGCAGTACCTCTAGCCTTCGTTTCTCGGTTCAGCCGATCATCGCACGCAAGTGAAACATGTTCCAGTATTCGTTCCGGTTAGGGCTACTTTGCTGTTCTGACCACCGGTCCGCTTGTTAGGCTCGGGAAGAACCTGTGGTTAAGGAGAGAACTATGAAGGTGATCGTCGATTTCGATCAGTGCGAAGCCAACGGAATCTGTGTCGGAATCGCCCCTGACGTCTTCGATCTCGATGACGACGACAACCTGCACGTCAACGAGGCCGAGGTCACCGAGGCCAACCGTCGCGATATCGAGTCCGCCGTGGCCCAGTGCCCCAAGGCGGCATTGAAGCTGGTCTGAGCGCACGCTTGCCCGTCGGGTGGAACACGTTCTAGAGTCGGCCCGGTGAGCGATTCTGATGTAAGTCTTTCGGGCCGGGTTGCCATCGTCACCGGCGCGGGCGCCGGTCTGGGCCGGGCCGAAGCCCTCGAGCTGGCCCGGGCCGGCGCGTCGGTCATCGTCAACGACCTTGCCGAGAACGACGCGGTGAGCGCAACCCTCGCCGACATCCGAGCGCTGGGCGTCAAGGCGGAGTTCGTGGGCGGCAGTATTGCCGAGCGCGCGACGGCCGACGCATTGATCCGCACCGCCGAGGAGACCTTCGGCGGGCTGGACATCGTGGTGAACAATGCCGGGATCACCCGGGACAAGATGTTGTTCAACATGTCCGATGAGGATTTCGACGCGGTCGTCGCGGTCCACCTGCGCGGGCATTTCCTTTTGACCCGCAATGCGGCCGCCTTCTGGCGTGGCAAGTACAAGGAGACGGGTGCTCCCGTTTATGGGCGCATCATCAACACCTCCTCGGAGGCCGGTCTGCTCGGCCCGGCCGGGCAGGCGAATTACGGTGCGGCCAAGGCCGGCATCACCGCGCTGACACTCTCGGCCGCGCGGGCGCTGGAGTCGGTCGGCGTGCGCGCCAACGCCATCGCGCCGCGAGCGCGGACGGCCATGACCGAGAAGGTCTTCTCCGCGGCTCCCGACCAGGGTCCGGACCCGCTCTCGCCCGATCACGTCGCGCGGCTGGTGGCCTACCTGGCCTCGCCGGCGGCCGAGGCGATCAGCGGTCAGCTGTTCGTCGTCTACGGCCCGATGGTGGCCCTGATGGCGGCTCCGGTGGTGGAGCAGCGCTTCGACGCCGAGGGCGAGTGGACCCGCGAGGGCCTGGCCGCGACCCTGGGCGGCTATTTCTCCGAACGCGGTTCGGACGCTACGTTTTCCGCCTCCTCGCTGAAGGATCTGGGCTGAGACTGGCCTCGGTGTCCCCGTCCGGGGGTCGTGGGTTCCTGAAGACACGGCCCGGCCCCCGGCGGCTGCGGTTGATCACGAGATCGATCGTTGGTAAGAAAAGGGACAACTCTGTGTGTCGCCTCACAATGCGGCATACCTGTGGTGGTTAGGCTGACGTGAACCTGTTCTCAAAACTGGACGCAAGTTCAGAAAGATTGCCTGTTCAAACCGTCGAAACCTTCCCGAACCGTATGAGAACGTGTTCTAATCTTCGAGCGGGACCGAGATCACATTCAGATCTCGGTTGCTATAGCTAGGCAGGGGCAGGAGGAATAGCGGGAATGAATGAAGTCCTTGCCGTACCGCTGCGGGCGGTCGGAGGGTTCTTCGAACTCGCCGGTGCTGTCGCTCGCGCCGCGGTACGGCCCCCGTTCCAGCGACGGGAATTCATCGATCAGTCCTGGTTCATCGCCAGGGTGTCCATGTTCCCCACCTTGATGGTGGCGATTCCATTCACCGTCCTGGTGAGTTTCACCCTCAATATCCTGCTCCGGGAGATCGGCGCCGCCGACCTGTCCGGCGCGGGCGCGGCGTTCGGCACCATCACCCAGATCGGCCCGATGGTCACGGTGCTCATCGTGGCCGGCGCGGGCGCGACCGCCATCTGCGCGGATCTGGGCGCGCGCACCATTCGCGAAGAGATCGACGCCATGAAGGTGCTCGGCATCGATCCGGTTCAGCGCCTTGTGGTTCCGCGTGTGCTGGCCTCCATGCTGGTCGCCCTCCTGCTCAACGGTCTGGTGTCGGCCATCGGCATCCTGGGCGGGTTCCTGTTCTCGGTCTTCCTGCAGGGCGTGAACCCCGGCGCGTTCGTCAACGGGCTCACCCTGCTGACCCACCTCCCGGAGCTCGTCCTCTCCGAGATCAAGGCCATGCTGTTCGGACTCGTCGCCGGACTGGTCGCCTGTTACCTGGGCCTGAACGTGAAGGGCGGTCCCAAGAGCGTCGGCGACGCCGTCAACCAGACCGTCGTCTTCGCCTTCATGGCGTTGTTCGTGATTAACGTCGTGGTCACCGCCGCGGGCATCAAGTTCACGGCGCGGTGATCAGATGGCTTTCGTGATCCAAAGTCGTTTCCCGAAGGTAGCCAACCGTTTTCGGCGCTTCTCCGCGGCCCTCGACTCGATCGGCAAGCACGCGGTCTTCTACGCGCGCTCGATCGGCTCGGTCCCCAAGGCCCTGGTGCACTACCGGACCGAGACCATTCGCCTGATCGCCGAGATCTCCATGGGCACAGGCGCGCTGGCCGTGATCGGCGGCACCGTCGTGATCGTCGGCTTCCTGACGCTGGCGGCCGGCAGCACCATCGCCGTGCAGGGCTACAGCTCGCTCGGCAATATCGGCGTCGAGGCGCTGACCGGCTTCTTCGCCGCCTTCATCAACGTTCGCATTGCGGCGCCGGTGATCTCGGGCATCGGCCTGGCGGCGACGCTGGGGGCCGGTACCACGGCACAATTGGGGGCCATGCGCGTCTCCGAAGAGATCGACGCCCTGGAGGTGATGGCCATCCGGCCCGTCCCCTTCCTGGTGGGCACCCGCATGCTGGCGGGCATCATCGCCATCATCCCGTTGTACTCGCTGGCGGTCATCGCGTCGTTCATCGCCTCGCGCTTCTCGACCGTCGTGATCTACGGCCAGTCGGCCGGTGTGTACGACCACTACTTCTCGACCTTCCTCATCCCCAGCGACATCCTCTGGTCCTTCGCCCAGGCGATCTTCATGGCCATGGCCGTCATGCTGATCCACACCTACTACGGCTACAACGCCGCGGGCGGACCGGTCGGTGTCGGTGTGGCGGTAGGCAATGCGGTGCGGGCCTCGCTGATCGCGGTCGTCATGGTGACGCTGCTGATGTCGCTGGCCATCTACGGCACCTCCGGCAATTTCCATCTCTCCGGGTAGGGGCGGGACACACGACATGGTCCAACAGCAAGGCGGCGTGGTGAACCCGATCGGTTCACCGTTCGTCCAGAAACCGAAGCCCAAGCCCTACCTCGAACAGGGGTGGGTCATCCGGCTCGCCGGGGCCGGCCTGGTGCTCACCATCGTGGCGGCGGTGGCGATCTGCCTGGTCGCCTTCGCGGGCGGCTTCGACAACACGGTCAAGGTCACCATCGCCTCCCCGCGCGCGGGCCTGGTCATGGACAAGGACGCCAAGGTGAAGATCCGCGGCGTCGAGATCGGCCGGGTCTCCAAGATCACCGACGGCCCGGACGGCGCCCGCATCGATCTCGCGGTCGATCCGGACAAGCTGAAGATGGTGCCCGCCAACGCTTCCGTCGACATCAACTCGACTACGGTGTTCGGCGCCAAGTACGTCAACTTCATCGAACCGCAGAACCCCTCCACCGATTCCCTCGAGCCGGGTGCGGTGGTGCAGGCCGGTGCGGTGACGGTCGAATTCAACACGCTCTTCCAGCATTTGAACGATCTGCTGGCGAAGGTGCAGCCGGAGAAGCTGAATGCCACGCTGACCGCGCTGGGCACCGCCCTGCAGGGCCGCGGCGACAAGCTGGGCCAGCTCATGGTGAACAGTGACGACGTGCTCAAGAGCCTCAATCCGAGCCTGCCCGACCTGCAGCGCGATCTGCAGACCTCGGTCGGCGTCACCAACCTGTACGCCGATGTCGCGCCGGATCTGTTGCGCACCACCGGAAACGCGGCGACCACCGGCGGCACCATCGTCGACGAGAAGGACAACTTCGACAAGGTGCTGCTGAACCTGGTGGGCCTGGCCAACGACACCGGCGGCGTGCTCTCCGACAATGAGAAGGCCCTGGTGGACACCCTCGGTGTGCTGCGCCCGACCACCGAACTGCTCAACGAGTACAACCCGGCCCTGTACTGCCTGGTCGTCGGTGCGGCCAACGCACTGCCGGACGGCAACCGCATCTTCGGTGGTGACGGCCCGTACGTGACGCTGAACGCCGGCTTCATGGGTGGCGGCACGCCGTACTCGTACCCGAAGGATCTGCCGAAGGTGAATGCCACCGGTGGCCCGCACTGCGAGAACATTCTCGATCGGGTGCCGGGCAGCCACTCCAACTTCCTCGTCACCGACACCTCCGAAGGTGAGGTGTGGACGCCGCCGACGAGCACCAGCCTCAACGGTCCGCGGGTGTTCCAGCTGCTGTTCGGCGATGTTCCGGGGGTGGGCAAGTGAAGTTCAAACCGCATGGCACCACGGTGAAGCTGAGTATCTTCGCCCTGATCATGGTGCTGGTGCTGGCCGCGCTCGGGGTGGTCTTCAGCGAGGTGCGCTTCTCCCGCGCGACCGGCTACCACGCGATCTTCGCCAGCTCGTCCGGAATGCTGCCGGGCGCGAAGGTGCGCATCGCCGGTGTTCCGGTGGGCTCGGTGAGCCGCGTCTACGTGGGCAAGGACCATCTGGCACACGTCGACTTCGACCTCGACCGTCAGTACCGGATCTACTCCGGCACCCAGGCCGCGGTGCGCTACGAGGACCTCGTCGGCAACCGCTACCTGGAACTGATGGACGGCCCGGGCACGGCGCAATCGCTGGGCAAGGGCGCCACCATCCCGATCGGCCAGACCAAGCCCGCATTGGACCTGGACTTGCTGCTCGGCGGCTTCAAACCGCTGCTGCGCGGCCTGAATCCGGACCAGGTGAACGATCTGACCGGTGCGCTGCTGCAGGTGTTCCAGGGTCAGGGCGGCACGCTGGTGTCGCTGCTCAACAGCGGCGGCTCCTTCACCAAGACCCTCGCCGATCGGGATGCCCTGATCGGCAGCGTGATCGAGAATCTGAAGACGGTGCTCGGCACCATCGATCAGAACAACGCGGACTTCCAGACCACGCTGACCGAATTGCAGCGGCTGGTCAGCGGGCTCGCGGCGGACAAGGATCCGATCGGTGACGCCCTGCCCCGATTGGCCGGGGCGACAGGCGGTCTCCAGGATCTGCTGATGCAGACCCGCCCGGATCTCAAGGCGGACTTCCAGCAGCTCGGCACGCTGTCGCAGAATCTCGACGACCGGAGCGACGACGTCAACTACGTCCTGAACCTGCTGCCCGAGACCTACAAGAAGCTGATCCGGATCGGCTCCTACGGCTCGTTCCTGAATATGTTCGTCTGTGGCGCGGCCCTGATCGTGGACGCCCCCGGCGGCGGCACCACACGGATCACCCTGCCGGGCGGTCAGAACACCGGAAGGTGCGCGGCAAATTGAACCAACAACGCTCACCGCTGATCAATATCGGCGTCGTCGGCATCGTGCTGGTGGTTTCGATCTGCTTGACCGCCTTGCAGTTCGACCGGCTGCCGTTCATCCGCTCGGGCGCGCAGTTCAGCGCCTACTTCGCCGATGCCGGCGGGCTGCTGCCCGGCGACCAGGTGCAGGTGGCCGGCGTGAAGTCCGGCAAGGTCGAGTCGGTGAAACTGGACGGCGCGAAGGTCAAGGTCCGGTTCAGCCTCGACGAGGCGATCGTGCTCGGCACCAAGACCACCGCCGCCATCAAGACCAACACCGTGTTGGGGCGCAAGTCGCTCGAGGTGGTGCCGACCGGTGACGGCGCGCTACGTGAGGATCAGACGATCCCGTTGGAGCGCACCACTTCTCCGTACTCGCTCACCGACGCCCTCGGCGATCTGGCGACCGACGTGAAGGGCATGGACACCGACCAGGTCAACAAGACCCTGGACACCCTGTCCGAAGCCTTCAGCGACACCCCGGGACCGCTGCGCTCGGCGCTGGACGGCGTCACCGCGCTCTCCCGCAGCCTGAACGCTCGCGACAAGGCGCTCACCGATCTGCTCTCGCATGCCCAGAACGTCACCAAGGTGCTGGGCGACCGTGCGCTGCAGATCAATTCGCTGCTGGTCGACGGCAATACCCTGCTCGGCGAGCTGGACGCCCGCCGCTCGGCACTGAGCCAGCTCATCGTCTACATCAACGGCCTGGCGCAGCAGCTGACCGGCTTCGTCACCGACAACGAGGCCCAGCTGAAACCGACGCTGGACAAGCTGAATTCGGTGCTGGCGCTGCTGATCAAGAACAAGGAAAACATCGGCAAGGCGGTCGACGAGCTCGGCCCGTTCGAGGCCGCGCTCGGTGAGCAGGTCGGCTCCGGACCGTACTTCCAGGCCTACCTGTCCAATGGCGCGAGCCCGGCCCTGCAGATTCTGGTCGACTCCATGGTCTGGCCGCAGCATCTGCCCGACTCGCTGCAGAACATGCTCAACGGCGCCTTCCAAGTTCAGACCAACCCCCAGGAGCCGCCGCGATGAACGCCATTCGCAAGCTGCCGCGGTGGACCAAGCTCACGGCCCTGGCCGTGGTGGTCGTGCTGGCCGGGTGGCTGGTATACGGACTCGTCTCCGATATCGGCAAGAAGCACATCACCGCGTACTTCCCCTCGACCAACGGCCTCTACGCCGGTGACGAGATCCGGGTGCTCGGCGTGAAGGTCGGCCGCATCGATTCCATCGATCCCGGCAAGGACCGGGTGACCGTGAAGATGACGGTCGACCGCGGTGTCGACGTTCCTTCCGACGCCAAGGCCGTCATCATCTCGCCGTCGCTGGTGTCGGCGCGCTTCATCCAGCTCGCGCCCGCCTACACCGGCGGCGCGAAGATGGGCGACGGCGCGTCGATTCCCGTGGAGCGCACCGCCGTTCCGGTGGAATGGGACGACATCAAGGCCGAGCTGACCAAGCTGTCCACCGCCCTCGGCCCGATCGGCGAGGACAAGCAGGGCTCCTTCGGCCGGGCCATCAATACCGCCGCCGACAACCTCGGCAATGGCAATGCCCAGGCCTTCCGCGACACCCTGAAAGAGCTGTCCAGCACGCTGAGCACGCTCTCCGACGGCCGCACCGACCTGTTCGGCACCATCCAGAACCTGCAGAAGTTCGTCGATGTGCTGTCCAAGTCCAACGATCAGATCGTGCAGTTCGGCGGCCGGTTGGCCTCGGTCTCCTCGGTGCTCGCCAATGTTTCGACCGATCTCGGTTCCGGCTTGGACAATCTCGACTCGGCCATCGGCGATGTGAAGCGGTTCCTGGACGAGCGCGGCGGCGCACTGACCGAGAGCGTGCAGAAGCTGGCCGACGCCACCCAGATCCTCGCGGACAAGAAGCCGGAACTGGAACGTATCATGCACTCCGCCCCGACCGCGCTGGCGAACTTCTACCAGCTCTACAAGCCCGCGCAGGGCACGATAACCGGCGCCCTGGGCGCACCGAACTTCGCGAACCCGACCGCATTCCTGTGCGGTGGCGTCGAGGCCGACCCGGTCAACGATTCCCAGCACAGCGCCGAGCTGTGCAAGCAGTACCTGGCGCCCGTCATCCAGTCGCTGATGATGAATTATCCTCCGCTGCTGGTGAATCCGGCGACCGAGCAGAACGCGTTCCCGAATCAGCTCACCTACAGCACGCCGGACCTGGCCAACCGGGCCCCCGCGGCCGACGGTGCGCCGGTCGCCTCGCCCAAGTCCCTCGCCGATCTGCTGACTGGAGGTGGACGATGACCAGTCGCCGACGAATTCGCCTGGCGGGCACGGCAATCAGCCTGGTCGCGCTGTTCGGTGTGGGCGGTTGCTCCTGGGACGGCCTGAACTCGGTGTCCATGCCGGGTGCGCCCGGCACCGGTGCGGGCGCCTGGCACGTGCGCGTCCAGATGCCGAATGTGACCACACTGACCCGTAATTCGCCGGTCATGGTGAACGACGTGGCGGTGGGCTCGGTCACCGGGATCGAGGTCGAGAACTGGCACGCCCTGGTCACCCTCTCCCTGGACAAGGGAGTCACGTTGCCCGCCAACGCCATCGCGCGCATCGGGCAGACCAGTCTGCTGGGCTCCAACCACGTGGAGCTGGCCGCACCGGCCGATCAGCCGGCGCAAGGCCGTTTGCAGGACGGGGACCTGATCCCGCTCGACCGCGCCGCGGCCTACCCGACCACCGAGCAGACGCTGTCCTCACTGTCGGTGGTGCTCAACGGCGGTGGCATCTCCCAGGTGGAGACGATCACCAAGGAACTCGACGCCACCTTCAAGAACCGCACCGATTCGATCCGGGATCTGTTGCCGCAGTTGAATCAGCTGACCACCACCCTGGACAAGCAGACGGCCGACATCATCGCCGCCATGAGCGGGCTGGACCGGTTCGCCGGGGTGTTCGCGCAGCAGAAGGACGATGTCACCAAGGCCATCACTCAGATCCACCCGGCGCTGACCGTGCTCGCCGACCGCCGCGAGAACATCACCAAAGCCATTACGGCACTGGGTGGTTTGAGCGACACCGTGCAGAAGGTCATCGATCAGGGCGGCGACAACCTCAAGGCGGACCTGTCCAACCTGGAGCCCGCGCTGCAGTCGCTGGCCTCGACCGGCGGCAAACTCGCCGAATCGCTGCAGTGGCTGCTGTCGTTCCCGTTCCCGATCAAGAACATCGACAAGGTCATCAAGGGCGACTACATGAACCTGTTCATGACCGTCGACCTCACCGGCGCCCGGCTGGACTCGAACTTCCTCACCGGCACGCCGCTGGGCGGCAGCCTGGGCGGCGCCCAGGCCACCCTCGGCACCGGGATCACCGGAGCGAAGACCCCGCAGGGCATCGGCGACCCGCTCACCGATCCGTTGAAGACCGCGCCACAGCCGACCACGCCGCCGCCGACCCCGAGTATCGCCGGGCTGCCGCCGATTCCAGGTCTGCCGGCCATTCCGGGCCTGACCGTGCCCGCACAGCAAGGGGGTGACGGGAAGTGAAGCTCACCAAGTTCGTCAAGGTGCAGCTGGCCATCTTCTCGGTGCTGACCGTGATCGGCCTGACCGTCATGGGCGGCGACTACGTGAAGCTCCCGGCCATGCTGGGTATCGGAAGGTACGGCGTCACCGTGCAATTGGCCGCGACCGGCGGCCTGTACCCGACCGCCAACGTGGCCTACCGCGGCACCAATATCGGCAAGGTGGAGGACGTCAAACTCACCTCGGCCGGTGTGGACGCCAAGCTCTCCATCGACAGCGACTACAAGATCCCGTCCGATGTGACCGCCTACGTGAAGAGCGTGTCGGCCATCGGTGAGCAGTTCGTGGATCTGGTTCCGGCCGATAATCCCAAGGGCGGCAACCTGCACGACGGTTCGGTCATCCCGGTGGAGCAGACCAAGCTGCCGCAGGACGTCGGCGCCATGCTCGACCAGGCCGACCGGCTGCTGTCCACCGTCGCGGATACCAAGCTGCAAGAGGTCATCAACGACGCCTTCGTGGCCTTCAACGGCGCGGGGCCGGATCTGCAGCGCTTCATCGATTCGGCGTCGCTGCTGGTGCAGTCGGCCAAGGACAACACCGACGCCACCAAGGATCTGCTGGACAAGATCGGCCCGCTGCTGGACACCCAGAACCAGACCTCGGACGATGTCCGGGCCTGGACCAGGGATCTCGCCGCCGTCACCGACCAACTGCGCGAACATGATCCGTCGCTGAAGGCGATCCTGCAGAAGACGCCGTCCACGCTGGACAAGGTCAACTCGACCTTCCAGGACCTGAAGCCGACCCTGCCGATCATGCTCGCCAATATGCTCAGCGTCGGCCAGGTCGGGCTCACTTATCACGCCGGGCTCGAGCAGGTCCTGGTCATCTATCCGCCGCTGCTGTCGGGACTGCTGACCGCCATTCGCGGGCCCGTGCAGTACGGCGCCATGGTCGACTTCATGCTCGGCCTGAACGACCCGCCGGGTTGCACCACCGGCTTCCTGCCGGCGTCGGAGCGACGCTCGCCCGCCGATACCTCGCAGATCGAAACCCCGAGCAACATGTACTGCAAGGTGCCGCAGAACGCCAAGGAGGCCGTGCGCGGTATCCGCAACACCCCGTGTGTGGATGTGCCGGGCAAGCGCGCGCCGACCCCCGAGCTCTGCCACGATCCCAACGGCTACCAGCCCGAGGGCGACAACCCGCCGTTCGGTCCGCCGAACAAGGTGGACAACAATGGGCAGCCGCTGGACAAGCTGCTCGGCGACCAGAGCGCACCCTTCATCGCACACGAGGATCCGGGCACCGGTACCTTCGTCGGACCTGATGGTCACGTGTACCGTCGGGGAGACGTCAATGCAGATGGTTCCACCAGGGTGCCGTCGAGCTGGCAACAGCTGCTTCAGGAGCCAACGCCATGAGCGAAACCCCAGCAAATCGAACCCGCACCCGGCGACGCGTCGTGCGGCAGGCGGGCCCGCCCGTCGAGGATGATCGCGCGGGCATCGAGGTCCAGCAGACCTCGGTCGCCGCGATGAGCCCGGAAACGGCAGCGGCCGTGGCGTCGAGCCCGGCCGCCGAGCCGGAGCCGGCGGTCGCGGATGTCGAGGCGGTCGCGGACACCGCGTCCGCCGCCGCCGAATCCGTCACCGCCGAGCCGGAATTCGTGGTCGCGGTGGTCGAGGACGCGAAGCCGGCCGTCGACGCGCCGGCCGAATCCGCAGGCGGCGAACCGAAGTCGAGTTTCCAGCGGGCGCGGGCCTCGCTCGGCTGGGCGGGCTCGATCGCCGCGGTGGTCGCCCTGTTCTCCACGCTGGTGCTGATCGGTTCGGGCGGCCTCTTCTACTACCACCAACAGCATGCCGACGACCTGAGCGCGCGGCGCGCCGAATACATCCAGGTCGCCAAGCAGGCGTACCTGGACATGGTCACCGTCAAGGCCGACACCGCCGGGCCCGACCTGGACCGGCTGTTCGCGGTAGCGGGCGGCGGCCTCAAGGACGACCTCGCCGCCAATAAAGACAGCTACAAGAAGGTCTTCGAGCAGATGAAGGTGCAGTCCTCCGGCAAGATCATCTCCGCCGCCATCGAGAGCGACAGCGCCGATTCGGCCAAGGTGCTGCTGCTGGCCCAGCAGACCGTGTCCAATGCCGCGTCCAACGGTCCGATGCAGAAGGACTACCGCTTCCGAGTGACCGTGAACCGCAGCGGCGGCACCGTGACCGCCTCGTCGTGGGAGCTGGTGCTGTGAAGATCAATGCCCGTTCCATCATGATCGCCGTCGCCGGCGTGCTCCTCGTCGCCGCCGTGACGGTGGGATCGCTCGTCGCCGACCGCTTCTGGTCCGACCGTACCGCTGAACGAAACCGCACTTCCGCAGCCGCTTTCGCACAGGACACGGTCGAGGACCTCTTCACCTACAACTACGATTCCGCCGAAAAGGAACTGCCGAAGGTCGCCGACCGGCTGTCGGGCGCCTACCGCGATTCCTACATGAAGGTGATCAACGAGCAGGCCATCCCCGCGGCCAAGGAGAAGAAGCTCAACGTCCAGACCATCGTGCAGGCGACCGGCGTGATCGACTCCACCCGCGACGGCGCGACCGTGCTGGTGATCGCGGATCAGCGCTTCTCGAGCGCGGATTCGGCACAGGAGACGCTCGCCAGCGACCGTCTGCAGGTGCAACTCTCGAAGAAGGACGGCCACTGGCTGGTCTCCGACATCAAGACGGTCTGAGCCACCGACACCGGCGGAAGCGCGGAACCTCTGTGCATCAGAGGTTCCGCGTTTCGTGTTCTACCCCAAGTCGACTCACACAGACGGCTTTTCTGCGACGGCCACGATGTAGTCCAGCCAAGGGGCCCGGAACGAGACTCCTCTGCTACCGAAAAACATTCGAGTCAACGGATTGATTCGCTTCGTTTCCGGCTGCCTGGACCTATTGCTGACAAATTCCGCATATTGCGGGAAGACGTGATGGCGGATGGAGTAGACCCCGACATCTTCGAAGCCGGCTGCTATGAGCGCTTCGCGGTATTCCTCCGCATTAGTATGGTTTTGGCGGGCCGTCGTGAATATGCCGTGCACCACCTTGCCCCGTAATCCGTTGGGGCTGCTCGGGACATGCTCGTCCGCGAGCGGCGCAACGTCGGCGTGTGCACTCTCGACGAAATCCACTGCAGTCCAAGAAGCGAAACGTGACCTAGTCAAAAGATGTCTGTGAGTCCATATGTGTTTGGTCACAGCGGATTTGCCGAACCAAGCTCTGCATCAAGCTGTAGAACGAGTTACCGTGGCGACGGAGTGGGTGGGGCGGGTTCATGGGTGTTGAAAGTCGCTGAGACGCAATAGATCTGCGCATGGCCAGCGGCAATCGGAGAGGGTCGGCCGTGAAACTGGTTGGCGGAGTGGCACAGTCACGCGCTACGCCGATGAGAGAGGTTCTATGGATATGCTGCGGTGTCCCGTACGTCGATTCCCTTCGGAGACAACGAGATCACTGGGTCTGGAGGTGTGCTGGCACGGCGGATCGGCGGTCTGGCAGCTGGCCGAACTACCGGTGTGCCTGTGATGGCGGTCGGTATTCTGCGCACCGGCGCCTACCTGCCGCCCGCCGAGATCGGCAATGCCGCCATCTCGGAGTGGGCGGGCACCACCCCGGAGTGGGTGGGGGAACGTACCGGGATCGACACCCGCTGCTACGCCGGCGCGGAGACGGCCACCTCCGATCTGGCCCATCGAGCCGCCCTGGACCTGCTCGGGCCCCGGGAGACCTGGCCGCGGATCGGCAGCGTCATCGTCGCCACCTCGACCGGGGATTAGCCGCAGCCCGCGACAGCCGCTGCGCTGCAACACAAATTGGGGCTCAGCGGCATACCCGCCTTCGATCTGAACTCGGTGTGCGTCGGCTACCTCTTCGCCCTGACCGTCGCCGCCGGACTGCTGGAACGCGAGGGGGAGCGGGCGGACCCGGCGCTGGTGGTCGGGGCCGACATCTACTCGCGGATCATGAACCGCGCCGATCGCAAGACCGTGAGCTTGTTCGGCGACGGTGCGGGCGCGACCCTGGTCGGACCGGTGCCGCCGGGCTACGGGTTGCACGCGAGCCGTCTGGTCACCAACGGTGAATTACGTTCTCTCGTCGAGGTTCCCGCGGGCGAGCGGCTGTTCCGGATGGACGGCCGTGCGGTGCGCGACTACGTGCTGACCATGCTGCCCAAACTCATCGCGGAGGCGCTGGCGGAATCCGGCTTCACGCTCGCCGAGATGGACCGGATCATCCTGCACCAGGCCAACACTCGGCTGCTGGAGACCTGTATCCGGGAACTCGGCATGGATCCCGGCCGGGTGCCGCTGACCGCTCCCCGCTACGGGAACACCGGCGCGGCCTCCATTCCCATCACCCTGCACAGCAGCCATCTCGAACGCCCGCTGCAACGCGGTGAGCGCATTCTGCTGGCCGGCGTCGGCGGCGGCATGAGCGCCGGGGCGGCGGTCTTGACGTGGTATTGACCCGAACGAAATCGGAGGACTCGTGATGCGGCTCGAAGGAAAGGCCGCCGTCGTCACCGGCGGCACCCGGGGGCTCGGCTTCGCGATCACGAAAGCGTTTCTCGCGGAGGGCGCGTCGGTCATGTGCTCGGCGCGTACGGCCGGGGACTACCAGCTCCTCGAGGAGGAATACCCGGACCGCTGCCTGTTCCATCCGGCCGATGTCACCGATCCGGCGGCGGTCGAGCAGCTGATGGCCGCGGCCGCGGAATCGCTGTCCGGACTGGACGTGGTGGTGGCCAATGCCGGGGTGAGCCGGGACGGGCTGATCGAGCAGCTCGACCCCGAGGACTGGAACGCCATGGTGACCACCAACCTCACGGGAACCTTCCTGTGCACCCGCGCGGCTGTGTCGCACATGAAGGAGCGGGGCGGGGTGATCATCAATATGTCGTCGTCCATGGCGACCCAGATCGCGAAGGGCGCGGCCGGCTACAGCGCCACCAAGGCCGCCATCGAAATGTTCACCCGCACCAGCGCAATCGAACTGGGGCAGTACGGAATCCGGGTCAACGCCCTCTCGCCCGGCATTCTCGACGCCGGCATGGGCGGTCGGCTGGCTGACAACGACCGGGTCTGGGCCGCCTACCGCAAGCGGTTCGCCCTGGGCCGGGCCGGACGGGTCGAGGAGGCCGCGCAGGCGGCCGTATTCCTGGCCTCCGACGACGCCTCCTACGTCAACGGGGCGATTCTCGATGTCAATGGAGGTTTGATGTGGGCCTGACCGACCCGCGCAACCCTGGACGCGGCTGGTGTTCACCGGTGATGCTCGGCCTGTGGCGCAGGCTGCCGCTGGTCCGGAACCACCGCCATCTGATCGCGCGGCTCACTTTCGCGTAGGGGCCGCGGCTCGGCGCGGCTGCGGCCCACCGGGGACCGGGTTAAGGTCACAGAGTTGAGTGAAACCCGACCGGTCAGGATGCAGCACGTGGAGAACAAGAAGGCGCCGTGGACCGCCGCCGACATCCCGAATCTGCAGGGGCGCACCGCCATTGTGACGGGGGCCAGTGCCGGGCTGGGGTTGGAGACCGCGCTGCGGCTCGCCGAACACGGCGCCCGGGTGGTCCTCGCCTGCCGCAACGCCGACAAGGCCGCGGCCGCGGCGGAAACCATCCGCCGGACCACGCCGGACGCCGACTTGCCGTTCGTGGAACTGGATCTGACGTCGCTGAAATCGGTCCACCGGGCCGCGACACGGCTGCACGACGACTTCGGGCAGATCGACCTGCTGGTGAACAATGCGGGCACGCTGAGCCGGGAGCGGACCGTCACCGAGGACGGGTTCGAAACCACCTTCGGCACAAACCATCTGGGCCCGTTCGCATTCACCGGACTCCTGCTCGATCTGCTGCACGCGGCGCCGCAGGCCCGCGTCGTCACGGTGACCAGCGGGGTCCCCGCGCAGAAGGGCACCTGGCTCGACCTCGACGACCTCACCTACGAGCGGCGCACCTACAAGGCCTACCCCGCCTACGCGCAGTCCAAGCAGGCCAACGCCAGCTTCGCATTCGAACTGCAGCGGCAGCTCAACGGCATCGGCAGCCGGCTGATCTCGGTGCTGGCCCACCCGGGCGCCGCCGAATCCGACTTCGCCCAGAACTTCGGTCCCGCAGTCGCCTTCCTGTCCCGGCCCTCACTGCGCTGGGTGTTCCGGATCGTCATGCAGACCGTCGAGATGGGTGCGCTGCCGAGCCTGCGCGCCGCCACCGACCCCGGCGTGCGCGGCGGTGACTTCTACGGCCCCACCGGCTCGACCAAGGGCTACCCGGTGCCGAACGCGGCCGGGGACCGCACCCGCGATCCCGAGCTGGCGGCCCAGCTGTGGGCCGAATCCGAACGGCTCACCGGAGTCACTTACCGGTTCGACCAACTCGACGGCGAGGCGGACTAGGCCCGATATGCCGAACGCCCCCTGAAATCCTCAGGGGGCGTTCACCTTACGACCGGGTCAGCGGCTCAGGTCCGGATCCACGTCGTCGTCGGTCAGCAGGGCGCTGCCGGCGACGCGATCGGTGGCCAGGGCGTCGAGGAAGGCACGCGCCCACCGGTCGACGTCATGGGTGAGGACCTGGCGCCGCATCGAGCGCATCCGGCGGCGACGGGTGTCGCGGTCGTCGTCGATCGCGCCGATCAGGGCGTCCTTGACGCTGTCGAGATCGTGCGGATTGCACAGGTAGGCCTGCCGCAATTCCGCTGCCGCGCCGGTGAATTCGCTCAGCACCAGCGCACCGTTGAGGCTGCCCTGACACGCCACGTACTCCTTGGCGACCAGATTCATGCCGTCGCGCAGCGGCGTCACCACCATGACATCGGCGGCCACGAAGAACGCGATCAGCTCGTCGCGCGGGATCGGGCGGTGCAGATAGTGCACCACCGGATAACCCACCCGGGAGAACTCGCCGTTGATCCGGCCCACCTGGCGTTCGATATCGCCACGCATCTGCTTGTAGGACTCGACCCGTTCCCGGCTCGGCGTGGCCAGCTGCACCATCACCGTGTCCGCCGGATCGATGCGGCCGTCGTGCAGCAGTTCCTCCAGCGCGGCCAGCCGGATGTCGATGCCCTTGGTGTAGTCCAGGCGGTCCACACCCAGCAGGATCGTCTTCGGATTGCCCAGCTCCGCACGGATTTTCGCGGCCCGCTCCCGTACCCCGCGGCGGCGCGAATACTCGTCCAGCTCGGTGGAGGTGATGGAGATCGGGAACGCGCCCACCCGCACGGTGCGGAAACCCACCTGCACCACACCGAGTTTCGAACGCACGCCCACATTGCCGCGCGACGTCGGCTGGCCGGCCAGCCTTCTGGCCAGATACAGGAAGTTCTGCGCGCCGCCCGGCAGGTGGAAGCCGATCAGGTCGGCGCCCAGCAGGCCCTCGACGATCTCGGTGCGCCACGGCATCTGCATGAACAGTTCCACCGGTGGGAACGGAATGTGCAGGAAGAATCCGATGGTCAGATCGGGCCGCAGCATGCGCAGCATCTTCGGCACCAGCTGCAACTGGTAGTCCTGCACCCACACTGTCGCGCCCTCGGCGGCCACCTTGGCGGTGTACTCGGCGAAACGGCGGTTCACCTGGACGTACGCCTGCCACCACTGGCGGTCGTAGACCGGCCGCACGATCACGTCGTGATACAGCGGCCACAGCGTCGCGTTGGAGAAGCCCTCGTAGTAATCGGCGACCTCGTCGCCCGACAGTGGCACCGGATGCAGTTCCAGACCGTCCTCGACGATCGGATCCAGATCCACATCCGGGACGCCGGCCCAGCCGACCCAGGCGCCTTTGTTGTTGCGCAGTACCGGTTCCAGCGCGGTCACCAGGCCGCCGGGGCTGCGCTTCCAGCGAGTGGTTCCATCGGGCAGTCGCTCCAGATCGACCGGAAGCCGGTTGGCGACGACGACGAAACCAGAGCCGGAGCTATCCGGGTGCACGGGTCATTCGCCTCGCGTCGGAGCGATGCCCAACATGGACAGCAGCATGCGGCACTCGTCGGCGTCGGTGGCGTAGGCGGCCACCACGCGCTGGGCCTGTCGAGCGGTTTCGTCGGCGAGCGGTTCCAGATCGTCGTCCGCGATGTCGTTTGCGCCGGTCTTCGCGGCCATCTCATGTCCTCTCGGGGAAGTCTGCTCGGTGCGAGGAGTCCATCGTATCTGCCAGGAAAGTCGAGACCGTGCGCTGCGTACATTGCGAGCCCTAACCGCAATGGTCGTGGTCACGAGACCTGCCGACCAGACCGCACGGTCGGCGGCACCGGGCGAAACGTTCCGGGCCCCCATGCCTATACGGTCTACGGAACGTGCAAATCGGAAACGTGGCGAAGGGGTCGCAAGCATGCCGTTGGCGACGGTGAACGGAATCTCGCTGAACTACCAGGTCAAGGGAGACCGGTCCAAGGGCACCGACGTCAAGGGGTCCGCGCCGCTGGTCGTCATGATCATGGGCACCGGCAGCGGCGGCCGGGTGTGGGAACTGCACCAGGTGCCCGCGCTGGTCGCCGCCGGATTCCGGGTCTGCACCTTCGACAACCGCGGCATCGCACCGTCCTTCGAATCGCCCACCGGGATCACCATCGAGGACCTGGTGCGCGACACCGCCGCCCTCATCGAATTCCTCGACGAGGGACCGGCCCTGGTGGTCGGTCAGTCCATGGGCGCGCGGGTCGCGCAGGAACTCGCGCTGGCCCGGCCCGACCTGGTCCGCAAGGCCATCTTCATGGCCGGACACGCCCGGCTCGACCAGTTCCAGAAGACGCTCTCGTTCGGCGAACACGAACTCGACGCCTCCGGCACCCGGCTGCCCGCCAAATACGAGGCCGCCATGACCGCCATCATGAACCTCTCGCCGGCCACCATGGCCGACCCGCACGCCGCTCGCGACTGGCTCGACCTGTTCGAATTCACCGGCGGCCCGGCCTCGCCCGGCGTGCGCGCCCAGCGGCGCATGGACCACGACTTCGACCGCACCGAGGCCTACCGGGCCATCACCGTGCCCTGCCTGTCCATGGGCTTCGCGGACGATCGGATGATCCCGCCCTACCTTTCCCGCGAGGTCGCCGATATCATTCCGGGAGCCCGTTACCAGGAGGTTCCCGACGCCGGACACTTCGGCTATCTGGAACAACCGGAGGCCGTCAACAAGATCCTGCTCGAATTCTTCGCGGCCTGAACGAAGTGCAGGTAACCGCCCAGCGGTAACGCCTGCCTTGCTAGGGTCGAATCAACGTCGGGGGCTCGTTCCATCACTGCGGTGACTGGACGATCCGTCTACGTTCCCGTACACAGCGCCAGTATCCAGTGAGGTGAAATGAGCACCAATCCCTTCGATGACGAAGACGGCCGGTTCTTCGTCCTGGTCAACGATGAGGAACAGCACTCCCTGTGGCCCGCCTTCGCCGAGGTTCCGGCGGGTTGGCGAGTCGTTTTCGGCGAGGACAGCCGCGCCGCGTGCGTCGAGTACGTCGAGAAGAACTGGACGGATATGCGTCCGAAGAGCCTGCGTGACGCCATGGCGGCGGACGACGCGGCTCGTCAGGCGGCTCAGTCCTGACACCCTGCGGTTAGTCCGATACTGCGCGAACGGCTTCCGAACGCGGCTGGTCGATGCCACGAGCGTCGCCCGGCCGCGCTCCGGTCCTCCACGCAGCATCGTTCCGACTGGGACGCCGGCTTTTCCGCGCAGCCGGCCACCCCGGTTATGATGGCACCGCTTTCCGCCTCCTTAGCTCAGTGGTAGAGCACTCGCCTTGTAAGCGAAAGGTCGTCAGTTCAATCCTGACAGGGGGCTCAAAAAGGCTCTGACCTGCAAAATCGGGTCAGAGCCTGCTTCCTTTTGAGCGAGAGCAACTTGGATAGCGCGGGGCCGCATCTGCGGTGTGAGACCAATCACACTATCGATCTGGGCCGCCGCGAGTTGCTGGTGCCCGGCGAGGGCGGCCATCGATCCATCTCGTCTGGCTAGACGCTTCGTTGCCGTAGCCGGCCAGGAGAAGCGTGGTATCTGTCCCGGCAGGCCTTGTTGAAGACCGACAGAGCCGAAAACCCGCTCTCGTAGGCGATATCGGCGATGGTTCGGCGTCGATTCCGTGGATCGGAGAGGCGTGCCACCGCCCGTTCGAGACGGGCGGTGAGCAGGTAGCTATGGGGAGTAGTGCCCGCCACTCGCATGGCACGTTCGAGCTGGCGACGTGTGATGCCGAGATATTCGGCGACGGTTTCCACAGTGACCCGCGGATCATCGGAGTATCTGCGAATGTGCAGGCGCGCATCTCGGGATATCGCGGCCAGTTTCGTGTTCTCCGGGGCCCAGCGTTCGTCCAGAGCACCGGCCAGTAGCCCGGTCCAGTGCGTGCTGATCTTCAAGAATTGGGCCGCCGTCATCGTGTCGCCGTGGCGGTCGAGCTGTTCGGTGAGCGCAAGCACGGACCCGAGCAGCGGGTCGTGGGCGTCCAATGCCAGATGCGGCGGTCCACCGGGAGACAAGCGCAGGGTGCCGGCGGGAACGTTCAGAATCCAGCTCCGCACGTGGTCGGCGTGGGAGAGCACCATGCGCTGGCCCCAATCCACGACGCCCATCTGACCAGGCCGCAGCAGCACTCGTGTGCCGTGTTGCTCGATACCGAGGGTTCCGCTGCGCGGGATCAGCAATCGGGCGCTGCGGTCGCCGTCCGCCTCGACCTGGGCCGGCGTGCGTTCATAGGAAATCTCGGTGGATTCGAACTGCACATTCTGGAAGTCGCCCAACTGATAGCCCGCCAGGCGCTGAACCCGCAGCGCGCCATCGAAGTTCGGCCAATCGCTGAAGTCGATCCGCGCTCCGCCCTGATTGGTGGAAACCTGCTCGCGCCAGTACGCCGGTCGGTCGTCCTTCGGCACCTCGGATGTGGTGTCGCTTGACAATTCCAGCTCGGACACCTGCGTCCCTCTTCAGTGTTGTCGCAATCCCGGAAGAGGTTCGTCGCAAATCCGGTCGACCCGAATCTATACGCGCACTTAACCTTTGGCTAAATGAGTCGCTCGCCACGCTGCTCGGCGAAATCGAACGCGAGCAGGGCTGACCCGTTGTCGATGTTGCTGATCTACGAAGGGGGTAGATCAGCAACATCTCTGCAAGGGCGCGGAGGTGACCTACACCGGCGACATCGCCACAGAACGATGTCTATGCGCATGTAGAGCCGCTGGACCTCGAGGGCATGAACAAACCGGGACCCGTCCTTGCGACCATCAATTCATTCCCCGTGACGGTCGATCCACGTTCCTGGTAGTTCCCCGACCGTCGGGTGTCCAGGTTGGTGTGCTCCTCGCAGGAAACTCCCAGGGAAGGGTCAGGTTCTTCGCGGGGGAAGCGCAGAATATGGCCTTATGACAGGTGTGCCCGTTCAGCCGCGCGAACCCGAGGCGAGGGTGCTCGTCGTTGACGACGAGCCCATGATCGTCGAGCTACTGTCGGTGAGCCTGCGGTATCAAGGGTTCGAGGTCGCGAGTGCCGCGAGCGGCACCGAGGGGCTGGACAAGGCCAAGACCTTCCGGCCGGATGCCCTGATCATCGATGTGATGATGCCCGGGATGGACGGGTTCGGGCTGCTGCGGCGGCTCCGGGCCGACGGGATCGACGCCCCGGTGCTGTTCCTGACCGCGCGTGACGACGTGGACGACAAGATCACCGGACTGACGCTCGGGGCCGACGACTACGTCACCAAGCCGTTCAGCCTCGAAGAGGTGGTCGCGCGGCTGCGGGTGATTCTGCGGCGGTCCGGGCGCTCGGCGCCGGAGACCAAGACGTCGCGGCTGCGGTTCGCCGATATCGAACTCGACGACGACACCCACGAGGTGTGGAAGGCGGGCGAACCGGTTGCCCTGTCACCCACCGAGTTCACGCTGCTGCGGTACTTCCTGGTCAATGCCGGCACCGTGCTGAGCAAGCCGCGGATCCTGGACCACGTCTGGCGCTACGACTTCGGCGGCGAGGTCGGCGTGGTCGAAACCTATGTGTCCTACCTGCGCAAAAAGGTCGACACCGGACCGGATCGGCTCATCCACACCCTGCGCGGGGTCGGCTACGTCATGCGGGAGCCGCGCGGTAAGACGGCCAACGCGTGAACGCTGCCCCGCCGGTCGACGGCAAAGGCACGGCTCGCAGTCTCCGGGGCAAGCTCGCCGACCGGCTCGCCGCGGTGCCGCTGCGCACCACCCTGGTGCTCGCGCTGGTGTCCCTGGTCGGATTCGGGCTGCTGGTCTCGGGTATCGCGGTCACCTCGCTGATGCGCAATGTGCTGGTCGAACGCATCGACCGGCAGCTCTACGACGCCGCTCACAGCTGGGCCGCGCCCGGCGCGCAACGTCCGGAACCGCTGCCCACCGTGCGCGGGCGGGAACGGCCGCCGCACCTGTACTGGGTGCAGGTGCAGGATGCGACGGGCCAGGTCACGCTGAGCCTGTCGGCGGGCGTGCAGCAGCCCGAGGTGCCCGCGGACCTGGGCAACCGGCCGGAGACCGTCGGCTCGGTGGGCGCGTCCACCGAGGAGTGGCGGGTGCTGCGGACCGTCAACGAGTACGGCACCAGCACCATCGCACTGCGCATGGACGAGACGAACTCGCTGCTGGACAAGCTGATCGTGCTGCAACTGGTGATCGGCGCGCTGGTACTGGCGGCGCTGGCGGCGGTGGCACGCATCGTGATCCGGCGCAGTCTGCGGCCGCTGCGGGAGGTCGAGCGCACCGCGGCCGCCATCGCGGGCGGCGACCTGCATCAGCGAGTTCCGGTGCGCGGCACCGACACCGAGGTCGACCACCTCTCACAGTCGCTGAACACCATGCTGACCCAGATCCAGCAGGCCTTCGCCGCCACCGAGGCCTCCGAGGAGGCGGCGCGGCGCTCCGAGGCCAAGATGCGGCGCTTCGTCGCCGACGCCAGCCACGAACTGCGCACCCCGCTCACCACCATCAAGGGTTTCTCCGAGCTGTACCGGCAGGGCGCGATCACCGATCCGGACATGCTGATGGACCGCATCGAACGCGAGTCCAAGCGGATGGGGCTGCTGGTCGAGGACCTGCTCATGCTGGCCCGGCTGGACGCGCAGCGACCGATCGAACGGCGGCCGATGGACCTGCTCATGATGGCCAGCGATGCCGTGCACAGTGCCCGCGCCCTGGCGGCGGCTCAGCACTCGGAGGGGCCCGAACGCAAGATCGACCTCGAAATCCGGCCCGGGCCCGGCACTCTGGAGATGCTCGGCGACGAGACGCGACTGCGGCAGGTGCTGGCCAATCTGATCAACAACGCGCTGGTGCACACCCCGCCCGAGGCGGAGGTGACGGTGCGGCTCACCCCGGCCGCCGACGAGGTGCTCATCGAGGTCGCCGACACCGGGCCGGGACTGGAGGCCGAGCAGGCCGAGCGGGTCTTCGAACGCTTCTATCGCACCGATGCGTCCCGCAGCCGGGACAGCGGCGGTACGGGACTGGGACTGTCGATCGTGCATGCGCTGGTCGACGCGCACGGCGGCAAGGTGTCGGTGACCAGCGAGCCGGGGGAGGGCACCACGTTCACCGTCCGGCTGCCGCGCGAACCGCGCTGAGCGGGGTGCCCGCGCGGGACGCGGGCACCCGGGTTCACTACGCGGGGACGTTCGCGCCGTAACCGAGGTCGCGCAGGGCCTGCTTGATCATGGCCTGCGCCTCGTCGAGGGATTCCTTGCTGGGTTCCGGGTCCGCCCCGCTGATGTCGAAGTCACCCAGGTGGAAGGCCGGGAAGACGTGCATGTGCAGGTGCGGCACCTCGAGGCCCGCGATGAGCAGGCCCGCCCGCGGGGCGTCCCAGGCGGCCCGCACGGCCTGGCCGATCTTCTGGGCGACCGCGGTCAGGCGCGCGAAGGTGCCCGGATCGACGTCCTGCCACTGGTCGATCTCCTTGCGCGGCACGACGAGCGTGTGCCCCTGCGTCACCGGGGCGATCGTGAGGAAACCGACGAATTCGTCGTCCTCCCAGACGAACCGGCCCGGCAGCTGACCGTCGATGATTGCGGAGAAAACAGAAGCCATGCCCCGGACCTTACGCGGGGAAGGACACCCCCGCGCGAACGCACAACAGACCGCTACCGATTGCATCTGCCCAGCCCTTTAAGCTGTCTGCCGTGCGCGTACTCGTCATCGGTTCCGGAGCCCGTGAACATGCCCTCGTCCTGGCACTGCGCAAGGACCCGGCGGTGTCCGCCGTGTATGCGGCGCCCGGCAATGCCGGCATCGCCCAGCACGCCGAGGTGCGTGCGGTGGACGCCACCTCCGGGGCGGAGGTGACCGCGCTCGCCCAGGAGCTGAGCGTCGATCTGGTCGTGGTCGGACCCGAGGTGCCGCTGGTGCTCGGCGTGGCCGACGCGGTGCGGGCCGCCGGTATCCCGGCGTTCGGCCCGTCCGCCGCCGCCGCGCGGATCGAGGGCTCGAAGGCCTTCGCCAAGGACGTCATGAACGCGGCCGGGGTGCGCACCGCGCACAGCGAGATCGTCGATCATCCGGGCGAATTGGATGCGGCGCTGGATCGTTTCGGGCCGACCTGGGTGGTCAAGGACGACGGCCTGGCCGCCGGCAAGGGCGTCGTGGTGACCCCGGACCGGTCGGTGGCCCGCGAGCACGGCGCCGAACTGCTCGAGCAGGGCCACCCGGTGCTGCTGGAGTCGTTCCTCGACGGCCCCGAGGTGTCGCTGTTCTGCCTGGTCGACGGCGAGACCGTGGTGCCGCTGCTGCCCGCGCAGGACCACAAGCGGGTCGGCGACGGCGACACCGGGCCGAACACCGGCGGCATGGGCGCGTACACGCCGCTGCCGTGGCTGCCGGACCAGACCCTGCAGGCCATTGTCAATGATGTGGTGAAACCCGTTGCGGCCGAGATGGTTCGCCGCGGCGTGCCGTTCAGCGGCCTGCTGTACGCCGGTCTCGCCGTCGGGCAGGCCGGGCCGGCCGTCATCGAATTCAACTGCCGCTTCGGCGATCCCGAGACCCAGGCCGTGCTGGCCATGCTGGACAGCCCGCTGGGCGAGCTGCTGTACGCCACCGCGACCGGCACCCTGGACCAGGTGCCCGCGCCGCGCTGGAAGGACGGTGCCGCCGTCACCGTGGTGCTGGCCGCCGAGAACTACCCGGCCCGCCCGCGCAGCGGCGATGTCATCACCGGGGCCGAATCCACCGGCACCGGAACCGAATCCGAGGTGCTGCACGCCGGCACCGCGCAACGTGAGGACGGCGTGCTGGTGTCCGCGGGCGGCCGCGTGCTCGCCATCGTCGGCCAGGGCGCGGATCTCGCCGAGGCCCGCAAGAACGCCTACGACCGGCTGGCCGGAATCAAGCTGCCGGGCGGCCACTTCCGCACCGATATCGCGCTGGCGGCCACCGAGGGGCGCATCACCGTCCCAGCCTCCGCCTGAAGGCGAATGCCGACCCGAAATCCGAATATCGCGCCTGAAGTTCGAATGCCGGCGCGACAACTGATTTCGCGCCGATCCGGGTAACTCCCCGGGTACCCCCGAAATTGTTTCGGCCCTGAACCGCCGGCACGCGTCGCCAACGGTCAACGGCTCCCGAGCCGTGCGTTGAAGTCTCGGGGAGGCGGGAGCGCTCAGCCGACGATGATGCCGTGTTGGGCCAGCCAGGGCTGCGGGTCCACGTGCTGGCCGTTGATGATGATCTCGAAGTGCAGGTGCGGTCCCGTCGAGTCGCCGCGATTGCCGATGCGCGCGATCTGCAGGCCCGCCGGGACGCGCTCGCCGACCGACACCGAGAAGTCGTACATGTGCCCGTAGACGGAGATGGTGCCGTCGTCGTGGCGGATGCGCACCCACAGTCCGAAGCCCTGGGCCGGGCCCGCGTCGATGACGGTGCCCGCCGCCACCGCGTAGATCGGTGAGCCGAGCGGCGCGGCGATGTCGATGCCCGCGTGGAAGGTGCCCCAGCGCGCGCCGAATCCGGAGGTGAACACGCCCTTCGCGGGCAGCGCGAACCCGCCGGCGCCGGGAATCACGAAGCCGGGCGGCAGCGAACTGTCCGGTGACGGCGTCATCCATGGCTGCGGCTGCCCGGCGACGGCCGCCGCGGCCTCCGCCTTGGCCCGCTCCAGCGTGGCCGCCGCGGCCGCCGAGACCACCGCCTGCTCGCGCAGATGCTCACCGTTGTTGATGGCGTCCAGATACCGTTTCGACGTCTCCGGGGAGGCCTGCACCTGCAGCGGATACTGCACCGGAACCCGCAGCGCCACACCGGGACCCACCTCGGCGTCGGTGGGCAGCAGGCCCAGCGCGCCGTCCGCGCTCGCGAGCACCAGCACCGCGACCACACCGGCGATCAGCACCCGGTGCCGAATGCTCCACGCGCGCACCACCGGCCACTGCCGCCGCGCTTCGGCCCGGCCCCGCCGCACCAGCTCGACGGTCTCGGCCCACGAGCGCGGCCGCCGGGCCCACAGCTCGATCGCGCGTTCCCGCGCGATCGGCGCGTACAGCCGCAGCCAGGCGATCGCCTGCCCCGCGAGCCGGACCACCGACCGCCGGACCCGGTCCAGCGCCTCCTGACCCCGCGACGGCTCGTCCTGGAATGCCAGCTGCGACCGCACACCCGGCGTATAGCTGTCCGTCGCGCCGGCTGTCCGCGGTGGCGCGGATTCGGGTGGGTGCGGGTCGGCCTCCGGGGTGGTCCCGGTGGCTGCTGGTCCCCCCTGCACAGCCGCCTCCTCAGGCATTCGGGTGGCAGTTCCCGGACAGGCGGGGGAGTCGGTGCTCTACCGTCTGTCGAGTGCGTATCGAATCTCGCCGGTCGACCATTCCACCTTTTTACGTGATGGACGTCTGGAAAGCAGCAGCTGAACGGGCCCGGACACGCGGAGATGTACTGGTGCTGGCCGCGGGGCAGCCGTCCACGCCCGCTCCGGCGGCGGTTTTGCGCGCCACCAAGGCGGCCATGGATTCCGAATTGCTGGGCTATACCGAGACATTCGGGACCCTGGCGCTGCGGGAGGCCATCGCGGAGCATCACCGCAGCACCTACGGGGTGCGCGTGGACGCGGACGATGTCGTGGTGACCACCGGTTCCTCCGGCGCGTTCACCCTCATCTTCCTGGCGGCCTTCGATCCCGGCGACACCGTGGTGGTGGCCCGGCCGGGCTATCCGGCCTACCGGAACACGCTGACCGCGCTGGGCTGCGATGTGGTCGAACTGGACTGCGGGCCGGAGACCCGGTTCCAGCCGACCGTGGCCATGCTGGAGGCGCTGCCGGAGCCGCCCGCGGGCCTGATCGTGGCGAGCCCGGCCAATCCGACCGGGACCATGATCGCGCCGGCGGAGCTGGCAGCGCTGGCCCGCTGGTGCGACGAGCACGGGACGCTGCTCATCTCCGACGAGATCTACCACGGCATCGTCTATGCCGGCACCGAGCCGACCTCTTCGGCCTGGGAGACCTCTCGGGATTCGGTGGTCATCGGCTCGGTGTCCAAATACTTCTCCATGACCGGCTGGCGGCTGGGCTGGATGCTGGTGCCGGAATCGCTGCGCCCGGCGCTGCAGCGACTGGCGTCCAATATGACCGTGTGCCCTCCGGCTATTTCTCAGTTCGCGGCGGTGCACGCGTTCGGTGCGGAGGCCAAAGCCGAACTGGACGGTCATGTGCGGCGCTATGCGGCGAATCGCCAGCTGCTGCTGTCGGGGCTGCCCAAGCTCGGCATCACCGACCTCGCCCCTGCCGACGGTGCGTTCTATGCCTACGCGGATATCGCTCACCTGACCGATGATTCGATGCGCTGGTGCACCGAGGTGCTCGACGCCACCGGCGTGGCGCTGGCTCCCGGCATCGATTTCGACACCCGCAACGGCCATCACACGGTTCGCTTCTCGTTCGCCGGAGCCGGCGCCGACATCGAAGCGGCACTGGACCGGTTGGAACGGTATTTGGCCTGATCTGCCAAGGAGATTGAGCGCAGTGGGCAAAATGAACACAGCGCCGGTGATGACTGGCACGATTGCACCGTGACCACTGCGACGACTCCGAAAGGCGAACGGCGTCGCCAAGCGCTGGTTTGTGCCGCCGCCGAGCTCCTGCTCGAAGGTGGCTTCGAAGCGGTCCGGCACCGCTCGGTGGCAACCCGGGCGGATCTGCCGCTCGCGTCGACCACCTACTACTTCGAATCGCTCGAGGATCTGATCGCGCGCGCGGTCGAGTTCTCCGGCAATGCCGAACTGGAGGCCATGCGCCGCCGCGTCGGCGAGGTCACGCACCGTCGGCGTGGGGCGGAGGCCACCGTGGAATTGGTGCTGGACCTGTTGGTGGGTCCGGAGATTCAGGACCTGGACGCGCGGGGCCAGCTGATCGCCCGCTACGAGCGCTCGGTCGCGTCCGCCCGACACCCGGAACTACGAGAGGTCCAGCTGCGACTACGCAGCCAGCTGGACGAGCTGCTGACCGACGTGCTGCGCCGCTCGGACCGCGTGGTGCGCACCGAACAGACCCGCCGCCTGGTGGCGGTCGTCGATGGGGCGGTGGTGACCGCGCTCGGTGAATTCGACCCGCAGCCCCGGCGCATGGCGCGGGGCGCGCTGCTCGAGATCATCGACATCGTCGCCCCACCGGCATAACTCGGCCCGACTCCCGGGAACTCCCGGGAAGCTCCGCCGGAGCGAATTTCCGCCGCGGTGACGGCGGGGCAAACCGGTGGGAAACCCACCGGTAAACTGGGACAACGTGAGTCTTGTGCCGAACGTCCTTGCCACCCGCTACGCCAGCCCCGAGCTGGTTCATCTGTGGTCTCCCGAGAACAAGATCGTGCTCGAGCGGCGGTTGTGGCTGGAGGTGTTGCGGGCCCAGGCCGAGTTGGGGGTGGACGTTCCGGCGGGGGTCGTCGAGGACTACGAGCGGGTCATCGATCGGGTGGATCTGAAGTCGATCGCGGAACGCGAGCGGGTCACCCGGCACGACGTGAAAGCCCGGATCGAGGAGTTCAACGCGCTCGCGGGACACGAGCACGTGCACAAGGGCATGACCTCGCGGGATCTCACCGAGAACGTGGAGCAGCTGCAGATCCGGCTGTCGCTCGAGCACGTGTACGGCCACGGCGTGGCCATCGCGGCCCGGCTGGCGGAGCGGGCCGCCCAGTATCAGCCGCTGGTGATGGCGGGCCGCTCGCACAATGTGGCGGCGCAGGCCACCACCCTCGGCAAGCGATTCGCTTCCGCCGCAGACGAATTGCTCATCGCGCTGACCCGGCTGCGGGAGCTGATCGACCGATACCCGTTGCGCGGCATCAAGGGTCCGATGGGCACCGCGCAGGACATGCTGGACCTGCTCGGCGGCGACGCGGCCAAGCTGGCGCAGCTGGAGCAGAAGGTGGCCGGCCACCTGGGTTTCGCGAACGTGTTCACCAGCGTGGGCCAGATCTACCCGCGCTCGCTGGACCACGATGTGCTCTCCGCGCTGGTGCAGGTGGGCGCGGGCCCGTCCTCGTTCGCGCACACCATTCGCCTGATGGCGGGCCACGAGCTGGTCACCGAGGGCTTCCAGCCCGGTCAGGTGGGCTCCTCGGCCATGCCGCACAAGATGAACACCCGCTCGTGTGAGCGCGTCAACGGCCTGCAGGTGGTGCTGCGCGGCTACGGCTCGATGGCGGCCGAGCTGGCGGGCGCGCAGTGGAACGAGGGCGACGTGTTCTGCTCGGTGGTGCGCCGGGTCGCGCTGCCGGACGCCTTCTTCGCCATCGACGGCATGATGGAGACCTTCCTGACCGTGCTGGCCGAATTCGGCGCGTACCCGGCCGTGGTCGACCGCGAGCTCAATCGCTATCTGCCGTTCCTGGCCACCACCCGCATCCTGATGGCGGCGGTGCGCGCGGGCGTGGGCCGCGAGACCGCCCACGAGGTCATCAAGGAGCACGCGGTGGCGGTGGCGCTGGCCATGCGTGAGCAGGGCCGCGAACCCGATCTGCTGGACCGCCTGGCCGCCGACGACCGCATGCCGCTGGACCGGGCCGCCCTGGACGCGGCCCTGGCCGACCGTTCCGCCTTCATCGGCGCGGCCGAGGCGCAGACCGCCGATGTGATCGCCCAGGTCCAGAAGCTGGTCGACGCGAATCCGCAGGCCGCCCGCTACACGCCGTCGCCGATCCTCTAGGGATACAACGACTCTCGAATCTCGCCCCCGGCTCCGGAACGGAGCCGGGGGCGAACGGGTTGTAGGCGAAGGATTGCGGGGTCGCTCGCCCGGCCACTGGGTCGAGTCGGGCGGGTGCGGGGTAGGGGGCTCTAGGCTCTGCGGGCATGAACCCTTACACGATCTTCTCCGACATCGTTGCCGGGCGGGCACCGTCGTCCAAGGTGTACGAGGACGAGGATTGCCTGGCGTTCATGGATATTCGGCCGGTGACGCCCGGGCATGTGCTGGTGATTCCGAAGACGCCCGTCCGGAGCCTGGCGGAGCTAGATCCGGCGTTGGGCGGCAAGCTGTTTCAGGTGGGGCAGCGCATCGCGGCGGGCCTGCGGGAGTCCGAGGTGCACTGTGACGGAGTGAATTTCTTCCTGGCCGACGGGGTCACGGCGGGGCAGGAGGTGTTCCACGTGCATCTGCACGTGATTCCCCGCACTCCGGGCGACGGATTCGGGCTGCGGGCCCGGCCGACCAGTCCGGCGCGCGCGGACCTGGATTACCTGGCGGGATCCATCAAGGGCGCATTGTCCAGAATTGCCGCCGACTGATAGTCGACCCGCATTACCATATCCGGACCGCGTGGTTAGCCAACGACACGCCATAACCCCATTCCCACGCGTCGCAATAGCCACTCGAGTTACGTTTGATGGTGATTGTGGTGGGCTGATGAAGGTGGGGACATGCGTCGAAGAGTCGTTGCCGCAGCTGTTTTGGCGATCGCTGCAGGTTTGCTTTATCCGCTGGCCGTCCCGCCGGCAATCGCGCACGCGGGCCAGGTCGTCCGCGTCGACCAGCTGAGCGCCACCCGCTCGGCGATCTTCATCGACTCCGCGGCCATGGGCCGCACCATCCAGGTGCAGGTCCTGCATCCGGCCGCGGGCGGTGACCGCCCCAGCTACTATCTCCTCGACGGCCTGGATCCCGGTGCGACGCAGAGCACCTGGACCAATGCCACCGACGCCGAACCCTTCTTCCAGGGTAAGGACGTGAACGTGGTGCTGCCCATGGGCGGCCAGGCCAGCTACTACACCGACTGGGTGTCCGACGACCCGCGCTTCGGCCGCTACAGGTGGGAAACCTTTCTGACACAAGAGCTTCCGCCCATCATCGACGGATACTTCGCCGGTAGCGGGGTGAACGCCATCGGTGGTCTGTCGATGGGCGGCATCGCGGCCTTCGTGCTGGCGGTGCGGCATCCGGAGCTGTATCGGGCGGTAGCGGGCTACAGCGCCTGCCCGGACACCACGATCGCGCAGGGCGCCATGATGTTCTCGGTGGCCAATCGCGGTGGCAACCCGCTCAATATGTGGGGCGCGCCGGGCAGTCCGGCGTGGACGGAGCACAATCCGGCGGTACTGGCCGAGGCGCTGCGCGGCAAGACCATCTTCTTGTCCACCGGCACCGGCCTGCCCGGCCCGCACGAGCTGGAGATCAAGCCGCAGCTGCCGGAGAACATCTTCTTCGGCGGCCCCATCGAATTCGGGGTGGACGCCTGTGTCACCGCGTTCGAGCAGCGGTTGCGCGCCATGAACATTCCGGCGCGGGTGGAGCACTCGCCGGTGGGCACGCATTCGTGGTCGTACTGGCAGGACACCCTGCACGAGTCGTGGCCGACCATCGGTGCGGCGATAGGGGCCTGAACAGTGTTGTGCCCGGCTCATTTCGAGCCGGGCACGCCCGAATCAGGCTCCGGGCCGGTTGAATTCGCCGTCCTTGGCCCCGGCCACGAAGGCTTCCCATTCGCCGGGGGTGAAGATCAGTACTGGCCCGTCCGGATTGCGGGAGTCTCGTAATCCGATGTTTCCACTGGCCAGAAAGGCGATCTCGACGCCGTCGGCGGTGTCGTCTCCGCGCCGCCACACCGCATCGGCTTCGATGACGCGGTTCTTCGCTTCCACTGTCGGCCTCCCCTGTGCGCACCAGCAGTACTGGTCGGTGATGTAGATCGCACTCATAATGCCAGGGTTTGTGAGGGCTTCGGATCGGATATTCCATCTTCTGTCAGTGGAAGGAGGTATGTGGTGCGCACGCCATGGTCCCCGCAACGAGCCGCCCCGGTCTCCGACAGCTGTGCGGTGGTTCCCGAGCGTTTCACAGCGGAATTGGCCCACAGCATTCTTCGGATCCACCGAAGTTGCCCAACCGACCAATGTGCTCGTCGCAAGGCCGCCGTCTTCTACCTCTACGAGCAGCATCAGCACGCCAACGGGACGCGGCAGCGACGGATACGGTGACGGCTACCGGGCGGATCCCGCGCTCGACCGGCGCGGGAGCCGCACCACGCCCGGTATTGCCGGGTCGGGGGCCCGCGGTGGGGGATCGCTACTAACGTGGTGCCCATGGCTTTGGACAGTGGTAGCGCGATCTCAGTAGACGACGCGGTGGTGGCGCCGATCGCCAAGCGGGCTCCGATGGAGCGCGTGCACCACGGGGATGTCTTCATCGACGAGTACGAGTGGCTGCGGGAGAAGACGGATCCCGAGGTCATCGCGTATCTGGAGGCGGAGAACGCCTATACCGACGCGCAGACCGCGAAGCTGGGCCCGCTGCGGGAAAAGATCTTCGAGGAGATCAAGTCGCGGATCCAGGAGACCGATCTGTCGCTCCCGACCCGGATGGGCGAGTTCTGGTACTACTCGCGCACCTTCGAGGGCAAACAGCACGGCGTGCACTGCCGTTGCCCGATCGCCGGTCCGGACGACTGGACCCCGCCCAAGCTGGAGGCGTCGGCCACCATGCCCGGCGAGGTGGTCCTGCTGGACTCCAATGAGCTGGCCGAGGGCCACGACTACTTCGCGCTCGGCGCGTTCTCCATCAGCCACGCCGGTGACATGCTGGCCTACTCGGAGGACACCTCCGGTGACGAGCGCTATGTCCTGCGCTTCAAGAACCTGACCACCGGTGAGCTGCTGTCCGACGAGATCACCGGCGTCACCCAGGGCGCGACCTGGTCGCTCGACGGCGCGTACGTCTTCTACTCGACCTACGACGACGCGTGGCGGTCCGACACCGTCTGGCGGCACAAGCTGGGCACGCCGATGTCGGCCGATGTCCAGGTTCTCCATGAGCCGGATGCCCACTACTCGGTGGGCGTGACGGCGACCAATTCGGAGAAGTACCTGCTGCTCTACGTCGAATCCAAGATCACCACCGAGAACTGGATCCTGGAGGCCGACAATCCCGAGGGCGAATTCCGGCTCATCATGCCCCGGCGCGAGGGCGTCGAGTACTCGGTCGATCATGCGGTGGTGGGCGGCGAGGACAAACTGCTCATCCTGCACAACGACGTGGTCGACGGGGTCAAGGCCGAGAACTTCGTGCTCGCCGAGGCGCCGCTGCACGATCCGACCAACCAGACCATCCTGATTCCGCACCGCGACGATGTCCGCCTCAACGGCCTGGAGTCCTTCTCCGACAAGCTGGCGGTCAGCTATCGGCGCGACGCGATGCAGCGGGCCGCGGTCTGGCCGCTGACCGACACCGGGTACGGCGAACTGCACGAGATCGATTTCGGTCTCGAGCTGTTCGACTCCGGGTTCGGCGCCAACCCGGAGTGGGAGCAGCCGATGCTGCGGGTCGGGGTCACCTCCTACATCACCCCGATGAAGATCTTCGACTACGTGCCCGACACCGACGAGCTGCTGCTGCGCAAGGAGCAGGTGGTGCTCGGCGACTACAACCCCGACGACTATGTGCAGCACCGGGATTGGGCGGTGGCCGCGGACGGCACCCGGGTGCCGATCTCGGTGGTCATGCGCAAGGATGCCCCGGCCGGTCCGAAACCGTTGCTGCTCTACGGCTATGGCTCCTACGAGGCGCCGATGGATCCGTACTTCTCGGTGGGACGGTTGTCGCTGCTGGATCGCGGCATGGTCTACGCGGTCGCGCATGTCCGCGGTGGCGGCGAGATGGGCCGGCGCTGGTACGAGGAGGGCAAGAAGCTCGAGAAGAAGAACACCTTCACCGACTTCGTCGCCTGCGCACGGCATCTGGTGGATTCCGGTGTCACCGCGCCGGACCGCATGCTCGCCGAGGGCGGCAGCGCGGGCGGGCTGCTGATGGGCGCGGTGGCGAACCTCGCGCCCGAGCTGTTCGCGGGCATCCTGACCAATGTGCCCTTCGTGGACCCGCTGACGTCCATCCTGGACGAGTCGCTGCCGCTGACCGTCACCGAGTGGGACGAGTGGGGTAATCCCCTGGCGGACAAGGAAGTCTACCAGTACATGAAGTCCTACGCGCCCTACGAGAACGTCGAGGCGAAGGACTATCCGGCGATCCTGGCCATCACCGGGCTCAACGACACCCGCGTGCTGTACGTGGAGCCGGCCAAGTGGGTGGCCAAACTCCGCGCCACCAAGACCGGCGATGCGCAGCTGCTGCTCAAGACGGAGATGAGCGCGGGCCACGGCGGGGTGAGCGGCCGCTACGAGAAGTGGAAGGAGGCGGCCTTCGAGCTCGCCTGGCTCCTCGACACCGTGGGCCTGGCCGACGCCTAGGCTCCGAGTCCGGAACATGAAGCGGCGGCGGGATTCCCGCCGCCGCTTCGCGGTATTCGGTTGCCGCCGTGGTTATCCGGTGACGGCCGAACTCCCGGCCGCGCTCACTTCTTGCCGGCCTTGGATTTGGCGTGCTTGGTCTTGGCGTGCTCGGCGGCCTTCTTGCCGTTGATCGTGGCCTTGCCACCGGCCTTGGACCGCACCGGTTTCGCCTTGGGGGTGGGGACGACCGCGCGTGCGTTGTGCGGGAAGCCGCCCGCCTCCTCGCGGGTGAGCGAGGTCGTCATCGGGTGCTTGCCGAGCACCTGCAGGCTGCGGTGCAGGTCGGCGAGCAGCAGGTCGGCCATGTCGATGGTGAAGCCGTGGCGCAGCACCGCGCGCATGATGATCTCGTCCTCGCGGTCGGCGGGCAGCGGGTAGGCGGCGATGAGCCAGCCGCGGGTGCGCAGCCGATCGGACAGGTCGTAGAGGTTGTAGTCGGCGCCGTCGGCCAGTTTCCACGAGACGGCGGTGATGCCGCGGCGCGGATCGGCATCGTGGATGAGCTCGAACGGCCCGGCCTCGGCAATGCCCTTGGCCAGGTGCTGGCTTGCGGTGTAGATGGCGGTCTGCACATTGCGGTAGCCGGTGCGGCCCAGCCGGATGAACTCGTAGTACTGGGTGACGGCCTGCCCGCCGGGCCGGGAGAAGTTCAGGTTGAAGGTGGGCATATTGCCGCCCAGGTAGTCGACATCGAAGATGAGCTCTTCGGGCAGATCCTCCTTGGTCCGCCAGATGGCCCAGCCCGCGCCCAGCGGTGCGAGACCGGTCTTGTGGCCGGAGGCGTTGATGGACTTGACCCGCGGAAGCCGGAAATCCCAACAGATTTCGGGTGCGCAGAACGGGGCGAGGAAGCCGCCGCTGGCCGCGTCGACGTGGATGGGGATGTCGAGTCCGGTCGCGGCCTGCAGCGCGTCGAGCGCCTTGCTGATGCCCTCGACGTCCTCGAAGAGGCCGGTGAAGGTCTGGCCGAAGGTGGGCACCACCATGATGGTGTTCTCGTCGCAGTAGGCGTCGATTTCATCCGGGTCAATGGTGTAGCGCTCGCCGCGCAGCGGAATCTGGCGGATCTCCACGTCGAAGTAGCGCGCGAACTTCTCCCAGCACACCTGGACCGGGCCGCACACGAAGTTGGGGGTGCCGGTGCCGCCGCGCTTGCGCCAGCGGAATTTGGCGGCCAGGCCGCCCAGCATGGCGGCCTCGCTGGACCCGGTGGTGGAGGTGCCCAGCGTGCCCCGCGGATCGGGGGAGTTCCACAGGTCGGCGAGCATGTGCACGCCGCGCTGCTCGAGTTCGGCGGTCTGCGGGTACTCGTCCTTGTCGACGATGTTCTTGTCGAGGCATTCGTTCATCAGCCGCCGGGCCTGGTCGTCGACCCAGGTGGTGCAGAAGGTGGCCAGGTTCATCCGGGAGACGCCGTCGAGCATCAGTTCGTCGTGGACGATCTGGTAGGCGACCTGCGGGAAGATCTCGTGCTCCGGGAAGCCACGGTGCGGAGCGGCGCGTCTGATGCCGGGCATCGCGTAGACGTCGTCGGGTTCCGTGGTGCCGGTCATATGGCCTCCGATCGAGATTCGGCATGGGTTTGCCGAGGTGATGGTAGCCAGCCGGCCATGATCGAAACTGGTTCGGCCAGCTACCGTTTCGTAATCAAGAGAAAGTTGCTGAACGGTTACTATTCAGCACTATGGACTATCAGCATGTCATAGCGCAGGCGATGTCCGCCACGCAGCCGCACCTCGGGGCGGGTGCGGTAGCCGATCAGCTGCTGACCGACACCGTCGACCGCGATCGCGCCATCTCCTATCCGACGTCGAGCTTCGGAAACCTGCGCACCCTGGAAACAATCGGTCACCTGAAGAAGGGTGAGACCGTGAAACCCGATACCGCCAAGTGATCAGGAGGATGTCATGACCACGACCGCAGGGGTGCAGGAGGATTCGAAGGTGGCCGCGCTGCGCGCGGCCGTCAGGGAACTCATGCCGCGTGCGAAAAGCGATCTCGCGCAGCTCGTCTCGTTCAAATCGGTGTACGACGCCCGGCAGTTCCCGATCGAGGAGTGCGAGAAGGCCGCGCAGTGGGTGGCCGATGCGTTCGAGGCGGAGGGATTGACCGAGGTGGGGCTGCACGAGACCCCGGACGGCAGCAATGCCGTCGTGGCCCGCAGCCGGGGGCCGCAGGGCGCGCCGACCGTCATGCTCTACTGCCACTACGACGTGCAGCCGCCGCTCGACGACGCCGCGTGGCAGACGCCGGTCTGGCAGCTCACCGAAAAGGATGGCCGCTGGTACGGGCGCGGCGCGGCCGACTGCAAGGGCAATATCGTCATGCATCTGACCGCGCTGCGGGCGCTGCGCAAGGTGTACGGCGACGAGTACCCGGTCGGGCTGGTGCTGGTCTCGGAGGGCTCCGAGGAGCAGGGCACCGGCGGCCTGGAGGAGTTCGTGCCCGGCAATGCCGACCTGCTGCGCGCCGACACCCTGCTCATCGGCGACTGCGGCAACTTCGCGGTCGGCGTGCCCACCTTCACTCAGACCCTGCGCGGCACTGTGAATGTGGTCGTCACCGTCGAAACCCTCTCCGGCCCCTTGCATTCCGGCATGTTCGGCGGTCCCGCGCCCGACGCGCTGGCCGCCATGATCCACCTGCTCGGCACCCTGCGCGACGTCGACGGCAACACCACCATCGACGGGCTGCGCAATGACCAGGTCTGGCAGGGTCATGAGTACCCGGTGGGCCGATTCCGTTCCGACGCGGGCGTTCTCGACGGCGTCCATCTGCTGGGCAATGGCGGGGTCGCCGACATGCTCTGGGTCCGTCCGGCGCTCACGGTGCTCGGTATGGACGTCCCGCCCGTGGTCGGCTCCTCGGCGGCCATCCAGCCCCGGACCCGGGCCCGCCTCAACCTGCGCATTCCGCCGGGCATCAATCCGGAGGACGCGCTGAAAGCCCTGACCGCGCACCTGAAGTCGCACGCGCCGTGGCACGCGAGGGTGACGGTCGAGACCGAGGCCACCGGCTCGCCGTTCGTCGGCAGCACGGACGGCCCGGCGCGGCGGGCGATGTCCGCGGCCATGGAGGCGGCCTACGGGCGTCCCGCCACCACCGAGGGGCAGGGCGGGTCGATCCCGCTGTGCAATGTCTTCGCCGACACCTATCCGCAGGCGGAGATCATGCTCATGGGCGTGGAGGAACCGAAGTGCCTGATCCACGCGCCCAATGAGAGCGTCGATCCGACGGAGATCGAGCACATGGCCCTGGCCGAGGCGCTGTTCCTGGCCTCCTACCGCTGACCCGGGGCGAGGCGGATTCGCCACGAATCCGCCTCGGCCGCAGTGGGTTACACAGCTCGCGCCGCCGGGCGGTGGCCGCTCCCGCCCGGCGGTGCGACATCAGAATTCGGCGTGATCCTCGGGTTCGATGATCTTGAATTCGGTATTGGCCGGACTCATTTCATTCAGCCGACCGAAATAGATGCCCTGTGCTTCGGGGGCGATGATGCCGTAGTGGATGGGGAATGCGACCCGCGGATTTACCGCACGCAGGTAATCCACGGCCTCGCTGATGCGCATCCACGGGGCGACCGCGGGAATGGCGAGAACACCGACCGGAGTCGGCGGAACCCAGAGTGAATCACCGGGATGCACGAGTTGTGCGGGGTCCTCCGGAGTGCCGAGTTGGAAGACGGTGTTGTCGATAACGGGGATCTCCGGATGGATGACCGCGTGCCGGCCACCACCGCCGGTAATTTGGACATCACCGACTTCGAGAATATTTCCGGCGTGCACCGGCTCCCACGGCTCGCCCCGCAGCAGCGCGGTCTGCGGATCGGACAGTAGCCTGGCCTGTGGATTCGCCTCGATCAGCGCCTCGATCCGGTGCGGGCAGATGTGATCGGGATGCTGATGCGTCACCGCAATGGCATCCAATCCGGTGAGGCCTTCGAATCCGTGCGAGAAATTGCCCGGATCGAACAGGATCTTGCTGCCGTTGAGCTCCACGAGAATGCAGGAATGTCCGAAATGGGCTATGTGCATGATTCAACGGTAGCCCGCGGGGCTGTGGTGTAGGCCACGGACGGCACGACCCGGCGGTATGTCCGCCGCCCCCGCCAACTACGCTGATCAGCGATACCCCCCGCCCGGCAGGCATGCATGCCGGGCACCGCCCCACCAGCTGAGGAGCAACGCGTGGCACGTGTCGTGGTCGAGGTGATGCCGAAGGCCGAGATCCTGGATCCGCAGGGACAAGCCATTGTCGGCGCGCTGGGGCGTCTCGGGCACCCCGGCATCTCGGATGTGCGGCAGGGCAAGCGATTCGAACTCGATGTCGATGACAATGTCACCGACGCCGACCTGGAGCAGATCGCCGAATCGCTGCTGGCCAATGTCGTGATCGAGGACTGGAAGGTCGTCCGGCTGTGAGCGCCCGCATCGGTGTCATCACCTTCCCGGGCACGCTCGACGACGTCGACGCCGCCCGGGCGGTGAAACTGGCCGGTTCCGAGCCTGTTTCGCTGTGGCACGCCGATGCCGACCTCAAGCAGGTCGACGCGGTCGTCGTCCCCGGCGGCTTCTCCTACGGCGACTACCTGCGCGCCGGTGCCATCGCCTCCATGGCCCCTGTCATGGGCGAGGTCATCAAGGCCGCCGAGCAGGGCATGCCGATCCTGGGCATCTGCAACGGCTTCCAGATCCTCTGCGAGGCGGGCCTGCTGCCGGGTGCGCTGACCCGCAACGAGGGCCTGCACTTCGTCTGCCGCGACCAGTGGCTGACCGTCGAGCAGACCGACACCGCCTGGACCACCCGCTACGAGCCGGGCGCCCAGATCCTCATCCCGGTCAAGAACGCCGAGGGCCGCTACCAGGCGTCCACCGCCGTGCTCGACCAGCTGGAGGGCGAGGGCCGCGTGGTGTTCCGCTACGCGGGCGGCAACCCCAACGGCTCGCAGCGCGACATCGCCGGCATCACCTCGGCCAATCGCCGGGTGGTCGGCCTGATGCCGCACCCCGAGCACGCCACCGAGCCGCTCACCGGCCCCAGCGACGACGGCCTGGGCCTGTTCCTCTCGGTGCTGGACAGCCTCGTCGAGGCGTAGTCCCACGCGCGGCGGAACTAGATTCCGTCCAGAATCTCGAAGTCGACTCCGCCCGCCCTGGCCAGCCAGGTCGGGCGGACTGCTTGCACCCCGTCGAAACCGACCTCGCCCCACGGGGTTTCGACGACCCGCCGGTCCGCCACCGCGGCCTGGATGCACCGCACCTCGAGCGATCCGGCCAGCTCGGCCATGCCGTGCAGGGTGTGGATGGCCTCGTAGCTGGTATTGCTGAAATTGGTGAGCGTGGGCGCGAACCAGCCGTGCAGCCGGTGATAGCGGTCCAGCCGCTCCCGATCGTGCGGTCCGTTCACGAAGAAGCCCGACGGCACGAACAGATTGTGGTTCGCGCCGCCGCCCGCGGCCAGCAGCACGTTCTCGTCCACGGCCGGGCTCACCCGCACCTGCTGATCGGACCGCCCCGTCCGGGAGAACTGCAGGTTGAAGCGGGCGACATCGGCGCCCACCAGCAGCACGATGATCCCGTCGGCCAGGTCGAGCCGGGGATCGTCGAGGAACCGGCCGAAATCCCGGGTGCGCATGGGCACGAACAGCTCCAGCGGAATCAGCTCCGGATCCTGCAGCGCCGCGCGCACGGCCTGCGCGGTGCGCCGCGGCCACACGTAGTCGTTGCCGATGATCGCCCAGCGCCGGGCCTCGAAGGAGCGCCGCAGCCAGTCCAGCGCGGGCACGATCTGGTGTTCGGGATCCGCCCCGATCATGAACAGCCCGTCCGGGACCGACTCCACACCCTCGTGGTCGGTGGCGAACAGATACGGCACCCGTCCGGCCGTCACCCGCTCCACCGCGCGGCGCACCGCCGAGGTGTGCCAGCCGGTGACCGCGTGCACCATGCCGGTGGCCAGCAGTGCCGCCACCTCTCCGGCCACCAGGTGGGGTTCGCGCCCGCCGTCAATGTGGGTGACGCGCAATTCTCGTCCCAGAATTCCGGAACCGGAGTTGATTTCTTCCAACGCGAGAGAAATAGCCGCCTCACAGGATGGCGCGAAGATACCGCCGGGACCCTGCTGCGGAACTATGTTGATGATCTCGATGACGTTCTCGGGATTCCCGCCGAACGGGGACATGGGCTACCCTTCCCCTCGTTCAAGCGGTTTTCTGACGGGCGGGAAATATGGCGACAATTCTAGGTGGATTTTCCACCTTGCATGGAGCCCTCCGAGCGGCCGAGCGGAGTTGGCTTCGTCACCTGGACGCCGCACTGTGTGCCAGGCGGCTCACCGCCGACCAGTGGTGCATGCTCACCAATCTGTCCGCTGACATCGGCATCACCATGAGTGAGCTGGCATCGCGGGCGCAGCTACCCCCGTCCTCGGCCACCCGGCACGCCGACCAGCTCGCCGAGCGCGGGCTCATCTTCCGGGTCGCGGCGGCCGACGACCGCCGGCGCATTCTGATCGGACTGAGCCGCCGCGGTGAGGAATTGGTCGAGGAGGTGCGCGCCGAGGAGGCGCGCGCCGAGGCCGAAATGCGCCGCAGTCTCGGAAGTGACGACTATCTGGAGCTGGTGCGGTTGCTGGGCCGCGTCGCCGAAGCCCCGCTGCCCGGGTAGCCTGGCACAGTCCGAACGGGACAACTGATCTCGCAAGGATCGGGGTAACTCCCCGGGTACCCCCAAGATCGGTTCGGCACTCAACGCAGGCACGGAATGCCATCCCGTCAACGGCTCTCAGCTGCCCGCTGAAGTCTCGGAGAGGCGGATAAGCTCGAGCCCATGCCCGTTGCCGAGACCACCGCGACCGCCGCAGGCCTGTGCGCATTCATCGATGCCTCCCCGTCGCCGTTCCACGTCTGCCGAACTGTCGCAGCCGAACTCGACGAGCACGGCTTCACCCGGCTGTCCGAATCGGCGCCCTGGCCCGCGGGTGGCGCGGGCCGCTATTACGTGGTGCGCGCCGGTTCCCTGGTGGCCTGGGCCGCCGGCGGCCCGGACGCGGCCGCCGGCTCCGGGCAGGCCGGCCCGTTCCGGGTGGTCGGCGCCCACACCGACAGCCCCAATCTGCGGGTCAAACAGCATCCGGACACCGCGGTGGCGGGCTGGCAGATGGTCGGGTTGGAGCCCTATGGCGGCGCCTGGCTGAACTCGTGGCTGGACCGCGATCTCGGCATCTCCGGGCGACTGTCGGTGCGCGACGGAAATACGGTGCGGGAGCAGCTGATTCGCATCGACGAACCGATTCTGCGGGTGCCGCAGCTGGCCATCCACCTCTCCGACGACCGGCGCGGCGTGCAGCTCGATCCGCAACGGCACGTGAACGCGGTGTGGGGGATCGGCGGCGAGCCGCGCTCGTTCCTGGCGTTCGTCGCCGAACGCTCCGGCATCGACCCGGGCGCGGTGCTGGGCTGGGAGCTGATGACCCATGATCTGGTGCCCTCCAGCCTGATCGGGCGCGACCTGGATCTGATCAGCGCGCCCCGGCTGGACAATCAGGGCACCTGCTACGCCGGGTTGCGGGCCTTCCTGGCCGCCATCGCCGAACCCGGTGCGGCGACACCGGTGCTGGCCATGTTCGACCACGAGGAGGTCGGCAGCCAGTCCGACCGCGGCGCCCAATCCGGTCTGCTGCCCACGGTGCTGGAGCGCATCGTGCTCGCCCGCGGCGGCGGACGCGCGGAATACCTGGCGGCCCTGGCCGATTCGGTGTGCGCCTCCGGCGACATGGCGCACGCGACACACCCCAACTATCCGGACCGGCACGAGCCTTCGCACCGCATCGAGGTGAACGGCGGGCCGGTGCTCAAGGTCAATCAGAACCTGCGCTACGCCACCGACGCCACCGGCGCGGGCGCCTTCGCCCTGGCCTGCGCGCAGGCGAACGTCCCGTTGCAGCGCTACGTGCACCGGGCGGATCTGCCCTGCGGCTCCACCATCGGGCCGATGACCGCGGCCCGCACCGGCATGTCCACCGTGGATGTCGGTGCGGCCCAGCTGGCCATGCACTCGGCGCGCGAAATGATGGGCGTCGCAGACGTTCCCGCCTACGCGGCGGCCCTCGCGGCCTTCTTGACCCCTACGCCGTGAGCAGCGCGGCCCTTTCCGGGTCCGGGTTCGGGCGATAGCTCAGGGCCGCCACGACGAAGACGGCGAAGGTGAAGATGACGTAGCTGTTGCCGATGATCTGCTGCCACCAGTTCCAGGTGAGTTCGCGGTCGTGGTTGTGGGGGAGCAGCCACATCGGCCCGATGGCGAACATGACCACCGCCAGGCCGGCCGCGCCGAGGAACCACGGGTTGCGGCGGCCGCGGGCGACGGCATCGGCGGCCACGATCAGCGCGGGCGCGATCCACACCCAGTGGTGCGACCAGGAGACCGGGGAAACCAGCAGCACCGCAGCGGCATTCACCATCAGGGCCGCGACCGTCGCGCCGGCGTCGAGCAGGCGCTTCATCCACAGCGCGGCCAGCGCCACCGCGGCCACCGACAGCACCAGCCAGATCAGCGTCGAGATCGAGGTCGAGTAGCCGAGCCGGAACACGAAGCCCTTGATCGACTGGTTGCCCGCGTACCAGGGCGGGCCGATGCGGCCGGTGTCGGACAGGGTGTGGAACCAGTACTGCGGTGAATCCTTCGGGAACAGCACGAATCCCACCGCAATCGCGCCGATGGCGGACAGCACCAGGGTGATCGCGCCCTTCCAGTCCTTGCGCAGCAGGAAGTAGAGGAGATAGCCGCCCGGGGTCAGCTTCACCGACACCGCGATGCCGATCAGCATGCCGCGCGGCCAGAAAGGCTTGCGCACCAGGCAATCCAGCGTCACCGCGGCCATCAGCACCAGGTTGATCTGACCGAATCCGTAGGTCTCGCGGATCGGCTCCAGCAGCTGCAGCAACCCGACCGCGCCGATGACGACGGCCAGCCGGGTCCGCCACGCCAGGCTCGGCCGGATCCGGTCCAGCACCACCCACAGCGTCACACCCAGCGAGGCGATGGAGACCGCGAGCACCGCCGCCTCCGCGACGCCCAGCGGCATGATGGCCAGCGGCGCGAAGAACAGCGCGGCCAGCGGGGGATACGTGAACGGCAACCCGATCCCGTACACCGCCGGCATCGGCCCGTAGAGATCCTTGCCGTCGAGCCAGGCCCGCGCGCCGTTCCGATACACCTGCAGGTCGATGAACCCGTGCCAGAGGGTCTCGAAACTGATCAGCGCGGATATCGCGAAGAGCGCGATCGCGATCGCGAGCAGTTGCCCCTGCCGCCGTGTCAGCCCTCCAGGCGTGGTCACGGGTTTCTCGGTCGGATCCGCGACCCCGGATCGATCGTTCACCCGGACAGAGTAGCGGGCACCGCCCACTCCCCCGCCTCCCCGGGCCTTCGGCGCCCGGCTCGCGTGCCGCTCCCTGACCTGCATGCGTGCCGGCGGTTGGGAGCCGAAACCATTGTGGGCGTACCCGGGGAGTTACCCCGGTCGGCGACAAATCAGTTGTCGCGTCGGCATTACGAAGACAGTGGCCGCTGCCACACTGGCGGGCGGGGTAAAGGGCTGGAATGCAGGCAATTAGACTCGCGATCGTATCTCGCCGACATCCAGCAACGCCGGCTTTCGCTTCCGACCTGCCCGGCCGAAAGGACTCTGGTATTCCCGTGACCAGCCACGTCGATACCGTCAGCAACGCCGCGGCCACCTCGGACCACCCGCAGCCCTACAAGGAACTCGGCCTCAAGGACGACGAGTATGCCCGGATCAAGGAGATCCTGGGCCGGCGTCCCACCGACGCCGAGCTCGCCATGTACTCGGTGATGTGGTCGGAGCACTGCTCCTACAAGTCTTCCAAGGTGCATCTGCGCTACTTCGGTGAAACCACCACCGAGGAGATGAAGAAGTCGATGCTCGCGGGCATCGGCGAGAACGCGGGTGTGGTGGACATCGGCGGCGGCTGGGCGGTGACCTTCAAGGTCGAGTCGCACAACCACCCCTCGTATGTCGAGCCCTACCAGGGCGCGGCCACCGGCGTCGGCGGCATCGTGCGCGACATCATGGCCATGGGCGCCCGCCCGATCGCGGTGATGGACCAGCTGCGCTTCGGTGCGGCCGATCACCCGGACACCCGGCGCGTGGTGGACGGCGTGGTGCGCGGCGTCGGCGGCTACGGCAACTCGCTGGGCCTGCCGAATGTGGGCGGCGAGACCGTGTTCGACTCGTCCTACCAGGGCAATCCGCTGGTGAACGCGCTGTGCGCGGGCGTCATGCGGGTCGAGGACCTGCACCTGGCCTTCGCCTCCGGCCAGGGCAACAAGATCATCCTGTTCGGCGCGCGGACCGGTCTGGACGGTATCGGCGGCGTGTCCGTGCTGGCCTCGGACACCTTCTCCGGCGACGAATCCGGTTCCGGCCGTAAGAAGCTCCCGAGCGTCCAGGTCGGCGACCCGTTCGCCGAGAAGGTCCTCATCGAGTGCTGTCTCGAGCTGTACCACGCCGGACTGGTGGTCGGCATCCAGGACCTCGGCGGCGCCGGACTGTCCTGTGCCACCTCGGAACTCGCGGCGGCCGGCGACGGCGGCATGCACATCGAACTGGACCAGGTGCCGCTGCGCGCCGCCAATATGACTCCCGCCGAGATCCTTTCGAGCGAGTCGCAGGAGCGCATGTGCGCGGTCGTCACCCCCGAGAACGTGGACGCCTTCATGGCCGTCTGCAAGAAGTGGGACGTCACCGCCACCGTCATCGGTGAGGTCACCGACGGCGAGCGCCTGATCATCACCTGGCACGGCGAGACCGTGGTGGACGTGCCGCCGCGCACCGTCGCCCACCAGGGCCCGGTCTACGAGCGCCCGGTCGAGCGTCCCGCGGATCAGGATGCGCTGAACGCGGATTCGGCCGCGCGCCTGAACCGGCCCAAGACCGGTGACGAGCTGCGCGACACCCTGCTGAAGATGCTGGCCAGTCCGCAGCTGTGCTCGCGCAAGTGGATCACCGAGCAGTACGACCGCTACGTGCGCGGCAACACCGTGCTCGCCGAGCACGCCGACGCCGGTGTCATCCGCATCGACGAGGAGACCGGCCGCGGCATCGCGCTGGCCACCGACGCCTCGGGCCGCTACACCAAGCTGGACCCGTACACCGGCGCGCAGCTGGCGCTGGCCGAGGCCTTCCGCAATGTCGCCGTCACCGGCGCCACCCCGAAGGCCGTCACCAACTGCCTCAACTTCGGCTCCCCGGAGGACCCGGGTGTCATGTGGCAGTTCCAGCAGGCCGTCCGCGGTCTCGCGGACGGCTGTGCGGCCCTGGGCATTCCGGTCACCGGCGGCAATGTGTCCTTCTACAACCAGACCGGCCAGACCGCCATCCTGCCGACCCCGGTGGTGGGCGTGCTCGGCGTCATCGACGACGTGCACCGCCGCATCCCGACCGGCCTGGGCACCGAGCCGGGCGAGACCCTCATCCTGCTCGGCGAGACCCGCGACGAGCTGGACGGCTCCATCTGGGCGCAGGTCGAGCACGACCACCTCGGCGGTCTGCCGCCCCAGGTCGACCTGGCCCGCGAGCAGTTGATCTCCGAGATCCTGGTCTCGGGCTCCCGCGACGGCATGGTCTCCGCCGCCCACGATGTCTCCGAGGGCGGCCTGATCCAGACCGTGGTGGAGGCCGCGCTGGCAGGCGAAACCGCCTGCCGCATCATCATTCCCGAGGGCGCCGACCCGTTCGTCACCCTCTTCTCCGAGTCCGCGGGCCGCGTCCTGGTGGCCGTGCCGCGCTCGGAGGAGACCCGCTTCACCAAGATGTGCGACGCCCGCGGCCTGCCGTGGGCCCGCATCGGCGTGGTCGACGACGGCGCGGACTCGGTGGAGGTCCAGGGCCAGTTCAGTGTGAAGCTCGACGATCTGCGCGCCGCCCACGAGGGCACCCTCCCCGCGCTGTTCGGTACCTCCGCCCACTGAACCGACCCGGCCCGAGGGCCGTGGATATTCCGAGAGCCCGCCGGTTCTCCCTCGATCCGGCGGGCTCTCGCCATTCCCGCGGTGCGGGACAGCTCAATTGATCTTGAACGGGTCGTGCTCGGCCATCAGCTTCTCCATCCGGGCCTCGTCGATGCGGTGATGCACCTTCGAGGATTCGTGTTGATCGCGAATCACTTTCGCGAGGGTGAAACTGCTGCTCACCAGGAACAGCATTGCCATCAGCAGGAATCCGCGCTGCCAGATGTCCAGCGGGAGGTAGACGATGCTGATGATCAAGGCGCAGAAGCTGATTCCGAAGGCGATCGTGGCCTGAGCCAGAAACGCCGTGGTGCTCCTGGTGTGTGCGCTCGGAGTGCTCATGGTTGGTGAGTCTGGCGGCCCCGCCGCCGAATCGACCGAGTACATCTACTCGAGTGCGCCGAGTAGAGGCCGCGGGCGACACGCCGGTGGGATGGTCCCTCTCACCTGCTGCGGTCCACGGATTCCGGCCGGTTGCGTCCATACTTGACGGGTGCTGGACTCCGCCGACGCCCTGACCCGGCTGCGCACACGTGGCGCGATGGTGTACCGGCGTGGCACGGTGGTCGCGCGGAAGGTCGAGGACGTCATCGACCTCAACCACACCGGACTGGTGGTGGCGACCATCTTCTTCGCGTGGTCGGTGACGCCGTCGCTGGTGCCGCGCGACTGGCTGTTCCAGGGTTTGATCTCCGGCCTCAATGCCGCCATCGGTTACGGCGTGGGTTGTGTGCTGCAGTGGTTGTTCCGCATGTGGATTCGGCCGCGGATCAAGATCGCGACTCCGCCCGAGTGGGCGCGCTACGTGATCAAGGTCGCCGTGGTGGTCGTCTGCATTCTGGTGGCGGGCTACATGCTGGTGCTGTCCGCCGACTGGCAGCGCGAGATCACCACCCTCATGGGCATGGAGGGCACCACCCGGGCCGCGTATCTGCGTACGGGCGGGCTGAGTTTCGCGGTCGGCGCGCTGGTGGTGGCGGTCTACCGCACGCTGCGCGAGATCGTGCGGTTCCTGGCGCGGCTGCTCAGCCGCTGGGTGCGGGTGCCGCCCGCGCTCGCGCCCGCCACCGGCGCGCTGCTGCTCACCGTGCTCATCGTGACGCTGTTCAACGGCGTCGCCACCCGCGGTTTCTTCGCGGTCGCCAACTCGGCGTTCAGTGTCCGCAACGACAAGGTGACCGAATACGCGGTGCAGCCGGACAAGCCCGAGCGTTCGGGCAGTCCGGCCTCGCTGGCCAAATGGGAGACGCTGGGGTCGGAGGGCCGCTGGTTCGTCTCGCACGGACCGGACCCCATGCTGATCAGCGCCGTCACGGGAAGGCCCGCGCGCGAACCGATCCGGGTGTACGTCGGGTTGCAGTCGGCGGGCGAGGACACCACCGAGGAGGACCTGGCGGTCGCCGAACTCGAGCGCACGGGGGCCTTCGACCGCAAGGTGCTGGTGCTGGCCACCACCACCGGCACCGGCTGGGTGAACGGGGAGGCCGCGGCCGCCATCGAGTACATGTGGGGCGGCGACACCGCCATCGTGGCCTCGCAGTACTCGTATCTGCCGAGCGTGCTGTCGTTCCTGGCGGACCGGCAGAAGGTCGCGATCAACGGGCGGAAGATGTTCGACGCGGTGTACCAGCGCTGGTCGCAGCGGCCGCCCGAGCATCGGCCCAAGCTGCTGGTGTACGGGGAGAGCCTCGGCTCGCAGGGCTCCGAATCCGCCTTCGACGGCCTGGCCGACCTGCGCTCCAAGGTGGACGGCGCGCTGTGGGTGGGCCCGCCCAACTCGAATCGCCTGTGGCAGCAGTTCGTTCAGCGCCGCGATCCGGGCACCCGCGAGGTGGAACCCATCTACGCCGACGGCCTGGTGGTCCGATTCGCCGCCACCGCAGCCGATCTGGGCAAACCCTCGGCCGACTGGCGCAAGCCGCGCATCGCCTATCTCCAGCACCCCTCCGACCCCATCGTCTGGTGGTCCTCGGATCTCATCTTCTCCCAGCCGGATTGGCTCTCGGAGCCGCGCGGCGCGGATGTCTCGCCCCAGATGCGCTGGTGGCCCCTCGTCACCTTCTGGCAGGTCGTCGCCGACCTCACCAATGCCCAGGGGGTGAGCGACGGTCACGGCCACAACTACGGCTCCCTGGTGCTGGACGGCTGGGCCGCCATCGCCGCCCCACCCGACTGGGACCAGGACCTCGGCGAACGCATCCGCACCCAGATCGAACTCGCGGAGGCGTACGAGCGGGCGGTGAAATAGCCGTGCTCGCCACGGCCCGCGCCCTGCTGCGCCCGAAACCCCTTGCCGCGGCGGTGCTCCCGCTGCTGTGGAGCAACCGGATACTGCCCGCCCTGGACCTGGACGTGCGCGGCCGCACCGCCGTCAGCACCGCCTTCGCCGCCGCGTACACCCTGCTCTTCCGAGGCACCCCGAACTGGTTGTCACCGCATGGGCTGCGCACCGGCGCGGCTGCGGCTGGGATGGTGCTCTCCGGTTACGCTGTCACCCTGGCCTTGCCGCCCACCCGCCGTCACCTCGCCGGACTCGCCGATCGCGGCCCGGGCGTCTCCACCGTCGAATGGACCGCCCTGCACATCCCCGGCGGCACCGTCCTCACCGAAGAGCTCGTCTACCGCTCGACGCTGACGCCCCTGCTGGATCGGGCCGCCGGGCGTCCGGGAAACGCGTTGGGCGCGTTCGTCTTCGGTCTGTCCCACATCCAACCTGCGAGCGCCGCAGCCGATCCGGTCCGCGCAACGGTGGCCCTCACCACCGCCGCGGGTCTGCTCTTCGACGGGTTGCGCCGCCACACCGGCAGCGCCACCGCCCCGGCCCTGCTGCACCTGGCCCTCAATGCCGGCGGAGCCCTGGCCCCACGGGTCGCCCGTCGCCTTGCCCGAGGTGAGCGTTAGCCCGCGAAAGCGGGATGTCGGCGCGCCGCAGTAGCCTCGGCGGCATGGCGCGACGAGGTGCGGTGGATCCGGCGGAGGTGCGGGCGGCGGTAGCGGCGGTGGGGGAGTGGCTGCGCGACGAGACCACGGTGCCGCCTTCGCGCACCGAGCTCGCGGCCGCCGTGCGCGGGACCGCGCGGGCATTGGCGGCGGATGCGCCCGGGCATTCGGTGGAGGTGCGAGTACCGCCGTTCGTGGCGGTGCAGTGCATCGAGGGCCCCAGGCACACCCGGGGGACGCCGCCGAATGTGGTCGAAACCGACCCCCGCACCTGGCTGCTGCTGGCCACCGGGCTGCTCGGCTTCGACGTGGCGCGCGAATCCGGTGCACTGTCCGCCTCCGGCAGCCGGGCGGGCGAGGTCGCGCGGTGGCTGCCGGTGGTGCCGGTCTGACGGTGCGGCGCTAGGCGTCGGCGGGCTTGGTGTGCTTGCCGCCGCCGGTGTCCGGGGTCTCGACGGGCTTGCGCTCCAAGCCCTTCCGGTCGTAGAAGCGGGTGATGAACAGACCGCCGACGACGCCGATGATCAGGCCGAGCACCGCCATCCACACGCCGCGGGTGAGCCCGGCCCGGCCGTTGCCGTAGAAGTACAGGATCGAGCGGGTGCCCAGGAAGACCTGGTGCATGGGCTCGAACTTGGCCAGCCAGCCGAAGTACCTGGGCGTCGCCTCGATCGGAATGGTGCCGCCGGAGGAGGGCAGGCCCAGGATGATGAAGATGATCAGGTTGATGATCAGGCCCGCGGTGCCGACCGCGGCCAGCATCGAGGTGCAGGTGAAGCCGACCGCGACGATCACCAGGGTGCCGTAGATGAACAGCAGCAGCGGTCTGTCGATCGGCATGCCGAGCGCGGCCGCGATGCCCATCAGCGCACCCGAGACCGCCAGCGCCATCACCACCACCGCCGACCATTTGATGAGCAGCGTCTTCACCCGCGAGATCGATGCGCGTGGATAGTGCACGTACCACGGCCCCCACTCGGTCGGCAGGAACCCGAGGGCCGAATCGATGAGCTGATGGATGATCATCGCCCCGACCATGCCGACCAGCAGGAGCAGCAGGCTGTAGAAGAACGCGGTCAGGCCTTCGCCGGAACCGCCGGGCAGCGGCCGGAATTGGTCGACGACGACATTCAGCGGCTGCGCCAGCACCAGCCGGGTGGCCGCGGTGAGTTCCGTCGGGGGTGCGCCCGGAGCCGGCGTCAGCTGCGCCTTCACCTGGTCGGTCAGCTGCTGCCCGACCTGAGCGTTCACCTGGGTGAGAGCTCGCTCACCGAATTTCTGCACCACGGCGGTGGCGAACGCGCCGGCACGCGGATTGGTCTGCAAAGTGATCACCGGCTTGGTGATGTCGCCGGGCACCACGCTGCCGACACCCAGAATGCCGAGCCGCTTGGAGAAGTCGGACGGAATGATGATCGTGCCGTACACCCGAGCGGACTGCATCTGCAGCTGCGCCTCGTTGATGCCGAGCACCCGCAGATCGATCTGGTCCGACGGCACCGCCTGCTGCAAGCCGTCGGAGATCTGATCGCCGAAGTTGACGTGCTTGCCGCCGATATCGTCGCCGACATCCTGATTCACCAGGGCGATCGGAAAGTCGTGCAGATTCTTCTCCGGATCGACCACGTAATCGAGGTACATGACGCCCAGCAGCGCGGCGAGCAGCGTGACCACCACAATGGGAAACGCCCACCTGAACGGGCTCAGATGCTTGGGTCGTGGAGCGGTTTCCGTACTGCCGGTGCTTTCGGTGCTCGCCACGGTCGAACGCTAACAGCAAACCGCTTGCCGTCCCCGTTATCCCAACGGTGGGTTGCCTTGGGGTTACCCGTAGAATGGCGAACGCCCCCAGCCCGCCGAACAGGGAGCAAACGGTGACTCTCCCCTCCGCCGCCACCACCTCCGACCAGGACGAGAACGAACCGCGCGAAGAGTGCGGTGTGTTCGGTGTCTGGGCACCGGGCGAAGATGTGGCAAAGCTCACGTATTACGGACTTTACGCATTGCAGCACCGCGGTCAGGAGGCGGCGGGCATCGCCGTCGCCGACGGCTCGCAGGTGCTGGTTTTCAAGGATCTCGGCCTGGTCAGCCAGGTCTTCGACGAACAGACCCTGGCCGCCATGCCCGGCCACGTGGCCGTCGGCCACTGTCGTTACTCCACCACGGGTTCCACCACCTGGGAGAACGCGCAGCCCATCTTCCGCACCACCGCGGTCGGTACCGGAATCGCGCTGGGCCACAATGGAAATCTGGTCAACACCGCCGAATTGAGTACGCGGGCACGGGAACTCGGACTGGTCACCGGCCGGCTGGCGGGCACCATGGCCGCCACCTCCGACTCCGATGTGATGACCGCGCTGCTGGCGCACGCGGCCGCCGACAAGAGCATCGAGCAGGCCGCCATGGAGTTGCTGCCGACGCTGCAGGGCGCCTTCTGCCTGACCTTCATGGATGAGCACACCCTCTACGCCGCCCGCGACCCGCACGGGGTGCGGCCGCTGTGCCTGGGCCGGCTGGACCGCGGCTGGGTCGTTGCCAGTGAGACCGCCGCCCTCGACATCGTCGGCGCGTCCTTCGTGCGCGAGATCGAGCCGGGCGAGCTGCTCGCCATCGACGCCGACGGCGTCCGCTCGCTGCGCTTCGCCAATCCGACACCCAAGGGTTGCGTCTTCGAATTCGTGTACCTGGCCCGGCCCGACTCCACCATCTCCGGCCGTTCGGTGCACGCCACCCGCGTGGAGATCGGCCGCCGCCTGGCCGCCGAGCACCCGATCGAGGCCGACCTGGTCATCCCGGTGCCGGAATCCGGCACCCCGGCCGCCGTCGGCTACGCACAGGGTTCCGGCGTGCCCTACGGCCAGGGCCTGATGAAGAACGCCTACGTGGGCCGGACCTTCATCCAGCCCAGCCAGACCATCCGCCAGCTCGGCATCCGGTTGAAGCTCAATCCGCTCCGCGAGGTGATCCGCGGTAAGCGGCTAGTCGTGGTGGACGACTCCATCGTGCGCGGCAACACCCAGCGGGCCCTGATCCGCATGCTCCGCGAGGCGGGCGCGTTGGAGATCCACGTGCGCATCGCCTCCCCGCCGGTCAAGTGGCCCTGCTTCTATGGCATCGACTTCGCCTCGCGCGCGGAGCTGATCGCCAATGGCGCGGGCCCCGAGGGCATCGAGGGCGAGAGCCTCGACGACATGGTGGAGGGCGTGCGCCGCTCCATCGGCGCGGACAGCCTCGGCTACATCTCGCTCGAGGGCATGGTCGCCGCCACCGAGCAGCCGCGCTCGCGGCTGTGCTGCGCCTGCTTCGACGGCGACTATCCGATCTCGCTGCCGGCGGAGAACGCCATCGGCAAGAACGTGCTCGAGGGCATGCTGTCCGGCGCGACCGAGACCGAGTTGCTGGCGGACAATGTCAATGCCTCGGCGCTGAGTCGCCCGTAAGCACGAGCGCAGAAGCGCAAGCCTCGAGTCGCCCGTAGGCCCAAGCATTCACGGTGCCCGTTCGCGTAATCGCGGACGGGCACCGTGCTTTTCCCGCTCTGAACAGGGAAATTCGGTGGCGCAGTTGCGACATCGGCGTCTCGGGGCGGATGGCTCGATTTGTGTACCGATTGTTCCGAAACGCAACACGCCGGTTATAACCGGTCGATACTGTGCCCAGCCAAAGGATGTCCACCGCGGCGCGGCGGGACCGTGACCCGGCCGCTGCGCTGCGCTTCGAGAGCAGGGCAGTATGCGCGCGAGAAGAGTTGCGGCAGTAGGGTTTGCGGGCCTAGCGGTGCTGGCGGTCGCCGGCTGCGGTTCGGGAAAGACATCGGACAGTGGCGGAGGAGCGGGAATCCTGGTCGGCACCACCGACAAGGTCACCTCACTGGATCCGGCCCGGGCCTACGACAACGGCTCACTGCTGGCGGAAACCCAGGTCTACCAGTTCCTGATGAATTTCCCGGCGGGCGAGGCGGTGCCGAAACCTGACGCCGCCGACAAGTGCGAGTTCACCTCGCCGACCGTCTACACCTGCACGCTCAAACCCGGCTTGAAATTCGCCAACGGTGATCCCCTCACCGCGCAGAGCGTGAAGTTCTCCTTCGACCGCATGGTGAAGATCGATGACCCGCAGGGCCCGAAGGCGCTGCTGGACAACCTCGATCACACCGATGCCCCCGACGACAAGACCGTCGCCTTCACTCTCAAGAAGGGCAACGATCAGACCTTCCCGGCCATCCTGCCCACCCAGGCGGCGGCCATCGTGGACGAGAAGGTCTTCCCGGCCGACAAGGTGCTCGCCGACGAGGACATCGTGAAGGCCAAGCCGTTCTCCGGTCCGTACACCATCACCAGCTACGACAAGAACAAGCTGGTCGAGTACAAGTCCAACCCGGACTACAACGGCCTGTTCGGCAAACCCAAGACCGACGCGGTCACGGTGAAGTACTACGCCGAGGCCGCCAACCTGAAACTCGATGTCCAGCAGGGCAATATCGACGTCGCCTGGCACACCCTCACCCCGACCGACCTGGACTCGCTGAAGACCAGCGACAAGGTGACCGTGCACCAGTCGCCCGGCGGCGACACCCGCTACATCGTGTTCAACCTCAACACCCAGCCCGGTGGCAATCCCGCCCAGAAGCTGGCCGTGCGCAAGGCCGTCGCCGTCGCCGTCGACCGCGAGGCGCTGGCCAACAGCGTCTTCAAGGGCACCTGGGCCCCGCTGTATTCGCCGGTGCCGAAGGGCGTTCCGGGCGGCACCGAGGCCCTGAAGGACATCTACGGCACGCTGCCGAACAAGGACGCGGCCGCCAAGTTCCTCGCCGACGCGGGCGTGTCCACGCCGGTCGAACTGAACCTGCAGTACACCACCGAGCACTACGGGACCGTCAGCTCCGAGGAGTACGCCGCCGTCAAGAGCCAGCTCGAGGCCACCGGGCTGTTCAAGGTGAACCTGCAGTCCACCGAATGGGTCGCCTACCAGAAGGCCCGCTCCACCGACGGTTACCCGGTATTCCAGTTCGGCTGGTTCCCGGACTACCCGGACGCCGACGACTACCTGCGCCCCTTCTTCACCGAGGACAACTTCCTGCGCAACCACTTCGGCGATCCGAAGATCACCGCGGAGCTGAACGCCGAACTGACCGAACCCGATCCGGCCAAGCGGACCGCCGCGCTGGCCACCGTGCAGCACGATCTGATGGCCGACTTCCTGCCCATCGTGCCGCTGCTCACCGGCAACCAGATCGCGGTGGCGGGCAAGAACATCCAGGGCGTGGAGAACACCCTGGACCCGTCCTCCAAGTTCCGCTTCGGCGTACTGAGCAAGTAGTCGGATGGTGACGACCACCGAACCCGAGGGCGGGGCGGCGATCCCGGCCCGCCCGGCGGGTACACGAACGCACCGCAGGTTCCTCCCGGCCCGCCGCGGCGACACCCGCTACGGCGCGCTGGCACGGTACCTCGGGGTGCGAGCCCTGCTCATCATCCCCACCACCTGGATCCTGGTGACCCTGGTCTTCTTCCTGATGCGGGTGATCGGCGATCCCATCACCGCCGCGCAGGGCGGGCGGCTCACCCCCGAGGAGTTGCAGCGGCGCAAGGAGGCCGCCGGACTCACCCGGCCCATCCTCACCCAGTACCGGGACTACCTCTCCGGCCTGCTGCGCGGGGATTTCGGCCGCTCCCAGGACAATCGAGCCATCAGCGACGTCATCGTCACCTACGGCGCGGCCACACTGGAACTGGTGTTCTGGGCGCTCCTCGTGGCCTTCGCGGTGGGGGTGCCGCTGGGCAGATACGCCGCCACCAAACGGGATTCGGCCGCCGACGTGAGCCTGCGGTTGTTCGCGATCCTTGTGTACGCGGCCCCGGTGTTCTTCGTGGGGCTGCTGTTGAAGTTGATCTTCGCGGTCAAGCTGGGCTGGCTGCCCGTGGCCGGGCGGGCCAGCACCACGGTGGAGCTGCAGCTGCAGCACGTGTCGCCCAAGACCAACATCATGATCGTCGACGCGATCCTCTACGGCGACACCGGGAACATCGTCGACGTGCTGAAACACGCTGTGCTGCCGGCGATCGCGCTGGGCCTGCTCACCGCCGGCGTGTTCCTGCGACTGGTGCGGATCAACCTGATCCAGACCCTGCGCTCGGGCTACGTGGAGGCCGCCCGGGCGCGCGGCCTGTCCGACCGCGTCGTCACCGGGCGGCACGCCTTCCGCAATGCCCTCATTCCGGTGGTCACCGTCATGGGCATGCAGATCGCCATGATGCTCGGCGGCGCGGTGCTCACCGAAACCACCTTCGAATGGAAGGGATTGGGCTACCAGCTCGCCACCTACCTGCAGGCGCGCGACTTCGTGGCGGTGCAGGGCATCGTCGCGTTCATCGCCATCGTGGTGGCCGTCATGAGCTTCCTGGTGGACCTGATCGTGGCACTGATCGACCCGAGGGTGAGGTTCTGATGACCGTCATCGAAACCGGCGTGCGGGCGCCGGTCCCGCCGACCCGCTCCCGGCTGCGGATCCCCGGAACGGCCCTGGTGCGCATGACCTCCGGGCTGCAGCGGGCCACGTTGCTGCTCGGGCTCGCCCTGGTCGCGGGGTTCATCCTGGTGGCCGTCTTCGCGCCCCTGCTGGCGCCCTACGGGTTCGCGCAGAACGCCTCCGGCGGCGTCGATTTCGCGCGGCAGCAGGCGCCGTCGGCCGCGCACTGGTTCGGCACCTCGGTGCGCGGGGAGGACGTGCTCTCCCGCGTCCTCTTCGGGGCGCGCACCGCGCTGTCGGTGATCGCGGTGTCGCTGGTGCTGTCGCTCATCGTCGGCGTGCCGCTGGGCCTGGTGTCCGGCTACCTCGGCCGCTGGGTGGACCGGGTGCTGGTGCTGTTCATGGACGCCATGTACGCGTTCCCGTCGCTGCTGCTGGCCATCGTGGTGTCGATCGTGGTGTCCGGCGGGCAGTCCAGCAGCTTCGGCGGCATCCTGTCGGCGGCCATCGCCATCACAGTCATCTTCGTGCCGCAGTACTTCCGGGTGGTGCGCAACGCCACCATCTCGGTGAAACAGGAACCGTATGTGGACGCCGCGCGCGTCACCGGCGCGTCCACGCTGCGAATCCTGTTCCGGCACATCCTCGCCAATGTCACCCAGTCGCTGCCGGTACTCATCACCCTCAATGGCGCGGAGGCCATCCTCACGCTGGCCGGGCTGGGCTTCCTCGGCTTCGGCATCGAACCCACCCAGGCCGCGGAATGGGGCTACGACCTCAACAAGGCGCTGGCCGACGTCTCCAACGGCATCTGGTGGACCGGCGTGTTCCCCGGCGCCGCCATCGTGATCGTGGTGCTCGGCATGACCCTGGTCGGCGAGAGCCTCAACGAGGTGCTCAACCCGCTGCTGCGGACCCGCCGCGCCGCCACCGCGGCGGCCACCGAGACCGAGCCCGCGGCCCCCGAATCCGAACCCGCGCAGGAGGCGGCCGATGCCTGAACCCGTCCTGTCCTTCGACTCCCTCACCGTCACCTTCGCCACCGACGCCGGGGCCGTCACCGCCGTGAAAAACGTGTCCTACCAGGTGTATCCGGCCGAGGTACTGGCCGTGGTCGGCGAATCCGGCTCCGGCAAATCGGTCAGCTCGCGCACCGCCATGGGACTGCTGCCGCCGACCGCGGGCGTCCGCGGGCACGTCCTGCTGGGCACGAAGGCGATCACCACAATGAGCGAGAAGGAACTGACCGCGGTGCGCGGTGGAGCCGTCTCGATGATCTTCCAGGAGCCCGGCGCGGCCCTGGACCCGCTGTTCACCGTCGGCTTCCAGATCGGCGAGGCGCTGCGGGCGCACTCGGGCATGAAACGGAAACCGGCCCGGGCCAAGGCGATCGAACTGCTGCGCGCGGTCGGGCTGCCCGACCCCGAGGCGCGGGCGGACTACTACCCGCACCAGCTCTCCGGCGGCCAGAAACAGCGCGTGGTGATCGCCATCGCCATCGCCTGCGAACCCCGGGTGATCATCGCCGACGAACCCACCACCGCCCTCGACGTCACCGTGCAGGCCGAAATCCTGGCACTACTCCGGGATCTGCGTGACCGCATCGGCGCGGCCATCGTGCTCATCACCCACAATATGGGCGTCGTGGCCGACCTCGCCGACCGCGTCGTGGTGATGCGTGAGGGGCGCATCGTCGAAGAGGCGCCGGTGGAAAAGCTTTTCGCCGAACCCGAGCACGAATACACCCGTGCCCTGTTGGCCGCGGTGCCGAAACTGCATGTGCTGCCGGATAACTGGGAAGCCGCTGAGCATCCCGGTGACAATGCACCGGCCGCGGGGGCCGAGGCCCGAGCCGACTCCGCGCCCGTGGCGGGCGCCGCACTGGCGAGAACGATTGTCCGCGAACCCATCCCGGCCGACGCCGCCACCGTGCTGGAGGTCTCCGGCCTGGTGGTGGAGTTCCCGGCCCCGCTCGGCCGCCCCGCCTTCCGGGCCGTGAACGAGGTCGGTCTCACCCTGCGCCGCGGCGAAACCCTCGGCCTGGTCGGCGAATCCGGCTCCGGCAAATCCACCATCGGCCGCTGCGTGGCCGGTCTGCAGCGGCCCACCGCAGGCAGCGTCCGGGTGCTCGGCACCGATATCGCGGGCCTCTCCGAACGCCGGCTGCGGCCCATCCGCCGCCGCTTCGGCTTCGTCTTCCAGGACCCCGCAACCTCCCTCAACCCGCGCCTCACCATCGGCGACTGCGTGGCCGAACCCCTGCTGGTGCACAAACAGGCCAAAGGCGCGGCCGCCCGCGACCGCGTCCGCCGCCTCCTCGACGACGTGCAACTCCCGGCCGGGGTGGAAAAGCGTTACCCGCACGAACTTTCCGGCGGCCAGCGCCAGCGGGTCAGCCTGGCCCGGGCCCTGGTACTCAATCCCGACCTGCTGGTCGCCGACGAACCCACCAGCGCCCTGGACGTCTCCGTCCAGGCCCGGGTGCTCGAACTGTTCGCGGGCCTGCAGCGCGAGTTCGGCTGGGCCTGCCTGTTCATCAGCCACGACCTCGCCGTGGTGGATCAGCTGGCCGACCGGATCGTGGTGCTGCGCAACGGGACCGTCATCGAACAGGGCACCAACGACGACATCCTGCGCAACCCACGCGAGGAGTACACCCGCCGCCTGGTCGCCGCCGTCCCCGTCCCCGACCCGGTGGAGCAACGGCGTCGGCATCGTTACGAAACGTGACAACAGATTTCGTACCGCTTGGGGTAACTCACCGGGTACGTCCACAATAGATTTGGCGCCCGGCCGCCGGCACGGGTCCCGAAATCCGACGGCTCCGTGCCGTCCGCTGAGTTCTCGGGGAGGCGGGCGAGCCCGCTGAATTCTCGGGGAGGCGGGCGAGCCCGCTGAGTTGTCGGGGAGGCGGGTGAGCTAGCGTGAGCAGGCATCTATCCATCGATTCGGCTTGGAGCTCTCTCCGACAATGACTGAACAGATCCCCAGCGGTGCCGGTGCCTCGTACGCGGCGGCCGGCGTCGACATCGAAGCCGGTGACCGTGCAGTCGAGCTGTTCGCTCCCCTGGCCAAGAAGGCCAGCCGCCCCGAAGTACAGGGCGGACTCGGCGGCTTCGCAGGACTGTTCGCACTGAAGGGCGGCTACAAGGAGCCCCTGCTCGCCGCCTCCACCGACGGCGTCGGCACCAAGATCGCGGTCGCCCAGGCCCTCGACAAGCACGACACCGTCGGCCTCGACCTGGTCGCCATGGTCGTCGACGACCTGGTGGTCTGCGGCGCCGAACCGCTGTTCCTGCAGGACTACATCGCCGTCGGCAAGGTGGTCCCGGAACGCGTCGCGCAGATCGTCTCCGGCATCGCCGAGGGCTGCGTCATCGCCGGCTGCGCCCTGCTGGGCGGCGAGACCGCCGAGCACCCGGGCCTGATGGGCGTCGACGACTACGACCTGTCGGCCACCGGCGTCGGCGTGGTCGAGGCCGACGCCGTGCTCGGCCCGGACCGCGTCCGCCCCGGTGACGTGGTGATCGGCATGGGCGCCTCCGGCCTGCACTCCAACGGCTACTCGCTGGCCCGCAAGGTGCTGCTCGACATCGACCGCATGTCCCTCACCGGGCACGTGGAGGAATTCGGCCGCACCCTCGGCGAGGAACTGCTCGAGCCGACCAAGATCTACGCCAAGGACTGCCTGGCCCTGATCGCCGAGACCGACGTCCGCACCTTCTGCCACGTGACGGGTGGCGGCCTGGCTGCCAACCTGGCCCGCGTGCTCCCCGCCGGTCTGGTCGCCGAGCTGGATCGCGGCACCTGGAACCCGGCCCCGGTCTTCAAGATGATCGCCCAGCGCGGCCGCGTCGAGCGGGCCGAGATGGAGAAGACGTTCAACATGGGCGTCGGTATGGTCGCCGTCGTCGCCCCCGAGGACGCCGACCGCGCCCTCGCCGTCCTCACCGCCCGCCACATCGACTGCTGGACCCTCGGCACGGTGAAGAAGGCCAAGGACGCCGACGCCGCCCGCGCCGTCCTGGTGGGAGACCACCCGCGCTTCTGAGCGCCGGACACAACGAACGAAGGCCCCGGCCACTCTGGAGAGTGGCCGGGGCCTTTCGCTATATCCGGCGGCGAGCCAAATCGCCCGTCTCCCAACGCGACAACTGATTTCGTTCCGGCGAGGGTAACTCGTCGGGTACGTCCAGAATCGGATCGGCACTCAACCGGCGGCACATGTGCAGAACCAGCTACGGCTCCCCAGCCGTGCGCCAAAGGCGCGGGGAGGCGGGGGAGCCGCTAGTGCTGCTGGCAAACCCTCAGCATCGACTGCTTCTCGGCGTAAATCGACGTGCTAAAGGGGGAAGCCCATCGGCCTCCCCCTGCAGTACGTCGAAATATCCGAGTCAGCGACGCCAGTCGTCGTAGCTGTCTTCTTCTTCCCAGCTCGACCGCGATTCGCTCGCGTCATGCTCTTCGGAAAGCACACCACTCCGCTGTGAGTCGGAGGGACTCCCCGACAGCTCGCGCTGAAGGCTCGTGAAGTCGGTAGACGGCGAGCTGTACTTGAGCTCCCGTGCAACCTTGGTCTGCTTTGCCTTAGCCCGGCCACGGCCCATGGCTGACCCCCTCGCGTCACTGCGGGGCGGCCTGGGGTGGGTTTGGCGGCCCCGTTCGAATTAATACTCTTCCTGACGAACACTTTAGCGTGTGTCCGGCGGTCGCGCTTCCAGGAGTGGGGGATAAACGTCCCGGGGCCGGGCCGGGCGCTCCCCGGGCCCGCGCGAAGAGGTTGCCGACCGGGGGCTACAGCGCCCCGGGAATCGCTCGGACGATGCCCACCCGGGTTCCGCCGCCGAGCACCGCGGGGGCCGCCAGCTCAGCGTGCTCGTCGGTCCACGGCACCCCCATACGCTGGAGAATGGCCAGCGTCAGGGGAAGTCGCGCGCGATCGGCGCCGTCATCGATCTTGTAGGCGAAGGCCGAACCGTCCGGCAGCGCGCCGGCGTGCACCCCGTCCGCACCGATCTTGCACACCAGGCCGGGGGTCGCGGTCATCACCCGGAAATCGGGACCGTCCGTGCCGGAAATCACTCGCGGATGCGTGCGAATCGCGTCCGCGACACGGCGTTCCGGGCTGTCCTCGGGCGCGGTGGCGAAGCTCGCGTAGGCGCGCGCCAGATTCACCAGCGACACCGGCACGATCGGCAGGCCGCAGCCGTCGATGCCCAGATCGGTCTCCGGTTCACCGGTCAGTTCGGCGACCGTCTCCAGTACGGCCCGCTGCAGCGGGTGCCCGACCTCGAGATAGCCGCGGGTGGGCCAGTCGTTGATCCGGCAGGTCGCGAGCATGGCGGCATGTTTGCCGGAGCAGTTCATGTAGACGCGGCGGGACGCCTTGGCGCGGTCGCGCCCGGCCAGCGCCTGGGCCCGGGCATGCTCCTCGAACGGCAGATCGGGCGGGCACTCGAGATCGTCCTCGGTGAAGCCGAAGCGGTCCAGCAAACGCTGTACCAGCTCCACATGATCGGCCTCGCCGAAGTGCGAGGCGGTGGCGATGGCCAGCTCGGCGTCGTCCACCGGCTCGAAACCGTTGCGCAGCAGGGTGAGTGCCTGCATCGGCTTGTTGGTGGAGCGCGGGAAGATCGGGCCGTGCACCGCGCCCACGGCGACCAGCGGCTCGCCGTCCGGGCGCAGCACCACCGCCGAGCCGCGGTGCACGCACTCCCGGAACCCGGACCGCACCACCTCGACCAGATCGACGCTCATGGTGGGGCTCCCCTCGGAAGTCGGTGTCATCGGGCGGCCGCCCCGGCGTGACGACGGCGGTGACGATCGATCTGCATGCGGACGTCGTCGGAGATGGTGGGTTCGGCCTCGGCCAGCAGTTCCAGGCGGGCCGGGTCGGCGCCGGTGAACAGGTCGCGGACGGTGATCCGGTGCTCGGGCACGTACACCACCCGCACCTCGTCGCCCGCGCCGATCGTGCCCTCGGTGAGCACGCGCAGATAGGCGCCCGTATTCGCCTGTGCGGTGAAGCGTTTCACCCACTGCGGTTCGCCGGAGTGCCACTGGAAGGTGGAGCACGGGACGCGCGGCGCGGACACCTCGAGCAGGGTGTCGCCGATGGTCCAGCGTTCGCCGATGACCGCGTCGCTCACGGGCAGGCCGGTCAGGCGCAGGTTCTCCCCGAACCAGCCCGCGTCGAGGTCCCGGCCGAGCTCGGTGGCCCAGCGCCGCGCGTCCTCCTCCGCATAGGCGTAGACGGCCTGGTCCACGCCGCCGTGATGTTTGGTGTCGCACACGTGGTCGCCGTCCAGCCCCAGCGCCCGGACCGGAACCCGGTGCGGCACCGGACGTTTGTCGATGGCGGTGCGACCCACCTTGGAGGATCGGGCGGGCACCTCCAGCTCGGCGTGCACGACGCAGACGGCCAGCACCCGGCCGGCCGGAACGACGGCGTTCACCGGCCGCGCAGCTTGTCGACGGCGAGCCGGCCGGCCTGCGGCTCGTCGTGGGCGGGTATCGAATCCGGGTCGATGGCCGCCGCGCACGGGCCCGCCACCAGCGCGGTGTCGGCCGGGATGGTGCGTTTGATCAGGGCGAGGGCGATCGGGCCGAGTTCGTAGTGGTCGATCACGGTGCCCAGGACGCCGACGGCCCGGCCGCCCGCGGTCACCGGGTCGCCCGTCGCGGGGCGGGAGTCCGCGGAACCGTCCAGGTGCAGCAGCACCAGGTGCCGGGGCGGCTTGCCGAGGTTGTGCACCCGGGCCACCGTCTCCTGACCGCGGTAGCAGCCCTTGTTCAGATGCACCGCACCGTGTTCGGCGGGGCCGCCGATCCAGTTCACCTCGTGCGGGATGGTGCGGTCGTCGGTGTCGACGCCCAGGCGCGGGCGCAGCGCGGCCACCCGCAGCGCCTCGAACGCCCACAGGCCCGCGGCCGCCGCACCCGCGTCACGCAGCCGCGTCCACCAGGTGGCCAGCCGGTCGCGCGGGACGATCAGGTCGAAGGAGTCGGCGGTGGGCCAGGGCATGCGGCGCAGGAAACCGCCGCCGGGCAGGGGAACCGCGCGATAGGTGCCGGGAAGGGCTGGGGCGCCGAGGGTTTCGATGAGCTCGGCCACACCCGGGCCCAGCAGGCTCAGCACCGCATGGTCGTTCGCGTCGACGGGTTTCGCGTCGGCCCAGAACACCATCTTCTGCAGGAAGCTCAGCAGCTCGGGGCCGCGCGCGCCCTCGGTGTCGATCCACACCGTGCCGTCCAGGTCGGTGAGCACGAAGTGATTGAGCACCCGGCCGTTCAGATCCAGGTCCAGATTCTCGGCGGATTCCCCGTCGCCCAGATCGGCGACCGCCTGACTGGAGATGGTGTGCAGCCAGCTCAGCCGTTCCTTGCCGGTGATCGACAGCACGAATCGGTGGGAGCGATCGATCACCACGACCCCCTGTACCGCCGCACGCTGCTCGCCGAACGGATCGCCGTAATGCCACGCGACCGCGGCATCCGGTGACTCCGGCAGCCCTGCGACAGCCCCTGGAACCTGCAGAATCGGACTGGGTGCAACCGATGAGGACACACACCCACACTAACCCGCCGCTCCGCGCCTTCAGCGCACGGCTCGAGAGCTCCCCCGCCTCCCCGAATATTCAGCGCACGGCTCGAGAGCCGTCACCGGCCGTGCACGGGTGCCGGCGGTTGGGTGCCGAAACGATTTCGGCCGTACCCGGTGAGTTACCCGGATCGCTGCGAGATCAGTTGTCGCGTTGGGAGACGAGACCTGGTGGCGTGATCAGGCCATGGGTGGGTTCGTCGCGTCCGGAACGATGTCGCCAATGGGCCGCGGACAGAGGTTTACGGCGTGGCGGCAGGCGGGTTGACCGGCTGGGTGGCGCGGTATGGCCGCCGGGGTCCGCCATCTGTCATAGGGTCGAGTCCATGGTGGAACGGGTCTTGGTGACACTCGACGGCGTGATCCGGGATCCGGACGCGCCGTTGTTGTATGCGGACGACATCGGGGTGCTGCGGGGGGACGGCATCTTCGAGACGGTGCTGGTGCGCGGGGGCGTGCCCTGTGCGCTGGAGTTGCATCTGGCCCGGCTACGCCGCTCGGCGGAGGCGCTCGATCTGCCCGCGCCGGATCTGGAGGCGTGGCGGTTCGCGGTGGAGCTGGCCGCCGAGCAGTGGGGGAGCGAGCGTGAGGGGACGCTGCGCATGGTGCTCACCCGGGGGCGTGACAGCGATCACGGAGCCGCCGGCGAACGAATGGCGAACAAGGGCGGGGACCTGGCCGGCGCCGAACCGGCAACCACCGGTTACGTTTTCGTGGTGCCGGTCCCGGACCGCGTGGAAAAGGCGCGCACCGAAGGTGTTTCGGTGATCACGCTCTCGAAGGGCATCTCCATCGACCTGGCGCAGAACGCGCCGTGGCTGCTGCTGGGTGCGAAAAGCCTGTCCTACGCCACCAATATGTCCGCGCTGCGGTTCGCCCAGCGGATGGGCGCCGACGACGTCATCTTCACCAGCACCGAGCATCGGGTGCTGGAGGGTCCGCGCTCGACGGTCGTTGTGCAGCGCGACGACAAGCTCATCACCCCGCCCGCGCGCAATGGCGTGCTGCCCGGCACCACCCAGCGCGCGTTGTTCGCGCAGGCGGAGAAGGCGGGCTGGGAGTGCCTGTACGAGCCGCTGTTCACCGCCGACCTGATCACCGCCGACGCGATCTGGATGCTGTCCTCGATCACCCTGGCGGCGCGGGTCAATTCTCTGGACGGACTGCGCATGTCGGCGCCGGAGAACGCGGACGAGATCGTCGAGATGGTCAATCGCGGCATCGCACTGCCCGGGAGCCTCGCCGACTGGTGATCGGCCCGGGTTTCCCTGACGGTCACCAGGTTCCGGCGGTGAGCGGTGGGATTCGCCGCGGCGTGTCCATCACATTCCGGCAAATATCTGGCACCCTGTGGTGAGGCATACGTTGATCTGAGCTCCCATGGGCGTAATGTCTGGTACTACGTTATGTCGTAGATCGGCAGGGAGGTCGGATGAGCGTCGTAGATCTGGCGCGCTGGCAATTCGGAATTACCACCGTCTATCACTTCATCCTGGTGCCGCTCACCATCGGCCTCGCTCCGCTCGTCGCGGGCATGCAGACCGCCTGGGTGATCACCGGGAAGGAGCATTGGCTCAGGCTCACAAAGTTTTTCGGCAAGCTGTTCCTGATCAACTTCGCCCTCGGCGTCGCCACCGGCATCGTGCAGGAATTCCAGTTCGGCATGGGCTGGAGCGAATACTCCCGCTTCGTCGGCGACGTGTTCGGCGCCCCGCTGGCCATGGAGGCGCTGGTCGCCTTCTTCATGGAATCGACCTTCCTGGGCCTGTGGATCTTCGGCTGGACCCGGCTGCCGCAGAAGGTGCACCTGGCCTGCATCTGGCTGGTCGCCATCGGCACCAACGCCTCCGCGTACTTCATCATCGCGGCCAACTCGTTCATGCAGCACCCGGTCGGCGCGAAGTACAACCCGGAGACCGGCCGCGCCGAACTGCACAGCATCTGGGAGGTGCTGACCAACAACACCACCCTCGCCGCCTTCCCGCACGTGGTGGCCGGATCCTTCCTCACCGCAGGCACTTTCGTCGCGGGCATCGCCGGATGGTGGATGGTGCGCAACGCGCGCAAGGGCAAGGCCGAGAGCAGCGACGCGCCGATCGAGGAGGCCCGCACCATGTGGCGGCCGAGCGCGCGCCTGGGCCTGTACGTGATCCTGGTGGCCTCGGTCGCCCTCATCTTCACCGGTGACATCCAGGGCAAGCTCATGTTCAAGCAGCAGCCCATGAAGATGGCCTCGGCCGAATCGCTGTGCCACACCGAGACCGACCCCGACTTCTCGGTCCTGACGGTCGGCACCCACAACAACTGCGACAGCGTCGACCACCTCATCGAGGTGCCCTACGTGCTGCCGTGGCTGGCCAGCGGCGACTTCACCGGCGTCACTCTGAAGGGCGTCAAGGACCTGCAGGTCGAGTACAACCAGAAGTACGGCGTCGGCGACTACCGGCCCAACCTGTTCGTGACCTACTGGTCCTTCCGCGCCATGATCGGCTTCATGGCCGGCCCGATCCTGTTGGCACTGGCCGGATTCTGGGTCACCCGCCGCGGCCGGGTACCGGATCAGACCTGGTACAAGTGGCTTTCGCTGCTCGCCATCGCGACCCCCTACCTGGGCAATATCTCCGGCTGGGTGTTCACCGAGATGGGCCGTCAGCCCTGGGTGGTCGCACCCAACCCGACCGGCGACCAGCACATCCGGATGACGGTGCAGCAGGGCGTCTCCGGGATATCGGCGGGCACGGTGCTCACCTCGCTGATCGTCTTCACGGCGCTCTACGGACTGCTGGCCATCGCGTGGTTCTACCTGATGCGCCGCTACGTGAACGCCGGACCCGAGAAAGCGTCCACCGATACGGGCCCGAAGATGACCGGGGAGCCCGTCGAGAAGCTTTCCTTCGCCTACTAGGAGCCGAGGATGAGTCTCCCAGAATTCTGGTTTCTCCTGATCGCGGTGCTGTTCACCGGCTATTTCGTGCTGGAGGGCTTCGACTTCGGCGTCGGCATGCTGATGCCCATCATCGGTCGCGGCGACGAGCAGAAGAAACGGACCGTGCTCAACACCATCGGCCCGGTGTGGGACGGCAACGAGGTGTGGCTGCTCACCGGCGGCGGCGCCATGTTCGCCGCCTTCCCGGAGTGGTACGCCAGCCTGTTCTCCGGGTTCTACCTGGCGCTGCTGCTCATCCTGGTCGGGCTGATCGCGCGGGCCTGCGCCATCGAATGGCGCGGCAAGATCAACGATCCGCGCTGGCGCACCTGGTGTGACGTGGGCATCGCGCTCGGGTCGTGGATTCCGGCGCTGGCCTGGGGTCTGGCCTTCGCGAACATCGTGCGCGGTGTGCAGCTCAACGAGCACAAGCACATCCAGGGCACGCTGCTCGACCTGCTCAACCCGTACGGCATTCTCGGCGGGCTGGCCACGCTGCTGCTGTTCCTGCTGCACGGCGCGTTGTTCATCGCCCTGAAGACCGGCAGCGAGGTGCGCGACGACGCCCACCGCATCGTCCGGCTGATCTTCGCGCCCACCGTGGTGGTGGTGGCGTCCTTCGGCATCTGGACCCAGCTCGCCCACGGTAAGGGCTGGACCTGGATTCCGCTGGTGCTGGCCGTGGTCGGACTGGTGGGGGCGGGTCTCGCCGCCCTCCGGGGCCGGGACGGCTGGGCCTTCACCGGCACCGCGGTCACCATCGCGGCGGCCACCGTGCTGCTGTTCGGGTCGCTGTTCCCGAATGTGCTGCCGTCCACCATCAATGACGCGTACAGCCTCACCGTCGACGGCCGCGGCGGCACCGTGGCGGCGTCCTCGACCCACTACACGCTGGTGGTGATGAGCTGGGTCGCGGTGGCCCTGGTCCCGATCGTGCTGATCTACCAGGCTTGGACGTACTGGGTGTTCCGCAAGCGGCTCACCGTGGAGCAGATCCCGGCCTCGATCGGGCTGCCCATGGAATCCGCGAAGAGCTGAACGGAGCGGGCGCGCCGGACGTGATGTCCACGGGCCCGGCGCGCCCGTTCGCAGAGGAGATCGACCATGGCACGACCGGTGGACCCGCGACTGTGGCGGCACGCTCGCTCCGCCCGCAGGTATCTCGGGCTGAGCGTGGGGCTGTCGCTGGTCACCACGGGGTGCATCGTGATCGCGGCGCTCGCGCTGGCGCGGGTGCTCGCGGGGGTCATCACCGAACCGGATCAGCGCCGCATCGGCTCCTGGACCGCCGAACTGGTGATCTTCGCGGTCGCGGTCGGGTGCCGGGCGGCCGCCACCTGGTGGCAGTCGCGGCTCGCGCACCGGGCCGGGGCGCAGGTGGTCGCCGAACTCGAGACCGCCGCGCTCACAGCCGGGGCCCAGCTCCCGCCGCGGGAATTGGAGAGCCGCCGCACCGAACTCGCAGTCGTGGTCGGCTCCGGATTGAGCGGGCTGCGCGCCTACCTCGCGGGCTACCTGCCCGCCCTGCTGCTGGCGATGCTCGTCCCACCGGTGGTGCTGGCCGTGATCGCGGTGCACGACTGGGTCTCCGGCCTGATCATCTTCGTCACCCTGCCGCTGATCCCGCTCTTCATGATCCTCATCGGCCTGCTCACCCAGGGGAAATCCGCCGGCACCCTGGCCGCCACCACCCGGCTCTCCGACCAGCTCCTCGACCTCTTCGCCGGCATGCCGACCCTGCGCGCGCTCGGCCGCGAGACCGGACGCGCGGACAGCGGTGGGGGAGACGGTGATTCGCCGCGCAGCATGGCGGGCCGGGTCCGCGAGCTCGGCGATGTGCTGCACCGCCGGACCATGTCGGCGCTGCGCCTGGCGTTCCTGTCCTCCATGGTCCTGGAAATGCTCGCCACCCTGTGCGTGGCCCTGGTCGCGGTCAGTATCGGCATGCGCCTGGTGTTCGGCCACATGGGCCTGTACGCGGGCCTGCTCGCCCTCATTCTCGCCCCCGAGGTCTACCTTCCGCTGCGCGCCGTCGGCGAACGTTTCCACGCCGCCCAGGACGGAATGGCCGCCGCCGACAAGGCTTTCGCCATCCTCGAGCCGGACGCCGCGCCCGAAGCCGACGCCAACACCGATGCGGCATCCGCGGCGCCGACGCCCGTGCCGGCCGAACCCGGGCACCGGAACCCACACGGCCACATCGACATCCGCGAACTCACCGTGCGGTCCCGCGACGGATACGCACCCGAAGGGCTGTCCGCCGCCCTGCGGCCGGGCACGGTCACCGTCCTGACCGGCCCGAACGGGTGCGGCAAATCGACCGCGCTGCAAGCCATCCTGGGCCTGCTCACCCCGGACGCCGGAAGCGTTCTCGTCGACGGCATACCCGTCTCCGACCTGGACCCCGACCGCTGGTGGTCCCACATCGCCTGGCTCCCCCAGCGCCCCGTTCTCGTCCCCGGCTCCCTCCGCGCCAATCTCGAACTCCTGGGCCCGCCATCCGGCCCCGGCCAGGTCGACGCCGCCTGCGCCGCAACCGGTTTCGACGCCGTCCTGGCCACGCTCCCGTCCCGCTGGGACACCGTGCTCGGCGCCGGCGGCATCGGCCTCTCCCTGGGCCAGCGCCAGCGCCTCGCCCTCACCCGCACCCTCGCCGCCCCACGCTCGATCCTGCTCCTGGACGAACCCACCGCCCACCTCGACGACGCCTCCGAGGCAACGGTTCTCGCGGCCCTGACCGCCCGCGCCCGCGCCGGAGCCACCGTCGTCGTGGTCGCCCACCGACCCTCCGTGCTCGCCATCGCAGACCGCGTGGTCGAAGTCCGGGCCACGACGACGGCGGAGTCCGAGCATGAACCACAGTCGGATACGACGGCCGCTGCCCCGCGGCAATCGGACGCGGCGACGAACTCGGCTGCCGAGCTCAGCGGCAACGCCACGCCAGGGTCTTCCGGCGCATCCGCCGGAACTGGGATCGACGGGTCAGCGGCCGCTCCGGATCCGGGCGCCTGCGGACCCGCGCCGGAAACCGCTGCCGCCGAGTCGGTATCGGGTCCGCGCGCGGATCCGAGTCCCCGTCGAGCGGTCGGGGGCGTACTCGGCCGAGCCGGGAGCGGCGCGACCGGGAGCGCGGGCGTGGTGAGCTCGATGGAGGTGTCGGCGCGATGAGGGCGGTACTGGCCGATTTCCGGCGGATTCGGGAGCTGCTCGAGCTGTCGCGGGGACGGATGGCGCTGTCGGTGGGATGGGGGGTGCTGGCGCTCGGGAGCGGGCTCGGGCTGGCGGCGTTGGCGGCGTGGCTGATTGCGCGGGCGTGGCAGATGCCGCCGGTGCTGGATCTGAGCATTGCCGTGGTGACCGTTCGGGCGCTGGGCATTTCGCGGGGGCTGTGCCGGTATCTGGAGCGGCTGGCCACCCACGATGTGGCGCTGCGGTCCATGAGCACCGCGCGGACCACGACCTATCGGACGCTGGCGGGTGCGGACATCTGGCGGTTGCGGCGGACCGGGTCGGCGGACGGTGATGCGGCCGGACCGGCCGGCGCGGAAGACGAAGCCCGGCAGGGCGATCCGACGCATCTGCGGCGCGGCGAGCTGCTCGGCCGGGTCATGAGCGATATCGACGATCTCGGGGCCGTGGTGGTGCGCGCGTTCGTCCCGATCGCGGTGGCGCTGACCCTGTCGCTGCTGGCCGTCGGACTGCTGGCGCGTATCTCGGTGCTCGCTGCGGTGATTCTGGCGGTGGCGCTGGCCGTTTCGGGCATCGTCGCGCCGTGGCTGTCGGCGCGCGCGGCCCGGGAGGCGGAGCTCGCGGTGCGGACCGATCGCACCGAGTTCACCGCCGAGGCGCTGACCGTGCTGGACCACGCACCCGAATTGCGGGTGGCGGGCCGGCTTTCCGAGGCGGTCGGCGCCGCCGCCGCGGCGGGGCAGCGGGCGGTCGCGGCGGAGGATCGGGCGGCGGCGCGCAGCGCGTGGGCCGCGGCGGTGCTGCCGCTGTCCATCGGGGCGAGTGTGCTGGGCGCGCTGCTCATCGGAATCGTGCTGTACGGCAGCGGTTCTCCCATCCCGACCGCGGGCTTCCAGACGGTCCCGCCGGGCGGCATCACCCCGATGGCGTTCACGGTGCTGGTCCTGGTCCCGCTGTCCGCCTTCGAGGCCGTGGCGGTGCTCCCGGCCGCCGCGCAGGCCCTCACCACCGGCCGCGCCGCCCTGCACCGCCTGGATCGGCTCGAGCACGGCGAATCCGCGGCTCCCGCACCGAATCTCCCCGCGCTGCCGCCGGGCCGCCGGATCGCCGTGGTCGGCCCGAGCGGCGCGGGCAAGACCACGCTGCTGATGTCCTGGGCCGGGCTCTTCGAGACGCCGCGCCCGGGCGTCACCTTCTTCGCCGAGGATGCGCACCTGTTCGGCACCACGGTGCTGGAGAACCTGCGCGTGGCTCGCGGCGACATCACGCCGGGCGAGGCCGAATACGCTCTGCGCGCGGTCGGAGCCGGCGACTGGCTGGACTCCCTCCCCGACGGCGTCGAGACCGATCTGGTCGGCGGCGCGGCCGCGGTCTCGGGCGGTCAGCGCCGGCGCCTGCTGCTGGCCCGTGCCCTGCTCGCCCCCGCCCGCGTACTGCTGCTCGACGAACCCACCGAGCACCTGGAGGCCGAAGCCGGGGCCGAGCTGCTGCGCCGCCTGCTCGACGAATCCAGCGGCCTGGTGGAGCGCGACCGCACCGTGGTCGTCGTCACCCACCAGCTGCCGCCGGACACGAAGGCGGACACCATCGTTCGCGTCGAGCCCGGCGGAACCGTCGCCATTGCTCGATCTATTCCCACAACGCCGGCCTGACCTGCGATTTCGCGATCCGAGAAAATACGTTGCCGCCACTGTCTCATCCGACTAATTTCGTCGGTACACAGGAAGGAGGTGGTTCGAGAATGATTTCTAGGACGCGTGAGGTGGCTGCCAGCTAGGCGCTACCGCTGCAATCGGATTCCGATCGCGCGAGCCCTCGCGAATCCAAGGCAGTCACCCGGCCCCCGAGTTACGGTCCGTCCGACCGGATCAGCGTGAAAGTTGCATCTCCGCTGATACAACTCGGGGGCCGTACCTGTTTCGTACCAAGAAGATCAGCCGCCGCGCACACGGTTTCGCGACTCGGCAACTGATCTCGTGAGGATCGGGGTAACTTCTGGGGCACCCTCGAAATCGGTTCGGCACCCAGCGCAGGCACGGAATTCCACCGTCGACGGCTCCCAGCCGCCCGCTGAAGTTTCGGGGAGGCGGGCTAGCCGATGTACCGCTGCAACCGTGCCGAGAGCCGCGGCTCCAATGCGCCGTCGGCGGCGATGCGCTCCTCGACGTAGCCCAGGTCGCCGCCCTCGACAATGCCGTAGAGCCGCTTCGCGCCGCCCACCACGATGCCGGACTGGCTGCGGATCACCACGTCGGTGGCCAGCTCCCAGGAGGACTGGGTGAGCGCCTGGCCGTAGAACAGCTCGACAATGCCGGTGGAGTGGGTGAGCAGCAGCTCCAGCACCTCGTCGTCACCGTCGATGCCGACCCGCCAGAAACCGCTCTCCCGCAGATCCGGGCCCGCGTACTCGCCCTGGGCGTCCAGCTTCCAGGAGCGCGCCTCCCAGGTCAGGTAGTCGCCGCCGTCGTGCGAGACGATGATCTGCTGACCGAAGCGGTAGTCGCCGGTCTCGAAATCATTGCCCTCGCCCTCACCGCGCCACACGCCGACCAGCGGCAGCAGCGCGAGCATGGAGGAACTCAGATCCGGGCCCAGCCGCAGGTTCGCGGTATCGACGGGCAACGGCAGATCGGGCAGCGTCGGAACGTTCAGCGACCCGGTCGACTTGGCACGCTCGGCCGCTTCCGCGACCGCCTGGTCGCCGCTGCGCCGGGGGGCGGCAGCATCAGCGGGCTTCGCGCCCTCGTCGTGGCGAACGATCGGCGTCGACGACGACGAACCGTTGGCCACTCCGTTTTCGATGTTCTCGTGGGCCGGATCTGTCACGACTCGGTGAACAGCCGGTAGAGGACGTACAGACCGAACCAGGCGATCAGCACGGAGACGAGAACCAGCAGAATCTCGAAGGTAAGCACCACGTCTCGGAGTCTAATCGCACCGCCGGGATCACGTGAAAACGACCCCGGGAAAAACTCCGGCACGCACGAGAACGGCCCCGGGATCACGAATCCCGGGGCCGTTCTTGATGTTTCGCCTACTTGGCGACGCTGACGTCCACGTTGTGGATGCCGGCGCCCTCCGGCGACACCTCGACGGTGCCGTTGCCGGACGCGGACAGCGCGCGCAGGGTCCACGTGCCCGGCGCCGCGAAGAAGCGGAAGTCGCCGGTGCCCGAGGCCACGACCTCGGCGGTGAAGTCGCCGTTGCCGTCCAGCAGGCGGACGAACGCGCCACCGACGGTCTGGCCGTCAGTGGTCAGGACGCGGCCGGTGATGACCGTCTCCTTCTCGACGTCGACGTTGGCGGGCAGGGCCTGGCCCTGGGTAGGTGCTGCACACATAGGTAATTACGCTCCCAACTCGATCGGTGCACCGACGAGGGACCCGTACTCGGTCCAGGACCCGTCGTAGTTCTTGACGTTCTGGTGGCCCAGCAGCTCCTGCAGCACGAACCAGGTGTGCGAGGAACGCTCACCGATGCGGCAGTAGGCGATGGTCAGCTTGTCGCCGTCCAGCCCGGCCTCCTTGTAGATCTCCGCCAGCTCGGCGTCGCTCTTGAAGGTGCCGTCCTCGTTCGCGGCCTTGGACCACGGCACGTTGATGGCGGTCGGGATGTGGCCCGGACGCTGCGACTGCTCCTGCGGCAGGTGCGCGGGAGCCAGGATCTTGCCCGAGAACTCGTCGGGGGAGCGCACGTCGACCAGGTTCTTGGCGCCGATGGCCTCGATGACCTCGTCGCGGAAGGCGCGGATGGACAGGTCCTGCGCGGCGGCCTTGTACTCGGTGGCAGCGCGGTCCTTGATCTCCTTGGTCAGCTCACGGCCGTCCAGCTCCCACTTCTTGCGGCCGCCGTCGAGCAGCTTGACGTCCTGGTGGCCGTACAGCTTGAAGTACCAGTAGGCGTAGGCCGCGAACCAGTTGTTGTTGCCGCCGTACAGCACCACGGTGTCGTCGTTGGCGATGCCACGCTCGGACAGCAGGGCAGAGAACTGCTCCTGGCTCACGAAGTCGCGGCGGACCTGGTCCTGCAGGTCCTTCTTCCAGTCGAGACGCACGGCGCCCTCGATGTGTCCCAGGTCGTAGGCCGAGGTGTCTTCGTCGACCTCGACGAGGACGACGCCCGGGGTGTTGAGGTTCTCTTCGACCCAGTCTGCGGAGACCAGGACATCGGAGCGAGCCATGTTGTTCCTTTCGATGCGGTGCCGGTACAGGCGTTGCGTTCGTGTGGTTGAGGGATGGACGGTCGGGGGTCAGACAGAGGAGTTCACGGAGCTGGTCGAGGTCGGGACGGCGCTGCCCGGGGCCGAGCGGAACCGCGCGACCAGCGGATAGATCTTGCAGCCCAGGCAGATTCCGAAGGCCGCGTTGAGGAAGGCCGCGAACAGCGCGAATCCGGTGAAGATCGCGCCCGCCACGGGGCTGCCGGCCGCGAAGCCCAGCACGCCCAGCACCGCGAAGGCCAGGCCGACCAGCTGCGCGAACCGCAGCGGCGCAACGGGTTCCAGCTCGGTCGGCGCACCGTTGCGCGGGGCGACCACGGCGGCGTAGACCCGGCCGTACGGGCTCCGGCGCGGACCGTGGGCCGCACCCAGGCCGAACACGATGGCCTGCACCGCGAGCAGCACGGTGGCGGCGGGAACCGAGACGGCGGCGAGGATCAGAACGAGGGCGAGCACGGCGGTGGTGACCCAGGCGGCGAAGCGGGGGCCGCGAACATCCACCTGCCCTGCGGGTGATGTGCTCGGATGAGGGTTCGACATGGGAGTACTCCTGCGCTGAAGGTGTATTGGCCAGATCGCCGGAGGATCGAAACGATCTCTCGACAGCGGGACACATCCGGTCGGCGACAGAGGAATACGAAAGGCCGACCGGCTAGCGGCACAGGCAGCAACAACCACCGAGCCGGCACAGGTCTACCGTGCGGCGTCGGGTGAGCATCAGCTCGCGGTTGGATTGCACGAGAGGCAGTTTACCCAATTTTCGGGGGAAATTGGACCCGGGGTCCGTAATGCTGATCACTCAGCGGAGCCGGCGACCGTTAAAGGGGCCAATGACGTGCGCAGATCCGCCGCCTTCGGAACGCCGGAGATACGGAAGCGTTCCAATCCTCGAGAATCCAATCCGAAAGTGGTGGGCAGCGAGAGCACGTTCAGCTCGCGCGCCAGCTCCGGATACGCGTCGATGTCGACCTCGAGATCCAGCGGCGGCAGCTCTGCCGACTCCTGCTCGCCGACCACCGACGCGACCACGCGGCGCACCGCCGCGCACGGGCCGCACCAGTCGGCCGAGAAGTGCAGCACGGTGGGCCGACCCGGGATCACGCCGGCCGCGGTCAGTAGTGCGGCCCGATTCGATTCGGGCTCAGGCGGATTCGCCGCGGCGGCGGCGCGCACGCGACCCTCGTTGCGGCGCACCAGGATTCCCACGCCGGTCGCCAGGACCAGCATGACCACCAGGATCTCGATCGCGATCATTGTTTCTGCAGCCTGTCCAGGTCGACGATCGCATTGCGGCCGGCGCCCTCCACCACGATCTGCCCGCCGCTGGCCTGGACCCGGGTCGGGACGATGCCGAACGGCATGTTCTTGGTGTCGAGGGTACGGGTGAAGCGGGCCAGCACCGCGGGCCGGTCCTGCTCGGGAATGACGATCCGGTCCTGGTCGGGTAGCACCGAATCGGTGTCGGCCTGCAGATCCCGGCCCGAGATGGCGGTGGCGGTGATCCGCACCTCGTCGCCCACCAGCCGCAGATCGGCCAGCACGTGCACCTTCTTCTTCGTCAGCTTCTCGCCGCCGTCGCCGCGCGGATCGGTGACCGCCACGGTGTCGGCGTCCGGGCCGACCGGCACGGTGCCCTCCAGGATGATGGTGCCCCCATTGGTCGTGGGGACACTGCCGGAACCGCCGGAGCCGTCGGACTTGTCGGCGGGCGGGCCGAAGACCTGCAGGTCCGGAATCTTGAACAGCCGGCCCAGCTCGGTCGGCTCGATGCGCATGCGGGCCTGCACCTCGTCCACCGGGACCTGGCCCACATTGCCGTCGATGAGATTGCGCATCGACAGGTGCACGCCCGTCAGATTGGCCTCGACCGTGATCCGGCCGGGAATGTCCGGGCGCATGGCGCGGGCGCGGACGTCGATGTTTCCGTACTGGCCGTCCAGCGCCTGGGCGACGAACGGGTGCCGCAGCGACTCGTGGATGGTGATCTCCGGATCGGCGCTCAGGTCCGAGCCGGTCCGCAGCAGTCGCGAGACGCGGTACTCGGAATACGCCGCTACCCCGAAATCGAGTAGGACGGCCAGCCCTGCCAGGCAGAGCAGTCCGATGAGCAGCCTCCGGAAACGCATAGCTGCACCCTAGTAGGGAGGTGTGTCGTTACCACCCGCCGACGTCCGACTCGGGCCGGTCGCGGCCCGGTGAATGACAGGTGAATCGGAACCGGACCGGACCGAACGGTTGCGACGGCTGCCCGGAATACGAGGGTGTCGGCCGAGACACGCTAATGTAGGCAGCGATTACCTGTGATGACCTGCATGAGGTAGTGGCGGACAGTGCGGTAGCCACACACATGCCAGATGGGATGGAGGGCCCCCATGGAGCTGCTCCTGCTGACCTCCGACCCCAACCCCGAGTCGGTGTTGCCGTCGCTGGCGTTGCTGCCGCACCACGTGCGACCCGCGCCGACCGAGGTGGCATCGCTGCTCGAGGCGGGTTCCGCCGATGTGGCGCTGGTCGATGCCCGCACCGATCTGGCCGCTGCGCGCGGACTGTGCCGTTTGCTGGGCAGCACCGGATCGTCGGTGCCGGTGGTGGCCGTGCTGACCGAGGGCGGTCTGGTCGCGGTGAACGCGGACTGGGGACTCGACGACATCCTGCTGCCCGGCACCGGGCCCGCCGAACTCGACGCCCGGCTGCGCCTGCTGGTAGCCCGCAACGGCGGGGTCGCCAGCCCGGAGAACACCGGCAAGATCACCCTCGGCGAGCTGGTGATCGACGAGGGCACCTACACCGCCCGGCTGCGCGGCCGCCCGCTCGACCTGACCTACAAGGAGTTCGAACTCCTCAAATACCTGGCGCAGCACGCCGGCCGGGTGTTCACCCGTGCCCAGCTGCTGCAGGAGGTCTGGGGCTACGACTTCTTCGGCGGCACCCGCACCGTGGACGTGCACGTACGACGCCTGCGCGCCAAGCTGGGCAGTGAATACGAGTCGCTGATCGGCACGGTCCGCAATGTCGGCTACAAGGCGGTGCGCCCGGCGCGCACGGCCGGCAAGGGCGACGCGGTCACCTTCCCCGACTCCGACGGTACCGACGACTCCGAATTGACCACGGCGAACGGCGCTCTCTGATGACCTCCTGGACCGACCGCCTGCCGGCCGAGACCGCCGCGCAGGTGCGGGCGGTCCTGGAGCGCGCCACCGCGGCCGACGGTGTGGCACCGGTATCCGAACAAGCGGTGCTCTCGCTCGGAAATGATTCGCCCGCACGACATCTGGTGGACATCCGGGACGGCGCGGTCGCCGGGTACGCGAATCTGGTTCCGGCCCATGACGAGCATCCGGCCATGGCGGAGGTCGCCGTGGATCCGGCGGCCCGCGGGAACGGGATCGGCGCAGGTCTGGTGGCCGCCGCACTGGCCGCGGGCGGGCCGGGTGCGCGGGTCTGGGCGCACGGTGACCTGCCGCCCGCGCGGGCCGTGGCGGCCCAGTTGGGCTTGTCCGTTTCGCGTGAATTGTGGCAAATGCGAAGAGAATTCGCTAATTCGGAGCTACCGGAATTGGCGGTGCCCGACGGACTCGAACTGCGCACCTACACAGGGCCTTCCGACGATGCCGAACTACTGCGTGTGAACAGCGCGGCCTTCTCCTGGCATCCCGAACAGGGCGGCTGGACCGAGCGCGATATCGACGCCCGCCGCGCCGAATCCTGGTTCGATCCCAAGGGCCTGTTCATCGCCGTGGATCCGGCGCGGCCGGACCGTGTTCTCGGATTCCACTGGACCAAGGTGCATTCCGACGAGACCCCGCCGATCGGTGAGGTCTACGTGGTCGGCATCGACCCCGATGCGCAGGGGCGCGGCCTCGGCCGGCTGCTGACCCTGGCGGGTCTGCACTATCTGCGGGACCGCGGTCTCGGCGCGGTGCTGCTCTACACCGAGGGCGACAACACCGCGGCCGTCCACACCTACACCCGGCTCGGTTTCACCCGATTCCACATCGACGTCGCTTACTCGAGCGGGTCCTGAAATCCCTTCGGCAACAGTGCGGCTAATGTCACATCCGGTGTGCCACAAAGAGGGTGGGTTGTTCATCTCTCGTTCACCTGTGCTGGTCCAACTGTCAACCACGTGCCCTTACGTTGCAAGTGGGCCGCAGACCGCTGCCCGGTGCGCTAGTTCGCAGCGAACAGCCGCCAGATCGCGCCCGTCCGACCGTTGAGGGGTTGGACGTGCAATCGTGATTCCCGGAGGAATAGGTGAATCTCAAGCGCAGCAGCGCCCTGCTCGGTGTGTTGGCCGCGGCCGGTGCCCTGACTCTGTCCGCGTGTGGCAGTGACAACAACAGCACCGCCAACGGCGCCGCCAAGATCGACGTCGCGTGTGGCGGGAAGACCTCGCTGAAGGCCAGCGGCTCGACCGCCCAGAAGAACGCGATGGACCGCTTCGTCGCCGCCTACCAGGCGAACTGCAGCGGCGCCAAGCTGGACTACACCGGCTCGGGCTCCGGCGCCGGCGTGAACGAATTCATCGGCAACCAGACCGATTTCGCCGGTTCGGACTCGCCGCTGGACAGCGCCAAGGGTGAGACCGACAAGGCCGCCGCCCGCTGCGGCAGCCCGGCCTGGAACCTGCCGGCCGTCTTCGGCCCGATCGCCGTCGCCTACAACATCCCCGGCATGGACGACCTGGTCCTGGACCCGCCGACCCTCGCCAAGATCTTCTCCGGTGACATCACCACCTGGAACGACCCGCAGATCAAGGCCCTGAACACCAACAAGGCCGACAAGCTGCCGTCGGACAAGATCGGCGTGATCTTCCGCTCCGACGAGTCGGGCACCACCGACAACTTCCAGAAGTACCTGACCGCCGCCGGTGGCTACACCAAGGGCGCGGGCAAGGCGTTCAACGGTGGCGTCGGTGAGGGCGCCAAGGGTTCGGACGGCACCTCGGGCGCGGTCGCGAACACCAAGTTCACCATCACCTACACCGAGTGGTCCTTCGCCAAGGCGCAGAAGCTGTCCACCGTGCGCGTGCTGACCACCGCCACCTCCAACGACCCGAAGCCGGTCGAGCTGACCGCCGAGTCCGCGGGCAAGGCCGTCGACGCCGCCAAGGTCAAGGGTGAGGGCAACGACCTGGTGCTGGACAACAGCTCGATCTACAAGCCCACCACCGCGGGCGCGTACCCGATCATGCTGGCCACCTACGAGATCGTCTGCTCGAAGTACAGCGACGCCGACACCGCCAAGGCCGTCAAGGCGTTCCTGACCTCGGCGGTCGGCAACGGCCAGACCGGTCTCGCCGACGCCGGCTACGTGCCGCTGCCGGACGCGTTCAAGACCAAGCTGACGACCGCGATCAACGCCATTCAGTGATCGCCTGATCGAAAAACCACGATGACCGTGCACGACGAAGCTGCATCCTCGGGTCTGTCCGTTTCGACCGACCCGAGGGATGACCGTGCCCAACTGCCGGGGGATACTGCGCTGATGCCGACCGAACCCAGCACCAAACCGGCCGCGGGGCGCGGCGCACCCACGAAGTTCGGCGCGGAGTTCGCGTTCCGCTCGGCGGCCACGGCCGCCGGCGGGATCATCGTCGCCGCCATCGCCCTGATCGCACTGTTCCTGCTGATCCGGGCGTGGCCTTCGATCATGGCGAACAAGGCGAACTTCTTCACCACCACCGAGTTCAACGTCAAGGACGAGAACAACCTGCGCTTCGGCATCAAGGACCTGTTCATGGTCACGGTGCTGAGCTCGGTGTTCGCGCTGGCGATCGCCGTGCCGATCGGTGTGGGCATCGCGCTGTTCCTGACGCAGTATTCGCCGAAGGCGCTCGCACGGCCGTTCTCGATCATCGTGGATCTGCTGGCGGCCGTGCCGTCGATCGTGTTCGGTCTCTGGGGTCTCCTGGTCGTGGCCCCCAAGCTGGGGCCCTTCCAGGACTTCCTGAACCGGAATCTGAACTGGTTGTTCCTGTTCTCCGACGGCAATGTCAGCATCGCCGGTGGCGGCACCATCTTCACCGCCGGTGTGGTGCTGGCGGTGATGATCCTGCCGATCATCACCTCCGTCAGCCGTGAGGTCTTCGGCCTCACCCCGCGCTCGCAGATCGAGGCGGCGCAGGCGCTGGGCGCCACCAAGTGGGAAGTGGTGCGCCTGACCGTGCTGCCGTTCGGCCGCTCGGGCGTGATCGCCGGTTCCATGCTCGGCCTGGGTCGCGCGCTCGGTGAGACCATCGCGGTCCTGATCGTGCTGCGCACCTCGACCAAGGCCGGCCACTGGTCGCTGTTCGACGGCGGCTACACCTTCGCCTCCAAGATCGCCTCGGCCGCTTCGGAATTCAGCTCGAAGCTGCCGACCGGCGCCTACATCGCCGCCGGTTTCGTGTTGTTCGCTCTGACGTTCGTCGTCAACGCACTGGCTCGGCTGGCGGCCGGCGGGAAGGTCAACGGATGACCACCACACTCGACAAGCCGATCAAGGCGCCGACCTTCCGGCATGTCAGCGTCGCCCGCCGGCTCAAGAACAATGTCGCCACCGGCCTGGTCTGGCTGTGCTTCGGCCTGGCCCTGGTGCCGCTGCTCTGGGTGCTGTACGTGGTCTTCCAGAAGGGCGCGAAGGCCGTCGCCAATATCGACTGGTGGACCAAGTCGCAGAACGGTGTGCTGCCCGATCAGCACGCCGGCGGTGTCTACCACGCCATCTACGGCACCATCGTGCAGTCGGGCATCGCCGCGATCATCGCGGTGCCGCTCGGCATCATGGCCGCCGTCTTCCTGGTCGAGTACGGCCGGGGCTGGCTGGCCAAGACCACCACCTTCATGGTGGACATCCTGGCCGGTGTGCCCTCGATCGTGGCCGCGCTGTTCATCTTCGCGCTGTGGATCGCCACCTTCGGCAACCCGCAGAGCGCCTTCGCGGTGTCGCTGGCCCTGGTGCTGCTCATGCTGCCGGTGGTGGTGCGCAGCACCGAGGAGATGCTCAAGCTGGTTCCGGACGAATTGCGGGAAGCCTCTTACGCTCTCGGCATTCCGAAGTGGAAAACCATTGTGCGGATCGTGATTCCGACCGCCGCGCCGGGCATGATCTCGGGCATGCTGCTGGCCGTCGCCCGCGTCATGGGTGAGACCGCGCCGGTGCTGGTGCTGGTCGGTTACTCGAAGGCCATCAACTTCGATGTCTTCAACGGCAATATGGCCTCGCTTCCGCTGCTGATGTACCAGGAGCTGTCGAATCCGGAGCCCGCCGGCCGCGAGCGTATCTGGGGTGCGGCGCTGACCCTGATCCTGATCATCGCGCTGCTGTACCTCGCCGCCGCGGCGGTCAACAAGCTGCTGACGCGGAACCGATAGAAGGAAAGACTGATGGCCAAGCGAATTGACGTCAAAGACCTCAATATCTACTACGGCAAGTTCCATGCGGTCGCCAATGTCGGGCTGACGGTGCTGCCGCGCAGCGTGACCGCGTTCATCGGTCCGTCCGGTTGTGGCAAGTCGACCGTGCTGCGCGCGCTCAACCGCATGCACGAGGTGACCCCGGAGGCCCGCGTCGAGGGCGCGGTGCTGCTCGACGGCGAGGACATCTACGGCGCCCAGGTCGATCCGGTCGGCGTGCGCCGCACCATCGGCATGGTGTTCCAGCGGCCGAACCCGTTCCCCACCATGTCGATTCGCGACAATGTGGTGGCGGGCCTGAAGCTGCAGGGCATTCGCAACAAGTCCCAGCTGGACGAGGTGGCCGAGCAGTCGCTGCGCGGCGCGAACCTCTGGAACGAGGTCAAGGACCGCCTCGACAAGCCGGGCGGCGGCCTGTCCGGTGGTCAGCAGCAGCGTCTGTGCATCGCCCGCGCCATCGCGGTGTCGCCGGACGTGCTGCTCATGGACGAGCCGTGTTCGGCGCTGGACCCCATCTCCACCCTCGCGATCGAGGATCTGATCACCGAGCTGAAGAAGGAGTTCACCATCGTCATCGTCACCCACAACATGCAGCAGGCCGCGCGTGTGAGTGACCAGACTGCGTTCTTCAATCTGGAGGCGCAGGGCAAGCCGGGCAAGCTCATCGAGATCGACGAGACGGAGAAGATCTTCTCCAACCCGTCGCAGAAGCAGACCGAGGACTACATCTCGGGTCGCTTCGGCTAGAAAACAGACTCGCCCGCCTCTCCGTGCCTTCAGCGCACGGCTGAGAGCCGTGGGCGGTCGTGTACGCGTGCCGCCGGTTGGTCGCCGAACCAATTCACGGGGTACCCGGGGAGTTACCCCGGTCGGCATGAAATCAGTTGTCACGAACCATTCGGCGTCAGGAAGCGGTCCGGCTGGTGCAGGCTGGGCCGCTTCTTCTTTTGTCGTGGCTCAGGCCGGAACGTGTCGTAGGTCATATCTCCTGAGCGTGCCATTGTGTGCAACTGTCGGTAACAGTTAGCCTGACCCCGTTGGTAAACCGATCGGTTTAGTAAGGAGGTGTCGGATGACCGTCTCAACGGCGAGCCCGGGATCCGGACAGGCCGCGGCGGAACTGCCGCAGCGGGCCAAGGTGGCGGCCCTGATCGCCATCTGTCTCGCGGAATTGCTGGTGGTCCTGGACAACACGCTGGTCAATGTGGCCCTGCCGTCCATGGCCGTACAGCTGCAGGCCGACATGAGCGGCCTGCAATGGATCGTGGACGCGTTCACCCTGGCCTTCTCCGGCCTGCTGCTCGCCATGGGACACCTCGGCGACCGGTTCGGGCGACGGCTGTTCATGATCATCGGACTCGGCGGCGTCGCGGTCATGTCCGCGGCCGGCGCACTCTCCTCCGGCCTCGGCCAGGTCATCGCGGCGCGCGCCGGCATGGGCGTGTTCGCGGCCGTGGTCTTCCCGGCCACGCTGGCGCTCATCACCAATATCTTCACCGCGGCCCGCGAACGCGCCGCCGCCATCGCGCTGTGGACGGCCATGGCCGGCATCGCCGTCGCCATCGGCCCGACCGTGGGCGGCTGGCTGCTCGAGTACTTCTCCTGGCACTCGGTGTTCTGGATCAATGTCCCCGTGGCGCTGGTGGGTATCGGGGCGGTGCTGGCCACCGTGCCGGAATCTCGTGCCGACCAGGTGGATCGGCTCGACCGGATCGGCATCCTGCTGTCCCTGGCCGGGGTGACCGCGCTGGTGCGGTCCATCATCGAGGCCCCCAAGCACGGCTGGTTCGCGACCGAAAGCCTTGCGGGCTACCTGCTTTCGATCGCCCTGCTGGCCGCGTTCGTGGGCTGGGAGCTGCGGGTGCCCGCACCGGTACTGAACATGCGGCTGTTCCGCAATCGCCGCTTCGCGCTACCGTCGCTGGCCATCACGGTGTCCTACTTCTCGGCGTTCGGCTTCCTGTTCCTGATCACCCAGTACTTCCAGGGCGTGAAGGAGCTCTCGCCGCTCGAATTCGGCATCCACTCACTGCCTTTCGCGGTGGCGGTGGGCTTCGGCGCGCCCATCGCGACCATGCTGGCGCAGCGGGTGGGCACCACGGCCATGCTGGTGTCCGGGCTGCTGATCCTGGCGGTGGCCATGTACATCGCGGGCCGGACCACCGTCGAAACCCCTTATCTGGGACCGGTTGTGGTGTCCATGATCCTGATGGGCCTGGGCTTCGCGGTGGTGCAGGGGCCGGCGACCGAATCGATCATGGGCGCGGTGCCGCTCGAGGAGGCGGGGGCGGGCTCGGCGGTCAACGACACCACGCGTGAGGTGGGCGGCGCGCTCGGGGTGGCCCTGCTGGGCTCGATCATGACCTCGGTCTACGCCGGGAAGATCGGCGGCCGGATCGACGCGATTCCCGCGCAGATCATGAACACGCAGCAGAAGGAACTGGCGGGCAATACGCCCATCAGCATCATCGGGATCGTGAAGGCGCCGGTGAATCCGCTACTGGCGCAGGCGAAGGCGGACCTGATCCACGCCATGAAGGTCGCGGCCATGCAGGGCGCCGAGGCCGCGTCCTATGTCGCGGTCGGCACCCTGGTGGTGTGCGCGGTCATCGTGGCCGCGACGCTCCCGTGGCGCCCCGAACGGGGTCGATCGATCCTGATGGGCTGGCGCGAGTCCGGCGAGGACTGACCCGCACCGAATCGAGGGAGTTCCGGGTCGCCCCGTAACTCCCTCGCTCGTCGTCCTAGATGCTTTCCTTCTCGGAATCCGGGTCGGGCGGCAGCACGCCGGTGACCAGGAACACCACGCGACGCCCGATTTCGACGGCGTGGTCGGCGAAGCGCTCGTAGTAGCGGCCCAGCAGCGCCACATCCACGGCCGCCGCCACGCCGAACTGCCAGTCGCGGTCCATGATCAGCGTGAACAGGTGCTTGCGCAGGTCGTCCATCGCCTCGTCGTCGTCGGTGAGCTTGGCGGCCCGCTCGGGATCGCGGGACTCCAGCACCTCCTTGGCGGTGGCGCCCATCTTGACCGCGACCCGGCCCATCTCGGCGAAGTAGCTGTTGACGGCCTCCGGCACGGCGTGCGCCGGGAAGCGCCGCCGGGTCATCTTGGCCACGTGCAGCGCCAGCACGCCCATCCGGTTCACATCGGCGACGATCTGAATGGCGCTGACCACCTGCCGCAGATCACCGGCGACGGGGGCCTGCAGGGCCAGCAGCGCGAAGGCCTTCTCCTCGGCGAGCTGGATCATCTCGGCGATGCGGTCGTATTCGGTGATCACCTGCTCCGCGAGCTCGAGATCGGCGGTGAGCAGGGACTGGGTGGCCCGCTCCATCGCCGATCCGGCGAGCCCGGCCATGCCGCCGAGCAGATCGGCGAGCTCGGCCATTTGTTCGTTGTAGATGACACGCATGATTCAAGACATTAGTGCGGACCGCTGACCAAGTCACCAACTGCGGGTTAACCGTCGGTGCCGGTCGGTTCCAGCGCCGATGCCGCAGTTCCGGCCAGCGGGACGCGCGGTCACTTACACAGGTCGTCGGCGGCGTTGACGTGCTCGAGATCGGACGGAAGTGTGACCGGAGCCGCACTGGGTCCGCCGGAGTCGCTCGGTGTGTCGGGCAGCGGCTGCCCGAAGGCGGTGGGCGCCTTCACGGTGCCGGTGAAATCGGATCCGGCGACCACTTCGACAATGCTGCCCAGCCCGCCCGCCGGTTCCAGGATGGCGCCCGGAATGGCGCTGGCCACCGTCCCGGCCTCGGCCTCGTGGCCGCTGGAATAGCGGACCTTGGTCCTGGGTGAGGTGCCGTCGGCGTAGTTGCCGGTGCTGTAGATCTGGAAGCCCTGCGCGGCCAGCTTGGTCGCCGTGGTGCTCGCGATGCCCGCCTGGCCCGAGCCGTTGGACACCTGCACCGAGAAGGTGCTCGGATCCACCGCAGCCAGCTTGGGCTTGGCCACGGGCGCGGCGCTGGCGCTGGGCGGCGGGTCGGTCTGCTTCTCGCCGGGCAGCGGCTGGTCGTCGATGATGGCGCGGAAGATGGCCTTGATATCCGATTCGCGCGGGATCTCGTTGCCGTAGGAGGTGGTGCCCGCGGTGGGGACGGTCAGGAAGGTGATGGCCCCGGCCTGCATCTTCTGCATCGAACGGCCCAGTGTCAGCAGGTCTTTGGTGGTGACGTTGTCCATGAAGGAGTGCTTGGCGAAGGCATCGATGAAGCCGTTGAGCTTGCCCGGATCGAAGAGCACCTTGCTCGACAGCGCACTGCGCAGCAGCGAGGACAGGAACCGCTGCTGCCGGTTGATGCGGTCGTAGTCGCTGCGTTCCTCGCCGTACACGTGCCGGGCGCGCACGTAGTCCAGTGCGGTGGAGCCGTTCACGACCTGCTTGCCCGGCGTGGTGAGCACGGTGCCGAGGATCTCGTCGACCAGCGGCTTGGTGGTGCACACCTCGACGCCGCCGACCACGTTGACCATGGATTCGAAGCCGGAGAAGTCGATGCCGACGAAGTGGTTGATCTTCAGGCCGGACAGTTTGGTGATCACCTTGGTCAGGCACTTGGGCCCGCCGAGGGCGTAGGTGGCATTGAGCTTGTCGCCGTCGGCGGCGGGGAACTTCTCGCTGCTGTAGGCGGCCTTGTCGTTGTCCCAGCCCTCGCAGACCGGGCGGGAGACGTCCAGGTCGCGGGGAAAGGAGACGGCGACCACGCGGGACCGGTTGGCCGGGATGTTGACCAGCATGACGGTGTCGGAGCGTGCGCCCTCGGCGTCGTCCACGCTGCCCGCGCCGAGGCTGCCGTTGGCGCCGGCGCGGGTGTCGGTGCCGACGATGAGGAAATTCTCGTCACCGGTCTGGCCGTCGGCGTCGACGACGTCGGGTGAGTTGTCGTCGAGTGCGGAAACCTGCTGGAAATTGTTGTCCTTGGCGCGCAGGTAGCTCCAGCCGGTGCCGGTCACGATGAGCGCGATGACGGCGACGAGGGCGAGCGTGGCGCGGCCGGCCAGCTGCAGCCGCCGGTTGCGGCGGCGGCGCGTGCTCGAAACCCATTTGGCCGGTGCGGGTCCCACGGCTGCCGGGAGCGCGGTGGTCGGATAGTCGGCGGGCGACTTGACCTTTCGCGCGAGCAGCGCCCGGGCGCGGGCGGCCGCGCCGGGTGCGGCCGGTGGCGGCGCGGTATCGGTGACCGGGGGTAGTTCGACGGTGACCGGATCCGCGGTCGGGTCGGCCGGGCGCGCGCCGCGATTGCCGGGTGCGTTCGCGACCCGGCGTAGGTGGCTGGTGTCGCGCACAGTGCGCCGGGACCCGGTGTTCACCGCGGGCTGCGCGCCGGTCGAGGCCGTCGGCTGTGATCCGGTGGCGGGCACGGGAGCCGGTGGGGCTGCCGGTTGCGGCGGCACGGGTGCCGAGCCGTTCGGCCGGGGGGTTTCGCGGCTCGCCTCGGCTTCGGGTTCGTTCGGAGTCTCCGGTTCGGCGCGGCGCCGGCGGCGGGTCTGGCGTTCGCTGTCCACGCGCTCGACCAGGTCCTGGACCGAAATGGGTGCGGCGGCAGCGGGTTCGGCGTCGTCGGTGTGCCGGGAGCGGCGGCCGGTGCGCGCCGGATCGTCCCCGTCCGCGGGGTAGCGCTCCCAGGGGGCGCGACCTCCGGGTCGTGGCGTACGCCCGTACCGATCGTCACCCACCAACGAACCTCACTTTGCTCTTGATGCCGAGGGCCATGATAACGATTTCGCCACGACGAACCACTCGAACGTATGTCCACCGCAGGTGGGGCCGTTTTTCTCCGCTTTGTCGGGTATGTCGCACACCCGGGTGGGCACGCTTCGCAAAGTGTGACAGGGAGTCACCGCAACGCCCGGGAGCTGCGCCGGGTGGTGATCGGATCGAACTCGAAACAGGGAGCGATCAGCCGCCGCCGTAGCTGACTCAGCCGCCGCTGTGCATGACGTCGGCCGCGGTGGGCACGGTCGCGTCCTCGGGATCGTCGAGCCAGCCGTCGGGCAGGGCCACCTTGGTCTGCGGGGAACCCTGGCGCCCGCGCGGGCCGAGCGCGTCGGCCGGGAACGGCACGTCCGGCTCCAGCTGCCCGACCAGATCCGCGATCTGCGCCAGGCTGGTCACGGTGGCGAACTGCCGGCGCAGCGCCGACCCCACCGGGAAGCCCATCAGGTACCAGGCCATGTGCTTGCGGATATCGCGCATGGCCTTGTCCTCGCCGTCGTGCTCGACGAGCAGCGCGGCGTGCCGGTAGAGGATCTCGCCGACCTTGCCGAGGGTGGGGCCCTCCGGAATCGGCTCGCCGCGCAGGGCGGCGCTCAGCTCCGCGAACAGCCAGGGCCGGCCCAGGCAGCCGCGGCCCACGACAACGCCGTCGCAGCCGGTCTCGGCCATCATGCGCAGGGCGTCGTCGGCGGTGAAGATATCGCCGTTGCCCAGCACCGGGATGCTGGTCACGGTCTCCTTGAGCCGGGCGATGGCGGACCAGTCCGCCTGCCCGGAGTACAGCTGCGCGGCCGTGCGGGCGTGCAGCGAAACCGCCGCGGCGCCTTCGGCTTCGGCGATGCGGCCGGTGTCGAGGTAGGTGTGGTGCTCGTCGTCGATGCCGATGCGGAACTTGAAGGTGACCGGCACATCGCCTGCGGCCGCGACCATTTCGCGCACGATCTCGCGGAACAGCCGCCGCTTGTAGGGCAGCGCCGACCCGCCGCCGAGGCGGGTGACCTTGCGCACCGGGCAGCCCAGGTTCATGTCGATGTGGTCGGCCCAGCCTTCGCCGACGACGATGCGCACCGCCTCGCCCAGGGTCTTGGGGTCGACACCGTAGAGCTGCATGGACCGCGGCGACTCGTCCGGCCCGAAGGCCATCATGTTCAGCGTCTTCTCGTTGCGCTCCACGATGGCGCGGGCGGTGATCATCTCGCACACGTACAGCGAAGTGGCGCTGCCGAATTCGCGGCACAGGGTGCGGAAGGCGACATTGGTGATGCCCGCCATCGGGGCCAGCACGACCGGCGGATCGAGCGGGTAGGGCCCGATCCGCAGCTCGGTCTTGGGGGCTTCGAGCGAGGCAGTCACGTCGTCCAGTCTCTCATCCGTGCGCTCGCGGCCAGAGCCGCGTACCGCCTGCAGTGCCCCCGGTCACACGGGTCACCACATGCGCAGGCCGCGGCGGCGCACCACGGCGACCGCGAGCACCGTGCCGACCAGCCACACCGTGAGCCCGACCCCGAGGTGGATCGCACTGCGCAGGTCGCCCGGCATCGCGCGGCCCAGGTGGTAGCCGAGGATGGCGCGCTGCTCGCCGTCGATCGGCGCGACGAAGTAGTAGAGCCCGTACGGTAGGACCAGGTGGGTCAGCCAGGGCAGCGTGCTGCGCCAGTCCCGGCGGGCCGCCCAGCGCTGCCCGAGCGCGCGGGGCGGCACCGCGAGCAGCGCCGACACGACATTGCCCACCCCGAGCCAGGCCAGGATCGGCAGCGCCACATCGGCGACCGAAACCCCGGCACGCTGCATCGGATACGCGCTGGTCTTGGCGGTGAGGACGGCCGTGGCCAGCAGCGTCGGCAGTCCCACGATGATCAGCAGCGCGAGGTTCTTGACCACCAGGATGCGCTGCACCGGCACCCCGGCCGCCAGGCTCAGCCGGGTCCGGTCGGCGTCCACGCCGAGCACATTCGTGGTGGTGACGTCGGCGAGCACGAAGGTCGCGAAGTAGACGCCGACCAGCACCACCCAGCCGTGCTTGTGCAGGGTGAGCGGCGAGATCAGCAGAAAGAGCCCGGACAGCACCACATTCGCGCCGACCCCCTCGAGCCACAGCGCGGGCGGGGTGAACGACCAGCGCACCTCGCCCGCGACCTGCCGCCACAGCGGCCGTCCGGGCTCGATCGGGCTGGGGGCGGGATGCCGGCGCTCGGTATGGAATTGGGTGAGCGCGCGTTCCCGCACGGCCAGCAGGGTGCCGCGCATCGGTTCAGTCCAACGAGTCGACAAAGTCACCTATCCGGGCGGCCACGGCGCCGGGCAGCCGTCGTGGCAGATGGTGGCCACCCCCACTGATCAGATCGATTCGGGCACAAGGCAACTGCTCGCACAGTGCGTGGGAGGTGGAGATCGGCACGACCTTATCGGCGGGGTCGGCGAGGATCAAGGCCGGCACGCGGATGTCCGCGAGCCGCGCTGTCCACCGGTCCAGCGTGTCGAACATTTCCCGCTGTTCGGTCAGGAAACTGCGCCACACCGGACCGTGCCGGTGGTGCACGCCGGCGAGCAGCGCGAGCGCGGTCCCGGCGGCGGTCCCGGCCGGGCTGTGCTCGAGGCCCTTGCGCGCCAGCCACGGCAGCACCGACCACGCGGTCAGTGCGAGTGCGGTGCCGGCGTACGGTGCGGCGAGCAGTTCGTCCCAGGCGGTCAGGCAGCCCGGCCCCACGCTGGAGACCAGTACCAATCCGCGCACCCGGTGCGGCGCGAGCGTCGCGGCCGCCAGCGCGACCGCCCCGCCGTACGAATGTCCGGCCAGGACGGCACTGTCGATGCCCTCGTGGTCGAGCCGGTCGAGCAGCCAGCGGGCATTGTCCTCGATGGATCCCGCCGGTTCCGGATTGTCACCGTATCCGGGGCGGTCCAAGGCCAGCGCGGTGAGCGATCCCGGCAGCCGGGCGGTCACCGCGTCCCAGTCGGACCGATCGCCCGGTTGCCCGTGCAGCAGCACCACATTCGCCGTGCGGACCCGGGTGTCGAGGCTCATGCAGTCATGATCGGGCCCGCGGGCCCGGATCGGCTGCGGAATCCCGGTGAGCTTGCTGTGAGTCGCGCGCAGGGCGCGAAACGGCCCCTCCGGATCGAAATCCGGAGGGGCCGTGGCTTATTCGCTCGAGGGTCCGGGCCGCAGCCGCAGTCGCTAGCTGCCGGTGGCGGCCAGCTCCTTCTCGCGCTTGGCGGCCTCACGGGCCAGCATGCGGTCGCGCTGCTCCTCGAACTTCACGACGTCCTTGCCCAGCCTCTCGAGGAAGGTGCCCAGGCGCTCCCGGATCTCCTCGCCGCGCGCGGTGAAGTCGTCGCGCTCGAAGATCCGCCACTTCTTGAGCACCGGGTTCACCACCTCTTCGAGGTGCTGGCGCAGGTCGTAGATGCCGTGCTTGGCCATCAGCACGCCGTTGCGGCGGAAGTTGGGCATACCGGCGCCGGGCATCTGGAAGTTCTCCAGGATGAGGGTGATGGCCTCGAGGGTCTGGTCGGGCGACAGGTCGAGGGCAGCACCGCACATGTTGCGGTAGAAGATCATGTGCAGGTTCTCGTCGGCGGCGATGCGCTGCAGCATGCGGTCGGCGATCGGGTCGTCGCAGACGCGGCCGGTGTTGCGGTGCGAGACGCGGGTGGCCAGCTCCTGGAAGGTCACGTACGCGACCGAGTAGAGGAATCCGGCATTGTTCGACAGCTGCTCGAGTTCCTCGGTGGGCGAGGCGAACCCGTTGGTCATGTGGATCATGCGGGCCTGCTCGAGGGCGACCGGGTCGACGCCGCGGGTCACGACCAGGTAGTCGCGCATGACGATGCCGTGCCGGTTCTCCTCGGCGGTCCAGCGACCGACCCAGGTGCCCCAGGCCCCGTCCTGCGAGAAGTTCTCGGCGATCTCACGGTGGTAGGACGGCAGATTGTCCTCGGTGAGCAGGTTGGTGATCATGGCCGCCTTGGCGACCTCGTTCAGTTTCGACTGTTCCGGATCCCAGTCGACACCACCCATGGCGGCGAAGTTTCGACCTTCGTCCCACGGCACGTAGTCGTGCGGGTGCCATTCCTTGGCCAGGGAGAGGTGGCGATTGACGTTCTCCTCGGCAACCGGCTCCAACTCCGTCAGCAGCTCGAGTTGAGTCAGATCCTTTGCCATACGTGTGCCCTTCGTGTCGTGCGTCGTGCTGTCGTACCCTCGCCGGCCTGCCGCCGCGCCCATACCTTACGTGACCGTAGGGTGATGTGAAACTCACATGTGCGCCATTGCGGCGTAGGTGAGAGATGTCATATGACAAGCGGCCCGCAGCGACGGGTGTATCGCCGTGGGCCGTGGTTCGTTAGCCGCGCATCCGGTCGAGATGCCCGATTACTTCTTACCCAGCAGCCCGCCCAGCACCTTGCCGAGCACGCTGCCCGCGTTCTGGCCGACCGCCTTGCCGAGTATGTCGCCCAGACCGCCGCCACTGTTTCCACCGGTGGCGCCGCCGAGCAGACTGCCGAGCAGATCACCGATCCCGCCGGACTGGCCGGCCGTGCCGTCGCCCCCGCCCAGGGCCTTCTTGCCGAGGTAGGCCAGCACGATCGGCGCGAGCATGGGGAGCAGCTTGCTCATCAGGTCCTGGCTGATGTTGTTGCCGCCGACATTACCGAGAGCGCTGATCACCGTGTTCTTGTCGGCGCCGAAGGTCTGATCGACGATCTGGCTGCCGTTGGCGATGTCCACCTGGCTCATGTCGACACCGCCGTCGAGCAGGCCGTGCGGCTGGCCGGCGACTTCGTTCTCCAGATTCAGTCCGACCTCGGGGTTGCCGGCCTGTGCCTGGAAGCCGCCGAGTAGCACGGGGACGGCCGCATCGATCGCCGTCTTCGCGGTCGCCTCGTCGACGCCGAGCCGCTCGGCGATCTGGGCGACCGGGACATGGGAGAGCAGGTCATCGAAGGAAGTCATGAACTCCGCCTGTGGTGATGGTTCCCGGGAAAAGCTCTGCTCCGGCCACGGTAGGTGAAGTCCGGACGGATTGCTACAGATTCGCGGATGTGGCGAGGGGCCCGGAGGTATTGTTCCGGGCCCCTCGCATGGGAGTGCCCCCACCAGGGCTCGAACCTGGGACCTGCGGATTAAAAGTCCGTTGGTCGGTCCCGATAGCATTCCATCTCCCAACCTGCAAGTACCGGGTACATATGCGCAGGTTACATGGTATTTTTGAGATGGCAACCTGTGGAACGTGGAGGAACGTTTTGGTAGGGCTGGGAACCATCTCTGCCCCAGATTCTGCCCCATGTGTTCGCCGATTTGCCCCACGCTGGTGATTTTTGGGGCTATGATCTGGGAAATTGGCGGAAACGCCAAATGCCTACGGGGAGAAGCGTTATGGGCGCACAGGAGTGGCAGAAGAACCTCCGGCTAAAGGCGATCATGGACGAGGCGGGCGTGAGGCCAACTGGCTTGTCAAAACGCCTGAAAGACTACCGTCCGCGGGATGGCAGCGCGCCTGTGAAGACCTCCCACACCAACCTCGCCAAATATTTGTCGGGGGAGACTGCAAGGCCAGACGATCGGACTTGCAATGCGCTGTGCGCGGTCCTGGGGGAGTTGGTCGGCAGGCCACTGTCACTGCCTGACATCGGGTACGAGGAAGCCGTCGAGGCGCCGGCAGGGGAGCTGGTGTACCCGGATTCTCTCGCCGAGAGTGTTGACGCCATCGGAGGTCTCGTCGAGTTGCCGGTCCATGCGAGCCTGCTGCTATGCCCGCCTGCGTGGGCGGACTTGCTCGTCAAGGCCATGTTCGGTCGTGAGCCCGGCGCCGAATCGCCCGTGGGCGGCCGAATGAACGATATTGAGGTCCAAGCAGCTCGGGACGCCCTCGATATGTTCTCGAGCTTCGACTACCGCTACGGCGGTGGACAGTCGCGCTCGTTGGTGGCGAAGTACCTTGAGTCCACGGTTGTGCCGAACCTCCGGTCGACGAACCCCGAGACGCCGCTGGGTAAGGAGTACTTCACCCTGGCCGCAGCATTGACTCGGTTGGCGGGTTGGACCGCATACGACGTCGGCGAGCACGGACTCGCTCAGCGGTATTTATTTCATGGATTCAAACTTGCGCGAGCCGCGAAAGACTTCGCTCTGTGCGGCAGGATGTTGGCGGGAATGAGTCACCAGGCGAATTTCCTGGGTCATTATCAAGATGCTGTCCACTTGGCCAGGGGTGCCGCACATATTTCTTTGGGGCACGCTACGCCTACTGCTATGGCGCTCTTTCACGCGATGGAGGCACGAGGTTTGGCTTCGCTTGGTGATGAAAAGGGTGTGACGCAAGCGCTCTCCATGGCTGAGGGGTATTTGGCGCGAGGTAACTCTGAGCTAGATCCTGAATGGATAAAATACTTCGACGAGGCCGAGTTGCATGCCGAATACGCGCACTGCTTTCGGGACTTAGGAAAACCCGAGTTGGCAATGAACTATGCGCAATCATCTATCGCAGAAGCGGGCAGCTTATACGTACGTAGCGTGCTGTTTGTGCGGACAGTGTTCGCAACCGCGCAAATTCAGAGCCGGGAGCTGGATGAGGCTATTGACATCGGTATTGATATCGTAGACTGTGTGGCCGGTCTCAATTCGCATCGTCTTGTTTGTTACCTCGCGGATTTCAACACTCGGCTGCGTCAAGCAGCTCCGTCTGACGACAGTCGCGCCTTACGCTTTTCCTCCTATGCATACGAGAAGCTGGGATCAAAAGGGTTTCCAGTCTCGGCGTCGACCGTCGCGTAGGTCATACAGGCGCTTATTGATTTCATCGTTGACCTGCGGCGACTGGTCAACGAGTTGCATGAGCCAGGTTGTCATGTTTAGTTCGCGCGCTGCCTTGATTGTGTCGAACCCGTCCCATTTGAATGGGTCAAATCCATAGGCAGTGGAAAATTCGGCGTAGCTATGCGCGTCGATTGTGCCAACCGAGTACCCTACGGCGAGCACGCATACATCCCATTCCCGTGGGCCGACGCATACGTCCCCATAATCAATCAGATGGATCTGGCCGATGAGGTCGCGCATTAGATTTCCGGTATGCGCATCGCCATGCACGACCCCCCAGCCAAGGGGGAAAGTCAGTTCTTTGAAATCTGATTCGATCTCCCTTTTGCGGCGCCTGAGGAATTCAAGATCGGCGCTATCGAACTTCTCGCGATATTGAGTCAAGCGAGCGTCAATTTTCGGCATAAGGGTGAAGCCTGGAAGGTCGATATCGGTTGGCGTTTGCAATGCATGAAAACGGTGTAATGTATGGCCGAGATCTGTCGCGGTGGGCCGTTTCTCGTTCTCGCGAATGATCTTCCAGAAACTAACCGGCAGGCCGCAGCATATTTGAATGGGATCCTCAGGGAAAGCGACTTCGGTCCCCGGAAAATTCTCCCTTGACAGCCATTTGGAAACGGAAATCTCTTTGCGAGTGGCGTCAATTGAACGACTTACTCGGGCTATTACTTCCGCCCGTGGAAGTGAAAATAATGCATTCTCACCCAATCGAATAAGTCGACAATCGGCTGAATCGATTCCCACCGCAGCGCAAGCCTCGCGCGCAGCTGCCTCAGTCGTCTCAGGGTCGAACGTCCTCACGAGCTGCATTCCCGGCTCTTCCTGAGGGGTAAGCCCCTCTTCGCGAGTTCTTTCCTGGCCCAGCGCGTCGGGCCTCATGACCGGGCCACCGCCGCTGACAGGTGCAAGTCAGTCGGGGGGTGCAGGTGCGTCACCACCACCAACATACCGGCCTCAGGCGCCGGCCCTGAGCTGAACCAAGGACGCACACGGGGCGCACTAGGGCGCACCCGCGTCTCCATTCGAGTGCTCCCCCCGAACTAAAAGTGCGCCCGTGGAGTGCGCTGCCGTGCATGCCTACCTGCGAGTTCTCCTGAATACCAACGATTTCCGCAACTAACTCCAAGGAGAAGAACCAAATGGCATCACATCGAAGGGCTTTGAAGGGGCAGCGTCCTCCGGCTGGCGTGAACCCGGCGAACCTGATCACGATCCAGGAAGCGGCGCTCGCCTACAACGTCACCGATCGCACGATCCGCAACTGGGTCTATCGAGGGCTGTTGACCCTCTGGGAGGTCGGACCCCGGCTTAAGCGCATCGATCGCGTCGAGCTGCATCAGCTCGCCAGGCCAGTGTCGGGCAAGGGGGTGGCCTGATGAGCCGCCTGACTTTACTTCCGTTCGTTCTGGTCAGTGCCGTGGTCGCCTTCTACGTCGCGCCCGGGTTCGTCTTCAGCGTGATGGTCAGTGCGTTTCTGATCGTGTTCGGTGTGCGGTGGTTCGTTCGGGCCGCCAGCCGTCCCCGCCAGAGGGGGATGTGGCGATGATCGAGCCGGTTGTTAGTACGGATGTGGCGGTGGTGCGCGGCATCGGGTTTGGGATGGCGCTGCTGCCGTTAGGCTTTCGATTGATTCTGCTCGCCGGCGCGCTGCTGGTAGCGATGGCCGGATGCACTGGTGCGTGGATCCAGCAGCAGCACTACGTGCCCTCGCCGAACATCTGCCGCGCAGATGAGGTGGGTGTCCGCACCGACTGCATCCCCCGAGCGCAGCTCACCCCGGTGCCCGATCAGGCGGGGGCGCAGCGATGAGCGCCACACCTTCTGATCCCGCCCTGTTTGCGGTGCAACACCAGCTCACTGCGGAGTTGTCGCAGCGCTACAGCAAGGATCCGGACTACCGGGCGTCAGCCGAGCGCAAGCCGAGTTGGGCGAAGATCACCAATCCGTCTGCGCGCGGGGCGTTCTGTGACGAGTGCGCCAACTTGCAGCACGAGACAGGCGGGAAGTTCGGTCCCCGGATGCAGCCTCGCCAGCGCCGGCACTTCCCGACCAAGACGGTCAACGGCGAAAAGGTCGGCGGTGGACCGGCGCTGCGGCTGTGCACACGCCACGCCGAGGCATGGCGCGAGCGCGACGACATCGACCGCAGCGAATCCGCAACGCGGACAGCACAGCTCGGTCTACGGCGCGCAAACACACTGGCGGGGCGCGCGGGCACGGGCAATGCCCTGGCCGATGCGGTGACCCGCAGTGCCGAGCGAGACGGGATGGACCGATGAGTATTCAACTTTTACCGCGGGACATGGCTGGTTTGACGATCACTGCCGAGCAGTGGGGCGGGCCACGGGATTTGATCGCCGAGATGTTGGGCGTGAGCCTCAACCGCGGCTACCGGATCACCGCGAAATGGGAAGCGGCGGGCATGATCAGCGGCAAGCGGGTGCGCCCAGTCCCGGGGCCGTCGTGGGTGTTTCCCACGAAAGGCGCCGCTTCAGCGCTGCTGGGCCGGTCGGTGCGGCATTGGGTGCCGACACCGAAGATGGCCGCCCACACCAAGGCGGCGTTCCAGTTGCGGCTGGCGTTGACCGGCATGGATCTGGACCGCTGGATCTCCGAGCGCACCTTGCGCGCCGAGGCCCCGATCGTTGCGGCCGGGCAGCCGCGCCCGCATATCCACGATGGCCGCTACTACGACAGTGCGGGTGATCTGTGGGCGGTCGAGGTCGAGCTGACCGCGAAAAACATTGCCGAAGCACGGTCTTCGGTCGTGCGGGCCCGGCTGACCGCCGAGCGGGCTGGTTGTGCCGGGCTGACCTACTACTGCCGCGGCGAGGCGGTGAAGACCGTGGTCCGCAGTGCGGCGGCGGGTCTGGATTTTTCCAGTGGTCCGAAGTTGACCCTGGTCGATCTGGACGAGTTCCTCGCCGCGAAGAAAGCCGAATCCTGCTCTGCCGCTGCGCGACCCGGGCTCCGGGTGATCGCGGGCGGCGCCGCTGATCACGAAACCACCCAGGTCACGAACCCGGACGAAGGAAAGGCGGTCGGATCATGACCTGCACTCCGATGATCACCCCCGACGACTGCGGACCCACCGCAACACCTACTACCGATCCCGTGCCGGCGCCGCCGACGACGGAACAGCCCGGAATCCACGTGCATCCGCAGATGCCGCCGATCGGGATCAAGCACGACCCGCTGGGCTGGCTGCCGGACTTCTCGGCCTGGCATTGGGACAGCGTCGGCGAGCACGCCCTGCTAGGTGCCGCCTGCCTGGTCACGGTCCTGATCGGCATGGTCGCGATCGTCGCGCCGGCGACGCTGCTGGGTTGGAAACCGGCCCGGCTCCGCAACTGGATGTTCGCCTCCGTGCTGACCATGCCCGGGGCGGCGGCGTTGTGGGCGTGGGACATCTTCGCCCCCGCAAAGGATTTCGGTCGCGCTGCCGACGAGTGGATTGCGGGGCAGTTCGTGGGCGGAATGTTCGGGATGGCGCCGCTGCTGATCCCGGCCGCGTGGGTGATCGCGACCATCGTCTACACCCACCGCCGCGTACAGCTCGCCACGGTCGGGCTCGGGAGCCCGGCCCGCACCGAACGCGCCCTGTACATCCAGTCCCGGCGCGAGCAGCGGGCGGCGGCGCGGTTGTCGCGCCGGCGTCTGCCTCACACCACTGGCGGGCGCAACCCGGACCTGGTGATCGGGCGGCTGGCGTTGGAGACCGGGCAGGCACCGCCCTCGGGTGTGACGCGGATGCTGATGGACCGCAACGAGACTCGGCTGATCTTGCCGTGGATCAACGTGGCCGAGCACCTGAGCACGGTGATGTCGAGCGGGTCGGGTAAGACCACGCTGGCGCAGCGGGTGCTGATCTCGTGGCTGACCACGACCTGGACGCGGCATCGGCAGTGGTGGCGCCGCGACCGGCCGGGGCGACCGTTGGTGATCTTCGTCGACTGCAACGGCGGTCCGGAGTCGCGCAAGGTCGCCGCCCGGATGCGGACCTGGTTTGCCGCGTTGGGTGTCCTCGACGAGCGGATGGGGACCTTTCCCCTGGATGCGTCGCTGCGCATGTGGCCGGGCAAGGACTTCGATCAGCTGACGCCCGAGCAGCAGCGGGTGGTCGTTGATGATCTGCGGTCGGTGCTCTCGGCGATGGTCTCCGGCGGCTCCACCCCGACCACTGACACCGAGAAGTATTTCCATGAGATCCGCGAAACCCTCATTCACTTGATCGTGGACGCCCCGATCAAGGTTGAGCTGATCGACGGGGTGCCGACCCCGATCGGGCACAACCCGCCGCGGTCGTGGCTGGAGTTTCTGTCGCGGTTCAACCTGGACAAGCTGGCCCAGATGTGGGGCGGGTCGAAGGGTGCCGATCCGTGGCCGGGTGTGGTGGGTGTGGACATGGAGCTGGCGTCCACGGTCGACGGCAAGCAGCCCGTGATGAACTCCGCGCGTGCGGAATTCGCCAACCTGTATCGCTCGCTGGGCTCGGCGTTCGACGGGGACAAGGAGCTGACCGACTTCGATTTCCTCTACATCGTCCTGGAAGGGGTGAAGACCCCGGATCGGGCGCGTAGCCAGTTCGGTGCGCTGGGAACGATGTTGGAGCAGCTGGCCGACAAGCAGCACGGCCGCGCCACGCTCATGGTCGTCGACGAGTTCTCCGCGGTGTCCGACGGCAAGACCCGCGCCGTCAAGTGGGTCGAGCGGCTGCGTAAGGCCGGCATCGGGTCGTGGTGGATCGCGCAGTCCTGGCAGGGCCTGGGCCACGATGACGACAACCGCGAGGCGCTGGTCAGCGCGGCCTCCGGTGGCAGCCTGCTGGGGCGTTCCACCAATCCGGAAACCCTGTGCAAGATCTACGGCACCCGACCGAAGTTCGAACTGTCACGCAAGCTCATCGGCGGTACCCGCCACGGCGACGAGGGCAACGTCCAAGCCTCCGACCAGTACGTGCTGCCGCCGAATCGGGTGCGCGCCATGGAGAAAGGCGACGTCGTCCACGTGGTGGGCGGGCGGACCCGCTGGGGTCGCGTGAGCCCACTCAACGACGACGAACTCAAACGCCTGCGTCCCCTGCCCGGCATCGCCGACTTCACCGAACCCGCCGGCGCTGACCCCGGCCCACTGGCACCGGTGATCGACCTCGATAAACGCCGCCCGGCCTGAAACCACCTACACGACAAGGAGATACACCCATGCCCACCCCGAACCCGTTCGAACCCGACGACCACGGCGAAGACCTCAGCGGACGCAGCGCCGCCGAGCAGGCCCACGAAAAGCACGTCCTGGAAGCCCTCTCAGCCGACATGGCCGGCACTCCCGCCGCCCAGCTGGCCGCGCAGATGGTGCCGGTCGTCCCGGACGGCGGAAACTTCGGCCGCACCGTCGCCCCGCACGTCTCCCGGCTCACCAAAACCCGCGAGAGCCTGCGGATCTGGGGCCCGGCCGTAGCGACCACGCTCGCGGCGACCACCGCGGTTGTGGCGCTGCCGCTGCCCGGCCCGCTGTCGCTGTACGTGCTGGCGCTGGCCGCGTTCGCGTGGTGGCACTGCGCCGGACGCCCCGGACCCGTCGACTCGGTGCGCATGCTCGCGGGCACCGTCACCGAGACCTACGCCGGGCTGCGCGAGCGGGTGACCCGCCTGTCCGAGCGGCGCGGCGCCTACGAGGCCCGCCGCACCTCCACCGACCCCGGACCGCAGTAGCGGATCCGGTCCCTCAGTAGCACCGATTGGAAGGAAACCCTATGTCCGCCAACAGCATCGACTTCGTCAGCGCCGAAGAAGATCCCGCCGTCGTAGCCGTGGCCCGTGAATGGCTTCAGGTGTGCAAGAACGACTTCGGCGAATGGCCCGAGATCACCGCCGATGAACTGACCGCCCTGTCGCCCGGGCAGGTGGTGTCGCTGGTTCATCAGGGCTGGGGCGGCGGCCTGCCCGCGTTCCTGGCCGACTGCGCCGTCGACATCACCGACCACCGCGCCGCCAACAGCGTCACCAACCTCTGATCCGAAGGAGAAACCTCATGTCCGATCACAGCGAACTCGACGAAATCGTCGGTGAGGCACGCAAATTCAGTGTCGCGATGATGGCCGCCATCAAGCGGCACGCCCAGGCCGGCAACTGGCTCGAACGTCGCAAGGCTCGCAAGGAGATCAGCCGCCTGGTGCGCCAGGAACGGCGCGAGCAGGACCAGGCCCGCATCAACAGCCTGGACTGGACCAGCCAGGCCGTGGACCGCTACCGCGCCCACAGCGCCGCGGTCGCGCACCGGGCAGCCGATCCGCGAATCGACCACGACCGCCGGGCCCGCGACGCCGCGGCACTGGCCGAGCACCGCCAGGACCTGGCGGCCCAGTTCCTCGTCAACGGTCATCTGACCCGCGTCGAGCAGGGCATCGCCCTCGACGGTTTGGACGCGGCCACGGTGTTCCCGGAGTTCGAGACCGGGGATCTGTTCCGCCGCGCCCACAAGGTCAAGGGCATCGAGGCGCTGCGCTACCGGGCACACGTCGCCCGCGAGACCGCCGCCCTGCGTGAACGTGCCGCCGCCGAGCGGGGACCGTTCGACGTGAGCGTGGAGGCCGCGCGGCGCGCGAACCTGGAACAGCAAGAACTCGACCGGATCGACAAGGCCCAACCGGATCAGTTCCGCTACGTCGCGGAGATGATCTGGACCGGCAGCCGGGGCGAGATCGACATGAGTGATGTCGCGGCACTCCCGACCGAGCATGCCGCTACGGCCTGGATGGCCCGCACCGTCGATGGAATGCTGTGGACCGAGGGCACCACGCTGGCGGTGCGAATCACCGACAGGGACGGCGCCGCAACGCAATACAGCGAGTCGGGCCGCCCAGAGATAGTGGCCGATCAACTCGACGCTCGCGAGGCGATGCTGCGGGAACGGACCTTGGCCGGACAGGTCCACCGTGACCCGCCGGCGCAGGCCCGTGAGACGGCGGCGCAGGATTCCGGCCGGTTCACCAGCTTCCTCACCTACTGGCCCGAGGGTGGGAACGGCGTCCAGAACGTGCACGCCCGCCACGACAGCCAGATCGCGGCCGCCGTGTGGACTGAAAAGCAGCTCAGCGCGATTCGGTCGAAGGCCGACTCGGTGGTGCTGGTCTCGTCCTTCGAGCACGACGGCAACGGTCACCACGAACCGGTCTTCCAGGCCGAAGGCGGGCGGCAGTTCCTCACCGACGAAGTGGCCCAGTGGCGTGAGGGTGCCGAGCGTGACGCTGGTCTGCTGCGTGGCGAGGCGCTGCGGGAATCGATGGTGGCCGAACGGGATCGGCTGCGTGGCGAGATGGATTCGCTGACTCAAAGGCATCGGCTCTCGATCGAGCACAACGGCGAGTTGACCGACCAGAACGCCGCCTTGACCCGGCAGATGGCCGCGCTGACCGCCGAGCGTGACGAGTTGCGTGGTGAGCGGGACGAGGCGGTGCGCAAGCTCATCGACCGCACCCCGGCCAGTGAGCGGCTGGGCAGCCCGGAACGGCAAGCCGAGCAGGCCAAGGCCGCCGCGCGCGAGTCGGGCGGGTCCGCGCTGGCCGGACACCGCTCCGGCAACGCCCTCGCCGATGCCGTGGCCCGCAACGGCCATGAGCACGAAGGGATGGAACGGTGAGTACCGAGGACGACCGCGCGAAGCGGTGGGCGAAGGGCACCGCGACCCGCTCGCCCCGGGAGATCGACCCCGAGGACCTGTGCATGGACAGTCTGCTGACGGCGCTGTCTCACCACGGCCTGGACCGGATCGACGCCGCGATCGCCGACTACCGCGCCACCCGTGTCCCGGACCCGCGGGAAGCGTTGTGGCGCACCGATTACACCCGCGTCCACATGCGCCACGATCTGGCCGAAGACCGACCGTGGCCTGATCATCCGGACGCGATCTGGCTGCGGGACAGCGCCAGTGAGATCAAACAGAAGTGGGCCACCGATCCGGAGATCGCGCCCCGCTGGGCGGAGCTGAACAACTTTTGGATCAAGACCGGCGGCTCCAGCTTCTTCCCTCCGTCGGGACAAGACGGGCTGCCGACCATGCCGGGCGAGGCACCGCCCGGCATGGACCCGGTGACATGGCGCAGCCAGGCGCAGGCACGCGACCTGGCCGGCCACTACCGATGGCCCGACATCACCACAACGACCAATCGAGAGGACACCGAACCAATGAACGACATTACCCACCCCGAGCACACCGTCGAGGCCCCGGACTGGGCCGACGAGGGTTACGGCCCGTCTGTCGAATCCTTGCCCGGGGAGCCGGAATACGAGTATCGGCCGGCGACCCCCGAGGCCGTCGGGATCGAGTCCGAGACCGAGCAGCAGATGCGCGCGGACTTCATGCACGCCTGGGGCAGCTATTCGGCCGACCCGGATAGGTACGACCCGGCCGATGAGCTCGCCTACACCGAGTACTCGCATCAGTGGGTCAGTGATGAGCGCTGGATCAAGGAGTGGGTCTACCTCGAAGACGCGACACTGCACTGGCGAGAGAACCTCGACATCACCGCGGAGATCGGGGACGTCGAGGCCGATACTTTGTCGCCGATCCGGCGCCGCAGCGAGGCCCAGGCCCGCTACATCGCCGAGCACGGAATCGAGCGCGACGAGCACGGGCTGTTGTCCTCGCACTACGTCACCCGTGTCGAGAACCGGGCGGCCCTGGTCGCCGCCCTGTCGGGCGATACCCTGCTGAGCTTCTCCACCGACCGCGCAGCCCTGTCGGACAGCTACGGGACCCGTGTCGAGGAGCGCGGCGAACCGGCCGCGGGCACGCCGTCGCCGCTGGCCGACTACCAGCCCAGCAACGCACTGGCCGCGCACCTGGAGAACTCCGAGCGTGACGGGTTCGAGCGGTGAGCGCCCCGGCCATCGAGGCGACCATGCCCGCCCAGACCGTGCCCGAGTCCGGCCAGGCAGCCACGCGGCCGGCGGGCCTGCGGTCCTCAGTCCGCACGGCCTGCACGGCGGCACCGTCGTCCACGGCGACGGTCCGGCCGGCGCCGGACGGCCTGGGCGCCGGGGATCTTGAGGCGCGGTTGATCGCGGCGCACCAGCGGACCGCCGAGTTGGAGGAGCAGTTGGCCGCCGCGGTCGCGGGCCGTGATGCCGCCGAGCATCAGGCCGCGCAGCTGGAAGACCGTAACCGGGAGTTGGCCAGCGATCTGGACAACGCCCTGGATCAGCTGGCCGGGCATGCCCTGCACGCCGAGCAGGAACGGCTGATCCGCCCGCCGGCGTGGAGCCCGTGGACCGCGTCGGCCGATCGAGGGGGATACGAGCGATGAGCACGGCTGACCATCCGCTCGCTGTGTCCTCCGGCGAGGATCTCGACCTCGCACCGTGTCCTTCCGATTCGGTTGGCGCGCAGCAGGACACGGTCATCGCCCGGCAGGACACATCCGGGCGACCAGAGGACACACCGAACCGATTCGAGGACACAGAGGAGGACACAGTGGGGCAGAACCGGCCCGGGCGCGATCATGTCGAGACGGCGGCTCTGATCATGGTGATTTCGGTGTTGACCGCCGCGAGTGGATGGTCAGCTATCGCCCTGCACGGGCTGGCGCAGGCTTCGGGCATCACCTCGTGGCTGGCGTGGGGTGCGCCGGTCATCGTGGACGGCCCGATGATCCAGGCCGCGATTGCGCTGGTCGTGCTGAAGCGCCGCGAGAAGGGTGGCGCGGATGTCGAGTCCGGTCAGCGTGCGTTCTTCTGGTGGATGCTGGCGATGTCGGAGCTGGTCAGCCTGGTCGGTAACGGCGCACACGCCTGGATGTCGCCTGATCGCACCATCAAGGGCTGGGCGGCAGCGATCGTGGCGGGCGCGGCCCCGTTCGCGGCGATGGCCGTCATGCACGGCCTGACGATCATGATCCAGGTACTCGGCCAGGCACTCAAGACCACGACCCCCGCAGGCATCGCCGAGCGAACCACGCCCGCAACGAATTTCGAGGCTCCGCGAGCCCTGTCGCCTGCTGTGTCCTCAGGACACACCCCCGTGTCCCCGGCTGTGTCCTCGCCTGCTGCAGGACACACCCAGGACACAGCTCCTGTGTCCTGGCCGTCTCCAGGACACAGCGCAGGACACACTCCCTCGCTCAGCGAGGACACGGAGGTGTCTCCCGAAGAGCGGGACGCGACCATCTGGGCGATGCATTCGGCCGGCAGCAGCCTGCGCGATATCGCCACAGCGACCGGCCTGTCCTACGGCTACGCCGGCAAGCGGGTGAAGCGATTGAAGGCCGAGCGTGGTGTCACCGACAGCGAGGCGGCCGCCATCGACGAAGAGGAGGTGGTGCTCAAAGTCGTTCGCTGACCGGCTGCCCGGTGGTGCGGGAGGGTGTGCGGCGGTCCCTCCCGCGTCCAGGGCGCACAGCGTCGCCGGGCGGCGATGGCCGACACGGCCACCCCGGACCCGCGAGCCTCTACCGCCACACGGGCACAGCCCTACGGGGCAGGCAGCAAGCCCTGCCCCTCAATTCCCTTCCACCTCACACTCTTTGGAGGACACCATGACCAACGCATTGACCGACCTGGACCAGATCAATGCCGAGCTGATGGGCGCCGGCGCCCGTAACCCGTTCGGCAAGGACGTGCAGCCCGGCGACGGGGTGACCGGCGAGATCGTCTCGGTCGTGCGCCGCCACCGCCACAACAGCGCGGGCCAGCCCCTGTTCTGGGTCAACCGCAAACCGATGGTCGCCGCGGGCGGTGATCCGGTGATCGATTCGCAGCTGATCGTCGAGACCGATGCCCGCGACGACGAGCAGGACGACGGGGTGCGTGCGATCACTCTGGACCGGGATGTGCAGCGTGCGATCAGCGCGGGTGTGCGCCGCGCCCGTGCTGGCGGATTGGCGATCGGCGGCCGGATCGAGGGCCTGCTCTACGTCGGCCCGGTCGAGGGCGGCGGCTACGGCCGCATCTACGACCTCGGCGCCTACATCGCACCCGCCGCCTAGCGATTCCAACCCACCAGAGCCCCCGACCCGTGATGAACGGGCCGGGGGCTCTGTCATGTCCGAGTTTCTCGGCTGCTCGGCTGCTCGGCTACATCGGGACGGACAAATCTCCGAACACTTGCACGGTTTGCATTCCGAGCCGCGCCGGCTGGTTCGGTCAGTACGGTAGGCGGCACTACAGTGCCGCCTCTGGCTGTGGTCGAGGATATTTCGGGGCATACCGACCGAAGCGGATCGACGTCTATTGACTGCCTCGGCAACGGCGGGCAACCATGGTTCATGCCATCATCTGAGGAGGTCAGGCGGCTCGCTGAACTCACCGATCGGCTCGCGCAGCGGTTTCCGGCAATCGGTGTGTGGACTATCGCCACGATCGTGCACGAGGTCCACCACGGCTTCGATGACCGGCCGGTGCGGGAATTCGTTCCGCTGCTGGTCGAGCGGGTCGCCGCACGACAGCTCGTGTCGGCCATCCGCTGACCGGCCACCGCGACGCCGCCGATTCCGCCAGGTCGTACTCTCCGGTCGATTGTCCGAATAGTTGGCGAATTCTGGATTGACGGTCCATGGTTCAATGGTTGCCCCCGGGTGACGCCCCTGCCGATGCGTGCTGCCCCTGTCGATACGAGAGCAATGTCCGAGGACCCCGAACTCGCCCAGGCCCGCGCCTTCGTGCGCGAGCTGACGCAGCACGTACAAGCGCTGGTACGCCGCCGCGAAGCCCTTCCCACCGAGGCCGCGGCGTCGCAGCACGACACCGAGCTCGCTTCCGTGCGCCGCCAGATCGCCCAGCTTCACAAGCGCTTTCCGGCCCTGCAGGCCGCGATGACACCTTCGGCCATCTGACCCGCCGCCTGAACCGCGCCCCTACCCCGGTCGGTGCCGCACGACAGGCGCTGGATCGGACCTGGACATAGCATTGCGATGGGGCAGCTCAGGGGTACCCGCCCGCAGCCGCTCTCGGCGACGCCGATCTTGACGAGCAGTCGTCGTTGCCGCTGATGCCGCCGGAGCCCCCTGCCCGGCGGCATCATCAATCACTGTGGTGCAGAACGTGATTGCCGCGCCATCCGCGATCGAACATGGCATACTCCCCCGAACTGGGAATACGGGTAGTTGACGACGCAGGGGGTCGCGCACAACCATGAACCATGGCAGCAAATGACGAAGATCAGCAGATCGCGGCACTCGTCCGACGCCTCGCCGCACAGTTCCCCACAATCAACGCCGACACCGTCGAGGGCATCGTCGCCGAAATCCACCGCGGCTTCGACGGCCGGCCGGTCCGCGATTTCATTCCACTGCTCGTCGAGCGCGGCGCACTGCGGAGGCTTTCGGCAACCGGCTGATACGAGCCGCCGGTGAATGAGGACCCCGAAATCGCCCAGGCACGCGTGTTCCTCGCCGAACTCGAGCATCACGCCGAACGGCTGGCTCGCCGGCGCAGCCAGTGGCGAGACGACAAACCCAACCAGGCCGTCGAGGCCGAACTCACGCAGGTCAACCGGCAGATCCACAACCTCCGCCGGCGATTCCCCGGACTGCCGCAGACATCCCGATAATTTCCAGCGATCGAACGATGAAGCGGGATTCAGGCCAGGTTGGCTGCGCCGGATTGGTAGATGTTTCAGGCCGCCCGCGGTGCCGTCAGATGGGCACGGATGTGGTCGAGCAGTTCACCGCTTCGGAGCGGTTTGGGCAGGTAGTCACATGCACCGGCCGCGTAGGCGTCACCGATGGCATCGGGATCGCCATCGAGAGAGACCGCGATGACCGGAATCGGTGAACGATCCCGCAGCTGCCGGCACAGATGCGCGCCCGGCAGGTCCGGCAGATCCAGCTCGAGCAGCACCAGGTCCGGATGCCATCGCCGAGCCAGGGTCAAAGCGCTCTGCGCGGTGGGCGCAGAAATCACCTCGTGACCAGCGTTGGCCAGCACGAGTACCTCGATCTCTGCCATCGGCGGGTTGCTCTCGACGACAAGGACCTTGCCGGGCCGAGCCGCTGGAATCGGCGGCAGTGTGAATTCTGTTGCAGAGCGCGGGAATTGGCTCATGATGGATCCTTCGCAGACGGGTCCCCGACCGTCGAATCCGCAGCGTCATCGAGCTGAATAAAGGCGTCCCCGCGCTCGCAATGGCGGCACCGCAATCGACGTGCCACGACACTATGCCAACCAGCAATCTTTTAGCAATGCATCTGTGAACTGTTTTCATGGCGTTCACATGACCAGGTATTTCCTTGGCATCCCATTACTGGTGGCGCGCTCCGCCAATGTGCGACATTCGCGATGAGCGGATGTCTGCCGGACATGCTCCGGCTGTGTGTTCACAGCCTCCCGGCTGTCCGTGATCCCGGCTGCCTGTTCTTCCCCGACTGTTCCCCGGCCCCTTCCTCCGAAGGCTCTTCGTGCACGGTCGGCGGGTTGCTCAAGGGTGGCCGCAGGCCATCGCCGAAGGCGACGCGACGCAGGAGCGCCCTTGAACAACCCGGTGGCCGGGCACACACTGTCCTTCCGAGGAAGGGGCCTCTCGTGTCGCGGCATCGGCTGTCAGGCGGTCGATGCCGCAAGCTCGGAGGCGCGAAAAGCCCGCGACTCCCGCGCACATCACGCGCACCAAGATGGTGCGGGTTTTTCGCGCCCCCGAACCACCACACCAACCCTCCCTGAGCTGGGCGTTAAGGGCATGATTTCTGCTCACTCCCCACCCCACCCAGTTCCACATCTCATCGCCCACTTCGTGATCAACGAGATGTGGAACTGGGTGGGGTGGGGAGCAATCAGAAATCAAAAAGATCAAGTAGGGGAGGGTTGGTGTGGTGGTGAAGAGAAGAGAAGTGGTTGCGTTGGGTAGGTATCGGTGCGTTTGCGATGGGGTTGCGCTGGCATACGGAGCGCCTTGCCTTCGGCGGCGCTTCGAGTTGGTCGACTCGTCTGCGTACGTGGCGGTCTACGGATCCGCGACAGACGTATCAGCCCGGTTTCGTACGGCGACTTACCTCTTAGGCGGGGAATCGCGAGCTGCGCTCGCGCGTGCGTTCCGCTCGGCTTGTCGTGGCGGGGCACCTCACCGCTCGGCCTGTTCTGGGGCTATCACACGGGTACCGGCCATCAAGGGCGCCTGCGGCGTCGGCAAGCCGATGGCGCAAGCGCCACCCTTGACGACCGGTACCCGTGTGATCGAGACGCCCCAGGCCAAGCGGAGAGGAACCCCACCACGACAGGCACGTGCTCCACTCCGGAGGTCCGCAGCCTGACGGCTGCGCGCGGGGGCGCTGCCCACCGGACCCCCGCCCTCACCGGGGGCAGGCCTTCACAGAGAGGGGAGGGGAGCGCACGCGCGAGCCGTGTGGTCTACCGCAGCGTTCAGGCAGCCACGATCGTTGCTATGGCGGAACGTCCGCTGATCAAAGGCAACCCGGTAGCATCGTGACAGCAACGCTGTGGCCGGGTTCTCGTGGCACTGTCGATTGTTGCCCACGTGGCCACCAATTCGCGGCGAAAGGTCCGCCACTCGACCTACTGAAAAGCGCTGATAGGCGTGCAGATTGGGCCGTACCGGTCGGCAGTGGTCTACAACGATACGCGGTCCCAATCGAACGTTGCGCCGGCGGGTGTACTCGATTGATGAGTAGTCATCAACGTGCGTTGATTCATACGCATCAACGGCGTCGAGGTTTCGAAATGAGTTGAAGCTCAGCGATTTTGATGAGCACTCTTCAAATCCGTCATTCAACCGTGCTGATCAAAACTGTTGGTGTGCACCATGTTTCGGTAGAATTGATGGATAATCATCAAGTTCTGAGGGGCGTGGTATGACCGCCATCGCAGGTTCTCTGATCACCACTATCGAATCGGTTTGGGGCCAGTTGCGTGCCCGGCATCCGGATGTCCCGGATGTCGTGGCGACCATGGCCGCCGGTTCCGCGGGCCGTAAGGGTGTGCGGTTGGGGCACTTCGGGCCGGCACGCTGGAAGCACGGCCCGGAGTTGCTGCCGGAGTTGTTCGTCGGCGGGGAAGGACTGGCGTTCGGTGCACGCGAGGTGCTGGGCACCCTGCTGCACGAAGCCGTTCACGGTGCGGCGTCGGCGCGTGGCGTGGCCGACACCAGCCGCGGCGGTGCCTATCACAACGGGAAGTTCCGGGAGATCGCTGCCGAGTTCGGGCTGGGTGTCGAACGCAGCGCCGGCAGCGGCTGGTCACTGACCACCGTCCCGGATGCGACCGCTGACGAGTACGTGCGCGAGATCGAGGCATTGGAGCGCGTCCTGGTGGCGCACCGGCGCTCCGAACACGACCCGGCCGGAGTCAACGACGAAGGCACCGGCGACCACAACGAGGACGAAGACGACGCGGAGGAGGAGAAGGTCCCACGTAACGGGCGTGCGTTGGTGTGCGGGTGCACGCCGCCGCGGCGGGTGCGCGCACGGCAGAGGACCATCGACGCCGGTCCGATTCTGTGCGGGGTCTGCCGAGACCCGTTCACCGTCACCGAATCCACGCCACCCCAGCAGAACACGCCGACTACTGGCATCCGGGGCGCACGATGAACGCTCGACCTGTAATCGTCTCGGCGGGGCGGCGGCCGAGGTTGTTGGATCTGTTCTGTTGCGCCGGCGGGGCCGCGGGCGGGACAGCTGACGCTGTTCGAGTGACTCGCGGGTTGAGGCGTACTCATCAACCCGGCTGATTGAGGCGTACGCATCAATCGTGGTGTGGGGGATCCACTTACAGGATTGCACACTCGGTGTCGGTGGTCACGGTTACCTTTGTGTGAGTAGATATTTCGCGAGTGTCGGGGTCGGGGCATGGACGAATCCAGCAGGGCTGTGCAGTGTTTCGCGTCGGAGATGACCGCAGCGCTGGGGCCGTACGACGAGTTCATCGACATCCTGGCGGCCGAGAACTTCCGCATCTGGCACAACACCGCGGGGTTGCGGTGTCTGGTATGCGAGCACCCGGTCGAGGTGTACCGGTCCTCACGCAAGAACTCCTATGTCCGCCACGGTAAAGGCCATGGCGCCCACGCCAGCGCCGCCGAGCGCAAGACCGCCGGCGAGACGTTCCTGCACCGCCGGTTTAAACACTGGGTTTGTCACGAGCTGCGGCAGCGTGGGGTCGACGCCGCGGTCGAGGTGTGGCAGGACGGCCGCCGCCCGGACGTGTCCGGCACCGACGACCACGGCCGTAGCTATGCCGTGGAAATTCAATGGTCGTCACTGAGTTTCGAGGACGCCCGCGTGCGCACCGAGCACCACCGTGATGCCACCGGCGCCGAGGTGTTGTGGCTTACCCGCTCGTGCGCCTGGGTGGAGAAACTGCCCGCGCTCGGAGTCAAGACCTTCACCCCGACTGCCGGCGGGCACTACTTCGCCCACACTGGGCACCTACGGCATTCGCGGCGTGCGGTGCTCGGGGTCGAGCCGATCGCGATCCGCTCCTTCTTCGACGCCTGGATCGACGGCGAACTGGCGTGGGCATATCGAGATACCGAGAAGGCGGGGTGGGCCACCGTGGTCGACTGGACGACATACACCAGGGAACAGGCCGACGACATCGCCGCCCTGCGCAGCGACCTCAAGACCGCCGACACGCGAGTCGCCGACCAGGCCAAGGCGATCCGGGTCCAGGGCAGCCAGATCAAGGCGCTCGGGGACGCCAACGCTCGCTACGAGCGCGACCTGGAGGCCCGCACAGCCGAACGCGACGCCGCCGCCGGGGAGCGCGACAGCCTCAGCGAATCCATCACCAGCGCGACCCGCCGTATCACCGAGATCAGCGCCATGGAGAGACAGGCTGTCACCGACCTGGGCGATACCCGACGGCAGTTGACCGAGCGAGAGAACCAGCTGCGCGAGGTCACTGCGGCTCTCGCCGCGCGCGGCCACTATCTCAAGATCCTGCTGTTCGTGGCGCTCGTCCTGGCACTTGCCGCGGTCACCGGGTGGGTCTAGCCGGTACCCGACCCGGTAATCCCGAACCATCGATCAAGGAGAACTGATGCGCCGCAACCGCTATGGCGACACCTGCATCGAATGCAACAAGTTCGTCGCACCGGATGGGGGATTCCTGTTCGGCACCAGCAACGCCATCGTCTGCATCGGCTGCCTCTACGACTTCTACGGCCACGAGCACGGCTACTTCGTCCCCATCCCGCCGGACGCGGCCAAGTAGCAGCGCCGCTGCTCTGGTTGGCTGCTTGGCAGTGGTGACGCGTTCGAGGCCGGGCGGCGGCGCGCCGATCCGCGTGCGGGGTATATCGGTCTCGACGGCCAGAATGGAGCACTGTGCCCATAATTGTTGTCGATACCAACATCTTTCGTGGATCACCGATGCTCCGGTCCCGCGTTTGGGATTCTTTGGCCGCGCACCGTGAGGAGTGGAAGACGCAGGTCGTAGTCCCCGAAGTGGCTGTGGTCGAGACGGTAAACATGATGCGGGTCGAGTGGGAGAAGACCCTCGCTGCCGTCGAGGTACTTCATGTTGGGGAATTCGGACTCAGCGGGCTTCAACAGGAGATGGCCGAGAAGATCCGTACGTACATCGACGAGTACGAGCAGTCGGTGCGCGACCGTCTCAGCGAGCTGGGTGCATTGGTGGTTCCGCCGCCGGCGATCGACTACACCGACATCGTGCACCGCGCCGTCTACCGCCGGAAGCCGTATGGAACCAAGGAGAATCCGGACGGGTTCCGAGATGCCGTCGTCTGGCACACGCTGCTGTCCGTCGCGAAAGACAATCCCGACGAACAGGTCTGGCTGGTAAGCAACAACACCGGAGACTTCGGCCCGGAGGACGGCGTCTGGACCGATGACGGCAGGGGGAACCGGAACAGCTGTCCGATCCGGTTTCACCCGCATCTCGCTGATGAGCTGTCTACTCTCGGCCTATCGGATCGGGTGCGCTACGTCACGAACCTGCAGAGGCTTGAGCAGCACATCGCCGCTAGCTTCGACCCCATCGCCGCAGAGGATCTCGACCAGCGTCTCGAACGACTGGACGACGCGGCTCTCGCCAAGCGGCTTGACGAGACGATTCGGGGTTGCATTCTCGACCCGGAGAAGGCTGCACTGGCGTTGGAGGTCACCGGAGCCGTCGTTGCCGGTACCGGCGGCTCGATCGGACCGTGGGAGTTTGCTGAAGCCGCTGGTCGCGGCAATGACGGATGGACGGCTCGCTTCGTACTCGATACTGAAGTCGAACTCACCGTCTTCCACGGAGCGTCGGCTAGCACGCAAGCGAAAGTCCTTCGGTTGTCAGGCAGCATTGCCGTCGGAACCGACGATCACATCAGCGACCTGACCATTACCGGTATCGAGGCCCTTCCTGATGATCCAATGCGTGAGTCCTGGGAACTCGCGAACAGCTACCGCAGCGCAGCGGGCGGGCCTGCAGGTTCTGTGGCGAATCCGCAACGACCGGCTGACTTCGGCAGTCTCCTCGGTTCGTTCCAGATGTCCGGGCTGGAGGCCAACGCGGGCCTCATAGGCATGTCCAAGTTGATGGATGGCCTTCATGTAAATGCCCTCGTCGAGAAGGACAAACTGGGGGACCGCCTGCCGGGTCTGAAATCGATTGCCGACATGTTCAAGTTGGACGGCGTCGGCGTGACCGCGATGAGCGCCACGGACAAGTGGCGTGAGAACGCGATCCAAACCGCGATGAGCGGCGCGGACATGTGGCGCGAGAGCGTGGCCGAGAGAGCGTTTACCGGCATGTCCAAGTTGACGGATGGCTTCGCCATAAATGCTGGCTATGAGGCGTTGAAGGCACAGGACCGCCTGCTGGGCTTACGGGCTGGGATCGACATCGCCAATCAGAGCGCCTACCAACGAGCCACCGCGGCGGCGCCTCAATGGGATGTCGCGAAGACTCGGACCGGCGCGAAAAACACGGCGGCTTCCGAGGCGGCTAGTGGTCCGCGTACCTCGGTTGCGAAGTCGTTGGCAGACAAGTCATCTGCTGCTGACGCCGTTCCCGAGAAAGCCCTAGCAAAAGAGGGCGCCGCGAAGAAGGACGCAGCTGGGAAGGCAGCTGGGAAGAAGACCACCCCGGCGAAGCCATCCGCTAGGAAGAGCGCCGCGACAAAGGCCACCGGTAAGAAGACCGAGAAGAAACGGCCTGAACGCCCGGCGAGCTAGCTGTGCGCTGGGAGCCTATACCGGACTCTTCTGCGGCTCAGCCATAGCCGGGCGACGAGCGTCGATGGGCGTGGATTCCTGCGCGTGTGGTTCGGCTTGAGCCGTAGGGTGTCCGCGTGGCTGGCAACCGGCTGGATGAGCTTCGCGCCGAACGTGCGCGCATCTATGCGGAGATGGACGCAATATTGGCCGACGACCCGGACACGGACACGGCCGCGCAGGAACAGCGTGTGTTCGAACTGGATGAGCAGATTGGCGCGATTCTTGATTTCCTCGGCGCGGAGGAGCAGGAGAAGATCCGCCAGCGTCAGCAGTCGACTCCGCGGTCGGCACCGCCGGATCGACTGTTCTGACTGTTACGGCAGCAGGTCGCGCCGCCAGATGCGAGTGAACCTCTCGGCGAAGAAGGCCAGCAGTTCGGCCGGGAGTTCGTTCTCATCGGGTGGCAGCGGCGCCACGCCGATCGAGCTGCGCGACTGCTCAGGCGGCAGACCGCGTTCGACGAATACGACATAGCGGTGGGTCGGAGGGCAGACCATAGGGCCACGACCTTTGACGAACTCACCTGGCAGCCCGGTGCGCACGTACCAGGTGGCGCTCGGGTTCGCGTCGAACCACTGGCGATCCAGTTCCGTGGCCCGGTCCTGAGTGAACTGCTTGCCAGGGCGCGGATGGAAGTCGGCCGGGTGCCGGCGGCTGGGCTGGGCGGCTCGGGGCTCAGCGCCCGGATTGGTTGCCATGACTGCGATTCTGCGGCCGCGATGGATCACAGGACCGCAGGCGCGCAGGCAGCTCTGAGCAATCTGCTGTGTCTCATGAGGTTGGTATCAGCGGTCGGTTGTTCCGGTCGATCAGTGGTCGGTCGTTTCGCCGGAGCGCCGGTATTAAGATTCGAAACTATGTTCGAGTCATGGCCTGTCGAGTTCGATCCGCCGCTCCGGCGCGTGGTCGACCCACCGCAGCGGGTCACGGTCGAACTGACGTTGGCCATCGCAAGTCATCCTTCCGATGCCAGCGCTAACGAGCTTCCGATGCGCGTCCGCGCCGGCGGGCTGGACCTTGGGGGCACTGTCCCCGGGTTGCTACACGCTTGGGCGCGGACCCGGGAGGGTGCATGGCTTGGGCTCGTCTCATTCGTGGTCGTGACCGGCAACCGGCGTGGGGTGTTGGAGGTGCGCCAGTGGTGTTCACAGCGCGCTTTGAAACCCCACGAGGCCAGTGACGGGTAGCTCGATCAGCCGAGAGCGGCGCGAACGTTGTCCCACTGCGACTTCGCGCGGTGGGCGTATCGCATGGTGGTCGTGATGCTCGCATGGCCGAGCAGCCGCGAGACTTCCTCGATCGGAATCCCGTTCTCCAGCAGATGGCTCGCATAGGTATGACGTAGATCATGAAGTCGCACGTGGCCGATTTGGTGCCGACTTCTTCCCTTCCCGACGTATGCGATCCGGACAGACGCGTCGAACCGGTTCCGAAGGTTGGACGGATCGAAGGGGCGGCCCTCGGTGTGCGCGAGGACAAGCCCTGAATGCACGCGAGAGTTCCGCGGGTACTCGACCGGTCGCGATGCAGGCTTGCCTACGCCGACATGCGAAAGGTGCCTACGCAGCCGCTGAGTCAAACTCGGCCCAATTGGGATCGCGCGGCGTTCATGATCCTTCGGAGCTTTCATCTCTTGGGCTACCGGATCGTAGGACCATTCGATTGAGACCACACGGCGTTTGAGATCCACGTTCTCCCAGTGCAGGCCCATCGCCTCACCTAGCCGCATCCCGGTTCCGAGAAGGACTTCGACGACGAGTTGATCGAAATCGTTCAGCGACTCGGTGATTGCTGAAATTTCGCTGTCATCCAGGAAGCGTTCCGGCATCGGGCCAGGTTTGGGCAGCACGATCCCCTTGCAAGGATTCGCGTCGATCACCCTGGCTTTGTGGGCCGCTTTCATGGAAGCGCTGAGAAGGTAGTAGCACTTTGCAACCGTCGAGGCGGCCATGCCGGCGTTCGTGAGCTCGGTGACCCAGTTCTGGATCGCGTCGGTGGTGATGTCGCGCATCGCGACCTTCTCCCACCGAGGGCGGACGTGGTCGCGTAGCCGTCCTTGGTCGGATCGGTCTGTGCTCTTCACCACAATCCGACCGGTCTGCCATCGAGGTTCCCATTCGCCCCATGTGGCTTTCCCGGCTTCGGCAGGCCTCGGTGACTCCCGGTGATTCACCTCTTCCTTGCCCGCGTAGCGCACGGCGTCGTCCTTGCGGGTGAATGTCCCCGGAAGCCGCCGTTTCTCGCCTGTAGCGTCCCTGTAGACGCCCCTGTAGCGGCCGCTGGGAAGCTTCTCGGCCCATGCCATCTGGTCACGCCTCCGTCGATAACGATGTGGGGCAAGCGTGGGGCATGTTGTAGTCTGTCCCAGCCAAGCCCCTTTAGCTCAGTTGGTAGAGCTGGAGACTTTTAATCTCTAGGTCGTAGGTTCGAGTCCTACAGGGGGCACAAGCCAGTCAAGGGGCACCTACGGGTGCCCCTTCTTCGTATGTGCCCCATGAATGCCCCATGATTCTAACGTTTCCGCAGCTAGAAGCGCTATCACTTGCGGATTAAAAGTCCGTAGCTCTACCAACTGAGCTATAGGGGCGTGCGGGAGGTCAGTTTAATGGGCCGACCCCATAAGTGTTAAACGAGTATCCGATTGCGCTCTGGCAGACGATATTTGCGCAGGTCACGATGCGCCGTCGGGGTCCGGGCCGGTGCGGCGCGGGGGCGCGGCGGGGGACCGCGGGGATCGGTGGCGTCCGGGTGGGGAATGACGCGGTGTGCCGTTGGGGTGACGGGCCGTGCCGATCGGCGGGGCTCGGGGAGCCGAGGCGGTCGGTTGGGGGGACGATGTGGCCCTGTGAGGGTGCGGACCGGTCGGTGCGGCACCGCGAGAAGGTGGACCCGGGGGTGGGCCGGGGTCGGCGCGGAGTGTGGGCGGGGTGGGGTGGCGGTGTGGTTTCGCCGTGTCCATTGCCCGATGGGTTCCGGACGGCCCGGTAAGCGGGCGCTGATTGCCGGTGCCGAGGGGTCCGGCAATCGCCTTGCCACTCAGTTTGTTTCGTTGCGCTGGAGTGTGAATATCATCCAATGGTGATGTGTGGCAAGCTATTTGGAGCTGGGGGGGAAACCGGTCGGAGTCGGCGCGGGCGTGGGGGCGGCGGCTCGGCGGCGATGCGGTGTCGGTGTGGACAGCGCGCGCGGCGGCGATCGGCCGGCCGAACATCGGTGGGATATGGGCGAATTCGTCGATTCGAACCAATCATCCTTACGATTGCTGGGGAATTGCGGCATTCGATAGGGGGTGTGCTGGCTAACTGACTTTCCGGTACACCTCACGCTGGGTACGCTTTCCGGGTACGGTGACCGACTGGTGAATTCCCGAGGAACCGGGATTGCCCCGGCGGCACGGGATTCGGCTTATCGTTGATGTGCCCGAACGTGTCGCGACCGGTCTGGCCGATCGCGGCTCCAATACGATGAAGCTGCGGGGAGGCGGACCAGGACAACGTGAACGCCCGGGTGCGCACCCCCCTGTGGTGCACCCGGGCGGGAAAAACTATACCTGTTGGTGTGTTTCAAGTTTTTCGCGCTTTTTCGTACCAAAAGTTTGGTAATTCCGGGCGAAGCCCGTTTTGAAGTATTTGAAAGACACGTAACTTTGCGTCGAGGCCGCGCGGCGGTCGGCGACGGTTAGCTAGCTTCGGAGGCGTTTCGAGCATGGCACGGCAGCAAGAGCGGGCCCGCCGGACACGCGCGGCGATCATCAGGTCCGCCGCCGTTGAGTTCGGGAAGAGCGGCTATGCCGCTGCTTCGCTCAACCGCATATTGGAAGGTTCCCGGGCGACCAAGGGGGCCATGTACTTTCACTTCGACTCCAAGGAGGACCTGGCTCGTGCGGTGCTGGAGGCGGCGGTCGACCGCTACCGGGCATCGACCGAAAGATGGCTCGCCAGAACCGATCTCGGTCCGCTGGATGTGCTGCACGGCATGATCGACGAGATCGCGCTGCGGCTGGAGAACGACATCATCATCCAGGCGGAGTTCCGGCTCATCATCGAGCCGGAGTTCTACCGCGACATCCAGGCCGGCGGCGGCCGCATCCTCGGGCGCGCCATCCGGCAGCTCGCGGTGAAAGCGACCGAGCACAAACAACTGCGCCCGGATTCGGATCCGGACCGGTTCACCCGCACCCTGGCGGCGGCGCTGGCGGGCCAGCGCTATATCTCCGATGTGCTGGCGGGCCCGGTGGATCTGCGGGCCCGGTTCGCCGAGGCGCTCGAGGTGATCGTGGAAGCCACCGCGACACCGGAGTGGACCGAGGAGTTCCGCCGCACCGGCTGGCGGGTGTCCGCCCGGCTCGAAGATCTCAACTTGGGACTCTGACCAGCTGATTTGGGAATCACGCGGAGCCTGTCATAAGCTATCTCCGCTCCCAACGGAAGCCGTTGAGCAAACGGTCCGGAGAGATCCGGCGGGCCCCCTTCGTCTAGCGGCCTAGGACGCCGCCCTTTCAAGGCGGTAGCGCGGGTTCGAATCCCGTAGGGGGTACAACGATGGCAACATCGTTGTAGGAGCAAGAGCAAGGCCCTGTGGCGCAGTTGGTTAGCGCGCCGCCCTGTCACGGCGGAGGTCGCGGGTTCGAGTCCCGTCAGGGTCGCAAGACTCCTTGCATGGCAAGAAGTGGTACAGCGTGGCATTCGAATCGGGTGCCTACGGCCAGGTAGCTCAGTTGGTACGAGCGTCCGCCTGAAAAGCGGAAGGTCGCCGGTTCGATCCCGGCCTTGGCCACCGGATCTGGAAGACCCCGTCCCGCGGACGGGGTCTTTCCGCATTCCCGGGTTCTCCGCGTGTTTTTCGACCTGAGGGTCTGATCTTGGTGCAATGCTGGACCTCATGGCTGAGGACAACCAGTGGTATTACTGCATCTCCCATCAGAAGGCGGAGCAGGGGAAGACCTGCTGGGTCGGCGATCGGATCGGGCCCTATCCGGATAAGGCGACAGCGGAGCGGGCGTTGGATATTGTGCGGGAACGAAATCGGCGCGCGGACCAAGAGGACGACTGACGCCGGAGTGACGGGGGTGACGCGCTGTTCGGTGCGCTCACGAGGCACTCAGGTTGACCAGGTACGGTTTCGTAGCCAGAAAACGACCGAGCGGGAGGGTAAACCTTGAAGGTCACCGTGGTGGTGCCGACCTACAACGAGCGGGAGAACCTGCCGGTGGCGGTGGAGCGGCTGACCGCGCTACCGGTGGCCGACCTGCATGTGCTGGTGGTGGACGACAATTCGCCCGACGGTACGGGTGAGGTGGCCGACAAGCTGGCCGCCGACCTGCCGAACGTGGTGGGCGTGCTGCACCGCACCGAGAAGGACGGTCTGGGCCGGGCGTACATCGCCGGCATCACCCGGGCGCTGGACGAGGGCGCCGACGTGGTCATTCAGATGGACGCCGACCTGTCGCACCCGGCCGAGGTCATCCCGGCCATGCTGGACAAGCTGGAGTCCACCGATGCCGGCGTGGTGCTCGGATCCCGTTATGTTCCCGGGGGTTCCACCGCGGCGGAGTGGAAGTGGTATCGCAAGGCGCTGTCGGCCTGGGCCAACTTCTACGTGAACATGATTCTGCGCCTGGGCGTGAAGGACGCGACCGCCGGTTTCAAGGCGTGGAAGGCGGACACGCTGCGCGCCATCGACGTGGCCTCGATCAAGTCCAACGGCTATTCGTTCCAGGTCGAGATGAACTACCGGACGGTCAAGAAGGGCATTTCGATCGCCGAGGTGCCGATCCGTTTCGAGGAGCGCACCAAGGGCGCGTCCAAGATGAGCCTGAAGGTGCAGCTGGAGTCCGCGGCCATGCCGTGGAAACTGCTGTTCGGTCGCGCTGTCTGACTAACTGCCGGGGCGGCTTTCGGGCCAGTGGAGCAGCGTATCCACGAACAACTGCCGGACCCGCTCCACCTCGGCGTCCATATCGGCCGGATCCCAGCCGCTGACATCGATCGGCGGTAGGACGGCCACGTCCACGACGCCTTTGCGCACCACGGCCGAATTGCGCCACGCTATTTCGCCGGCATTCCGGATCACCACCGGAATCACCGGCACGCCCGCCTGCCGGGCAATGTGGAACGCGCCCTTCTTGAACGGCCCGATGCGCGGGGTCAGGGATCGGGTGCCCTCGGGCGCGATCACGACCGACAGTCCGCCGCGCAGGGTGTCGACGACCGGTTCCAGCGCGGCCTTGGCGGCCGCGGTGTCGGCGCGGTCGATGAAGGTCACCTCGACGAAGCGCATGAGGGGACCGAAGATCGGGTTCTTGGTGATCTCCCGCTTGGCGATGCCGGTGAATCCGGTGCCCAGCACCTCGGCCAGCACCACGATGTCGAACTGACTCTGGTGGTTGAAGACGAACACGGCCGGGCGTGGGGCGCGGGCGTTCCCGGCGCCCACCACGCGGACCTTCACCCCGGTGCCGCGCAGGGTGGTGTCCGCGGCGTAGGTCATCATCGAATCCGCCATCTGGCGGCGCTGTTTCGTGTGCGCCTTGGCGGCCACGCCGAACAGGGCCCCGCCCAGCAGACCGGTGAATCCGGCCAGGGTGCGGGCGTAGTCGGTGGCCCCGGGCGCTTGTCGGGGCCGGAAATGCAGTACCGGCCAATCCTTTTCGGCCGCCTCCAGCACGACGCGCGGATCCGGGTTCACCGCCACCGGGTGCCCGGCGGTCTGCAGCAGCGGCAGGTCGGCGGCGCTGTCGGCGTAGGCCCAGCTCTGGGTGAGGTCGATGTCGTGGGTGATGGCGAAGCGGCGAACGGCGTCGGCTTTGCCGTTGCGCCACAGCGGCTTTCCCTCCACGTGCCCGGTGAGCACGCCGTCCTGGACGGCCATGGCGGTGCACAGCACGTGCGGGACGCCGAGTTCCTCGGCCACCGGCCGCACCTGGTAGCAGGTGACCGAGCTGATCAGCACCAGCGTGTGCCCGGCCGCCTCGTGTTCGCGCACCAGCCGCCAGGCCTCGGGGTAGATGTGCCCGTACACGCTGCGCGCGAACGCCTGTCGCCCGAGTCGGGCCAGCTCGTCCTCGGCTGTCCCGGCCCAGCTGTACATCACCGATTGCAGGAAGCGCTCGTACTCGCCCTCGCTGCGCGCCCCGCGAATACTGCCGAGCAGGGTGGCGGTGAGCGCGCCCTGGGTGCTGCTGCGCCGCAGCAGTCGCCGGGGCAGCGGCGGCGGGTTGAATCCGTGCACGACGGTGCCGCCGAAGTCGAAAATCGCTGCGACGCGCGGTCCTTGCGGTCCGGTGCGCACGGCGTCGAGGGCCGCGCCGAGATCCTGTGCGCCGACCGGGCGCTGGGTGACGCCGACGCCGGGCCGGAGCGGCAGTGCGGGCCGGCCCGCGCCGATCCCCCGGACCCGGTGTGTCACAGCGCTTCCAGGCGGTTGGAGGGGTCGAGGGTGGCGGCCCGGGAGATGCGCTGGCCGATGGCGCGCAGTTCGGCGGCGAAGCTGCTGCGGCGGGCGGCCAGATCGGCGGGATCGTCGGAGGGGGTGAGCAGGCCGTGGTTGTCGGCGAGTTTGATCGCGCTGCCGAACAATTCGGAGGACACCGATTCGGGGCTGTGCAGCCGCTGTTGCAGCAGCATCTGCTTGCCGACCTGCAGGCATTCGTCGATGAGGGCCTTCTTGTCGACCTCGGCGACCGGGTCGCGGGCGGCCAGCCGTTCGGCCACCACCAGTTGCGCGTCGAAGAAGGAGCGCAGCACCCGGTGCGCCATCATGAACCCGGATTCGGCCAGCCGGGCCAGGATGTCGGAGCCGACGGTGCCCGCGGCGGTGCGCTGATGCCAGTCGTGATCCACCAGCAGCATTTCCGCGGTGAGCTGGCTGGTGAATTCGGCCCGCTCCGGGAAGAAGAATTCGAACTTGAGCAGGTCGCGCAGCCGGAAGGCGGCCTCCCAGCCGACCCGGAGCTGATCGCCCTCGGGCGCCTCGACGGCGGTGAGGATGGACAGTTCGAGGATGGCGCGGTTGACGAACCAGTGCACGGCGCTGTTGCGGTAGAACGCGGCCTCCAGGTGCGCCCCGGCATTGATGGCGTACACCGGTTCCAGCCCGCCGCGGTACACGGTGACCACGGTGGCGACGGTCAGCTGCTCGAGCACCACGGCCAGCCCGTGATCGTCGCGCAGCGCGTCGAGTTCGCCGCTGGGCAGGTTCCGGCGCTGGATGTAGCCGAGCACGGGCGCGATGGCGGCGCGCAGTTCGCCGCGGGTGAGGGCGCGCTCGTGCACGCCCAGCAGCACCAGGGTGGTGAGGGCGTTGACGGTGATCGGGGTGACGTCGTTGATGCCGACGGCGACCTCGAAGGCCAGCCGCTGCACGGCCAGGTGCTCGAGTTCGAGGGTCCGCTCGGACGGCGGATTCGGGTGGACCGTCAGCGGATCGCCGTTCACGGCCAGCCGGTCGCGGGCCGAGAGCGGGGTCCCGAAGCGCACGTACACGCGCCCGGCCGAGTGCTGCTGGTTGCGCACGTAGCGGGCCAGCCAGGTCAGGCCCTCGGGTTGTTTACGGCCGCCGGTCTGTTCGAGGGCGATGGCCCCGATCTCGTTGAGCCGTTCGTAGGTGATGGATACCGGCACCAGCATGACGTCGTCGATGCGCTTCGAACGCAGCGCGGCCGCAAGGTAGTTCAGCAGTCCGTAGCGGGGCGGCCGGAGTTTGCCGGTGCGGGTGCGCCCGCCCTCGAAGTACCACTCCAGGTTGAAGCGTTTGGTGAGCAGGTAGGCGAAGTACTCCTCGACGACGGCCTTGTACACCTCGTCGTCGCCGAAACTGCGGCGGATGAACACGGTTCCGGTGCGCCGCGCGATGGGCCCGATCGGCCAGAACTTCAGATTGGCTCCGCCGACCACGTGGTTGGGCGGAAAGTCGTTGCGCGCCAGGATGTCCCCGAGCACGAAGGCGTCCACGTAGGACCGGTGCGAGGGCAGGAAGACCAGCGGGTAGCGCCGGTTGAGCGAGCGCAGCCGGTCCAGCCCGGACTCGTCGGCGTCGACCTTCCAGGTGGAGGCGTGCACGGGCCGCATGGCCTGGGTGAACAGGTCCGACACCAGCCGGCTCTGTGCCGCGACGAGTTCGCGCAGGCCCTTCTCGGCCCGCCGGTACACCTCGCGCGCGGGCATACCGGTCTCCTCGGCGATGGCGTCGAGCCGCCGCAGGAATTCGGGCGAGTCCAGGATCTCCTCGACCACCAGCCGCGGCACCTTGTACCGGTCGCCGATGACGGCGCGTTCGGCGCGTTCCAGGGCGACGATGCCGGCGCGCACGATGGCCCGCCCGAAAGCGTCGGGCGCACCGGCGGATCCGGGATTGTTGGCGCGCAGCTCACTGAGCCGGGCGGGTTGCCCGGTCAGCACCAGGTGCCGGTCGGGGGCCTTGCTGAGCAGCCGCCGCTGCATGAGCCGGTTGGGTTTGCGCGGATTGGTGAGGGTGAGCAGGTCGCTGAAGGTGGTGCGGCGCACGCCGTCTCGCTCGGGCGGCAGCCACAGCACCCGGACCGGCACCACCAGCGGATCGTCGCTGCGCCCGACCAGCCGGGCGGTGACGGCCGCGGGGTCGAGGTCGAGCTGGGTGACGGGGGCAGCGGTGCCGAACTCCTGGGTGATGCCGCCCTCGGCCAGCCAGTGTCCGACGAGGGCGCGCTCTACCGGGGAGGCGGCGTCGACCAGGGCGACCACGGACTGCGGAGCGGTGAGCGCGGCTTCGGGGAGCCGGCTGTCATGATCGAGCATTCTGGTTACCTCCGCATGAGCCGCTGCGATCCATTGAAGCCCAAACGTGCGGCGTCGGTCGGTAGGTCGGGCAATTCCCCGGTCGGGGCGTGGGTTTCGGGGCGGCGCGGCGGCGTCGTGACGCAGGTCGCGATCGACCCATCCCCGCTCTGGGAAAGGTAATGCTAACCTCACTCATCGAGTTAGGTAAGCATAACCTTGGAGGTCTGGTGTCGGTCGCTGACGAACGGGTACGGCTCGAGGGGGAGCAGCGGTGGGGCGAACACGTCACCGATCCGGTCGCGGCGGTCACCGCGCTGGCGGCGGCGGATCGCTTCGGTGAATACGTGGTGTACGAGCGGCCCGGCGAATGGGTGTTCGCGGCCGACCCGCTGGGCGGCGTCGAGCTGGACGCGAACGAACTGCGGGTGAGCTGGGACGGGCGCACCACCGCCGGGCCGTGGACGGGGAATCCGGCGCAGGCCGTCGACGGCGCGCTGGCCGCACTGCCGCTGGACGGCCGGAATGCGTTCGGGTGGATCGGATTCGAGTTCTGCGCCTGGTCGCTGGGCGCGACCGCGCACGTGCACCCGCGAGCGACGCTGGCGCACCTGATGATTCCGCGCATCGAGGTACGCATCGACGCCTCGGGGGTACGGGTGTCGGGTGCGACGCCGTCCGAGACCGGCGACATCCACGCGCTGATCGCGGCCGCGCGGGACACGCCGCTGCCGGTCGCGCACCCCGTCGACGTCACCGTGGATCCCACGGGCTACCGGGACCGGGTGGCCACCGGCGTCGCCGAGATCCGGGACGGCAAGTACCAGAAGGTGATTCTGTCGCGGAAGGTGGAACTGCCCTTCGCGGTGAACATTCCGGCCACCTACCGGCTGGGCCGCGTGCACAACACCCCGGCGCGCTCGTTCCTGCTGCGGCTGGGCGGGCTGGAGGCCGCGGGCTTCAGCCCGGAACTCGTCGCGGCCGTGGACGGGGACCGGGTGGTCACCACCGAGCCGCTGGCCGGGACCCGGGCCTTCGGGCGCGGCGACGAGGTCGATCTGGCCGCCCGCGCCGACCTGGTGCGGGATCCGAAGGAGATTGTCGAGCACGCCATTTCGGTGCAGACCTCGTTCGCCGAGATCGCGGCCGTGGCGGAGCCGGACACCACCGCGGTCTCGGACTTCATGGCCGTGCGTGAGCGCGGCAGCGTGCAGCACCTGGCCTCCACGGTGCGCGGGCGGCTGGCGGCGGACCGCAGCCCGTGGGACGCGCTGGAGATGCTGTTCCCGTCGGTCACCGCCTCCGGGATTCCCAAGGCCGCGGGCGTCGATGCGGTGTTCCGCCTCGACCACGATCCGCGCGGCCTGTATTCCGGTGCGGTGGTGACGGTTTCGCCCGACGGTGCGCTGGAGGCGACGCTGGTGCTGCGCGCGGTCTACCAGGCCGGTGCGGGCGCGTGGCTGCGCGCGGGCGCGGGTGTGGTCGGGCAGTCCCGGCCCGACCGCGAATTCGAGGAGACCTGCGAGAAACTCGGCAGCGTCGCGCCGTACGTGGTGCGCGCCTGAGCGTCAGACGCCGAACTCGACCCCGGTCAACCGCTCGGACAGCTCCCAGAGCTGCCGGGCGGTCTTCTCGTCGTGGGAGGCGGCATTGGAGCCGACCTCGGCGGGATGACCGCGCCAGTTGAACCGGTCCGGTCCGTAGTAGCCGCCCGGTTCGACCGCGGCCGTGGCGGCGTACAGCGTTGGGAGAGCGCCCATCTCGGCGCTCTGCGCCACCAGCCGATTGCCGAGCCCGACGATCTGCTCCAGCAGGTTCTGGGTCTCCGAGCTGATCTCGGTGGCGGCATAGCCCGGGTGCGCGGCCACCGACAGCGTGGGCGAGCCGGTGAGCGTCAGCCGCCGCTGCAGCTCGTAGGTGAACAGCAGCAGCGCCAGCTTGGACTGCGCGTACGCGCCGAAACGGGAGTAGGCGCGCCGCTCCCAGTTCAGGTCCTCCAGATCGATACGGCCGATGAAGTGGGTGATGCTGGAGGTGTTCACCACCCGCTCCGAAATCCGGTCCAGCAGTAGGCCGGTCAGCGCGAAGTGGCCCAGATAGTTGGTGCCGATCTGCAATTCGAAGCCGTCGGCGGTGCGCTGTTTCGGCACCGCCATCACCCCGGCGTTGTTGATGAGGACATCGGCGCGCTCGACGCCCGCGGCGAAGGCGCGCACCGAGGCCAGGTCGGCCAGGTCGAGCTGGCGGATCTGCACGGTCCCGGGCATGGTCCGGGCCACGGCCTGCGCCTTGATCTCATTGCGGCAGGCCATGATCACCTGGGCGCCGGCGGCGGCCAGGGCCCGCGTGGTGGCCTCGCCCAGGCCGCTGGTCGCGCCGGTGACGATCACGATCCGACCGGTCTGGTCAGGAATGTCCGATGTGTTCCACCCGCCCATGGCTGAACCCTAGGGCGTGTGGCTCAGTAGCGCGCGGCGAGGGCCTTCTTGTCGATTTTGCCCACCGCGGTGACGGGCAGGACGTCGGCCTGCCGCAATACATCCGGGAGCTTGTAGGTGGCCAGGCCGCGTTCGGTCAGGAAGGCCTTGACCGCGGCCAGCGACGGCAGGTCGCCCGCGGTCACCAGGACCACGCCGACCTTCTCGCCGAGCGCCGGATCGGGCAGGCCCACGGCGGCCGCGTGCCGGACGCCCGGATAGGCGAGCAGGTGTTCCTCGAGCTCGTCACAGGAGATGTTCTCGCCGCCGCGATTGATGACGTCCTTGATGCGGCCCGACACGATCAGGTGGCCGCTGGGCAGGCGGCGCACCAGATCGCCGCTGCGGTAGTAGCCGTCCGGGGTGAAGGCGCGCGAATTGTGTTCGGGGGCACGGTAGTAGCCCCGCAGAGTGTAGGGGCCGCGGGTGAGCAGCTCGCCCTCCTCGCCGTCGGCGACGTCGTCGCCCTGCTCGTCCACCACGCGGACCTCGTCGGCGGGGGAGAGGGGACGGCCCTGGGTGGTACAGACCAGTTCGTCGGAGTCCTCGGCGCGGGTGTAGTTGAGCAGGCCCTCCGCCATGCCGAACACCTGTTGCAGCCGCACGCCCAGGGCGGGGACGACATCGCGGGCGTTCACCTCGGCCAGTTTCGCGCCGCCGACCTGGAGCAGGCGCAGCGAGGACAGGTCGGCATCCTCCCACTCCACTGCCGCGCACCAGAGCTGGGCCAGCGGCGGCACCACGGCGGTGACGGTGACGCGGTGGCGTTCGATAGCGGCGAAGGCGCTCTCCGGGCTGGGGTCGGTGACGAAGGCCATGGCGCCGCCGGTGGCCACCGTGCCCAGCACGCCGGGGCAGGCCAGCGGGAAGTTGTGGGCGACCGGGAGGGTCGCGAGATAGACGTCGTCCGGGCCGAGCTCGCAGACCTCGGCGCTGGCCTTCGCGTTGTAGGCGTAATCGTCGTGGGTGCGGGCGATGAGCTTGGGCAGGCCGGTGGTGCCGCCGGAGACCAGCATGAGCGCGATATCGGAGGCGTCGACCGCGGGCAGCGAATCACCGTCGGCGGGAATCGAATTCAGGTCGGTGAACGGGCCGGGGTCACCCAGCACCAGGACGTGCCGCAGGGCCGGGACGTGCGCGCTCACCTCGGCGGCGAGGGTGCGGTAGTCGAAGTCGGCGAGCCGGTCCGCTGTCACGTAGGCGACCGCGCCGGAAAGCCTTGCCAGATGCTCGATCTCGGCGCGCCGGTGGGCGGGCAGGGTGAGCACGGGGATGATCCCGGCGCGCAGCAGGCCGAACAGCACCGGAACGAACTCGGGGACATTGGGCAGCTGCAGGACGACCCGGTCGCCGGGCCGGATGCCCAGGGCGAGGAAGCCGTGCGCCATCCGGTCGGCCGCCAGATCGAGTGCCGCGTAGGAGGTCTCGGTGCCGCCCAGCAGCGCCGGTCGGTCGGGCCACCGCCCGGCCGCGTCGCGCAGGAGTTCGCCCAGTGGCCGGCCCGCCCAATATCCGGCCCGCCGGTACCGCTCGGCCAGGTCGTCGGGGAACGGGACGAAGCCGGCGCGGTGGTCCGTGGCGGGATTTGCGGTCGATGTCTCCGCGGATGCGGTCGATGTCACAGCTCTGACCTCTGGCTAGTAAGGATGGCCTTGCATAGGTTAGGCAACCCTATCTCAATGGGTTAGGCTGCTGTCGAACGACATCCGAATTCCGGATCGGCAGCGGCCATCCCCTCCCCTCGAACAAGGAGTACCAGCGGAAATGGAGTCACCCCAGGGGTCAGCGGCGAGCATCGCCCGGGACGAGATCCGCACCGCCGTCGCCGGCCACCTCGGCCTCGACCCGGTCGCCGTCCCCGACCACGCCGACCTCATCGAGCTCGGCCTCGACTCCATCCGCACCATGAAACTCGCCGGTTCCTGGCGCAAACGCGGCCTGGCCGTCAACTTCGCCCAACTCGCCGCCGAGCCCACCGTCGCCGCCTGGCACCGCCTGCTCGGCGGGGCGGAATCGAATGACCCGGCGGACGATGTGCTTGCGGCCGCGAGCGAGAAGGCCGATGACGGAAGTCCGTTCGGGCTGGCGCCGATGCAGCACGCGTACTGGGTCGGGCGGGGCGAGGGTCAGGAGCTCGGGGCCGTCGCGGCGCATCTCTATGTCGAATTCGACGGGGCCGGGGTGGATCCGGAGCGGCTCCGGGCGGCGGTCGAGGGGCTGGTGCGGCGGCATCCGATGGTGCGGACGCGGTTCCTGCCCGACGGGACCCAGCAGACGCTGGAGCGGCCGGGCCGGGATGTCTGGAGTGTCACCGATCTACGCGCGGCCGACGCCGCATCGGTGGAGCGGACGCTGGCGGCGTTGCGGGAGCGCCGGACTCATCAGCTGATGGCCGTGGAGGAGGGTCAGGTCGTCGATATCGCGCTGACCCTGCTGCCGGACGGGCGCACCCGGCTGCACCTGGATGTGGACATGCTCGCGGCCGACGCCATGAGCTACCGGATCCTGGTGGCCGACCTGGCGCGGCTCTATCACGGCGAGCAGCTGCCGCCACAGCACTACACGTTCCGGCAGTACCTGGCCGACCATGCCGGTCCCGCACCGGAACACGCCGCCGATCGCGAGTGGTGGCAGCAGCGGCTCGCGGATCTGCCGGGTGCGCCGGAACTGCCGGGCGCCGCCGAGGTCCGGGAGCAGGCGCGCACCGTGCGGCTGCATCGGTGGCTGTCGCCGGAGGCCAAGGCGCGCATGTTCGCGGCGGCGCATGCGCGGGGGATCACCCCCGCGATGGCGTTGGCGTCGGTGTTCGCCGAGACCATCGGCGGGTGGTCGGCGCAGCGGCGATTCCTGCTGAATCTGCCGCTGTTCCATCGGGAACCGGTGCATCCGCAGGTGGAAGGCGTGGTGGGTGACTTCACCTCGTCGGTGTTGCTGGAGGTCGATGTGACCGAGCCGGCTACCGTCACCGACCGGGCCCGCGCCCTGCAGCGTGAATTGCACGCCGCCGGAGCGCATTCCGGCTACACCGGCCTCGAGGTGCTGCGCGACCTGGGCCGGCTGCGCGGCGAACCGGTGCTGGCCCCGATCGTCTACACCAGCGCCATCAATCTCGGCGAACTCTTCGCCGACCAGGTCACCGCCACCTTCGGCGAGCCGGTCTGGATCATCTCCCAGGGCCCGCAGGTGCTGCTCGATGCCCAGGTCACCGAGGTCCGGGGCGGCCTGCTGCTGAACTGGGACGTCCGCGCCGACGCCTTCCCGCCCGCCATGGTCGAGACCATGTTCACCCGCTACATCGACGCCGTCCTGCGCCTGGCGGGCAGTGACGAGCCCGACGTCGAGGTCCGCGACGCGGGGTGGGATGCCGAGGCGGCGGTGCGAATTCCGGTGGAGCAGGCGGTGGTTCGCGCCCGGGTGAATGCCACCGATGGGCCGGTGAGCGGGCGGGCGCTGCACAGTGGGCTGTTCGAGTTCGCCGCCGCGAATCCGGATGCGCCCGCGGTCATCTGGGAGGACGACCTCGTGGATACGTCCGCCTCCGCGGCACGGGTGCTGACCTATGGCGCGCTGGCCGGGCAGGCGCTCGCGGTGGCGGGTGCGTTGCGTGCGGCGGGGGTGCGGCCGGGTGATGCGGTCGCGGTGCAGTTGCCGAAGGGGCCCGATCAGATCCTGGCCAGCGCGGGTGTGCTCGCGGCCGGCGGCGTGTACGTGCCGATCGGGTTCGATCAGCCCGCGGCGCGCCGGGACGAGATCGTGCGGATCGGTGCCGTGGTGGCGGCGGTGACGGCCGGGGCGGAGGTCACCGGGGTGCCGACGCTGGCGCTGACCGAGGCGCGGCGGTATCCGGAACCGTTGGCCGAGGCCGTGATTCCGGATCCGGAGGCCATCGCGTATGTGCTGTTCACGTCGGGGTCGACGGGGCAGCCGAAGGGCGTGGAGGTGCCGCACCGGGCGGCGATGAACACCATCGACGACCTCAACGAGCGGTTCGGGATCGGCGCCGACGATCGGGCGCTCGCCCTGTCGGCGCTGGAGTTCGACCTGTCCGTCTACGACATCTTCGGCCTGCTGAGTGCCGGGGGTGCGGTCGTCGCGCTGGATGAGGGACAGCGCGGCGAGCCGGGACGGTGGGCCGAAATGATTCGGCGGCATCGGGTTTCGGTGGTCAACTGTGTCCCCAGCCTGCTGGACATGCTGCTCGAGGCGGCCGCCGGGAAGCCTGTGGACAGTGTGCGCATGGTCATTCTCGGCGGCGACTGGGTGGATGTGGCGCTGCCCGGACGGCTGGCCGCGGTGGCCCCGGACAGCCGGTTCGCCGGATTGGGCGGGGCCACCGAGACCGCCATCCACTCCACCATCTGTGAAGTGGTGAATGCCGAAGTGCCGCAGGAGTGGTCGGCCGTCCCGTACGGCACTCCGCTCCGCAATGTGCGATGCCGGGTGGTCGGGCCGTCGGGGCAGGACTGCCCGGACTGGGTCACCGGCGAGCTGTGGATCGGCGGGGCGGGCGTGGCCGCCGGATACCGTGGCGACGCCGAGCGGACCGCCGACCGGTTCGTCACCCACGAGGGCCTGAACTGGTACCGCACCGGCGATCTGGCGCGGTACCTGCCGGACGGCTGCCTGGAGTTCCTGGGCCGCGCCGACCATCAGGTCAAGATCCGCGGGTATCGGGTGGAACTCGGCGAGGTGGAGAGCGCCCTGCGCGCCCTGCCGGGCGTGCGGCACGCCATCGCGGCGGTGATCGGCACGGCCGCACCGAAACTCGCGGCGGTCGTGGTGGCGGGCGAGGGCGTCACCCTCGAGGCCCCGGCCCTGCTGGCGGCCGCGGCGGACCTACTGCCCGCCTACATGATTCCGTCCCGGGTCGAACTGCTGGCCGAGCTGCCCTTCACCTCGAACGGCAAACCGGACCGCAAGGCCATCGCGACCCTGCTGGCCGCGGGCGAGCGGGACGGCGAATTCATCGCTCCCCGAACCGATATCGAGCGCGCCGTGGCCGACATCGTCGCCACGGTGCTGGGCCGCGAGCGGGTCGGCGTGACCGACGACTTCTTCGCCCTCGGCGGCGATTCGGTGCTGGCGACCGCGGTCGTCGCGCGCGTGCGGGATTGGCTGGATTCCCCGGACACCGTGGTCGCCGACTTCTTCGCGGCCCGCACGGTCGCGGGATTGGCCCGCCGCCTGCGGGATCGTGAGGAGCGCGCCGGCGCGGCCGGCCGGCTGGACGAGGTGGCCCGCCTCTACCTGGCGGTGGCCGCCATGTCCGATGACGAGGTCCTCGCCCTGTCCTGACCGCCGGCCAGTACTGGATCCGACCCGGGAATCCGTCACCGCCGCTCTCGGCGACGGTGGTCTCGGAGTCCGTGGCGGTCACAATGTCAGATCGGCACCAGAATGCCGGATCGGCACCAGAACGCCCAGCAAACCCGGGAGTATCAGGGCGTCCATGGTCGCGGACGCTACTGCTCGGGCAGGTCGCAGGGTTCGACGGCGAGGCGGACGCGACGCGCCGGAGCACCCTCGGCAGGCGTCGGCAAATTCCGAATCCGGGAGCGGTTCGCGCCGAGATCAGACGAGCACGCCGCCGCGCCCCTAGACTCGACCCCGTGAGTGGTTGGGACATCTCCGACATCCCCGATCAGGCGGGCCGGACGGTCATCGTGACCGGCGCCAACAGCGGGCTGGGCGCGGTCACCGCGCGTGCGCTCGCCGGCGCCGGGGCGCGCGTGATCATGGCGTGCCGCAATGAGGTCAAGGCGCGGGCCGTCGCCGACGAGATCGGCCCCAATGCCCAGGTGCGCCGGCTGGATCTGGCCGACCTGACCTCGATCCACGAGTTCGCCGACTCCGTCGACGGCGCCGACGTACTGATCAACAATGCGGGCGTGATGGCGGTGCCGTTCAAGCGCACCGCCGACGGCTTCGAAATGCAGATCGGCACAAACCATCTCGGTCATTTCGCGTTGACCGGGCTGCTGCTGGACAAGATTCGCGACCGGGTGGTCACGCTCTCCAGCGGCATGCACGCCATCGGCCGCATCGACCTCGAGGATCTCAACTGGGAGCGGCGCTCCTACCAGCGCTGGGCCGCCTACGGGCAGTCCAAGCTGGCCAATCTCATGTTCGCGCGGGAACTGCAGCGCCGCCTGACGGCCGCCGGATCCACCAAGGTGTCGGTGGCCGCGCATCCCGGCTACGCCGCCACCGAGCTGCAGGGACACACCGAATCCCTGTACGACACGCTCATGTCCATCGGCAACCGGCTGTTCGCGCAGAGCGCCGAAATGGGCTCGCTGCCAACGCTGTTCGCCGCCACCTCGGAGGTCGAGCCGGGTGGCTTCTACGGCCCGACCGGGCTGCGCGGCATGCGCGGCTACCCCGGGCCCAGCACCTCCACCGCCGCCTCCAAGGACGAGGTGATGGCGCGGCGGCTGTGGGAGCTGTCCGAGCAACTGACCAAGGTCACCTATCCGTTCGTTCGCCGCTGATCCGGAGGCCGGAGCACCGATGAGCATTCCATTCGACCGGCGGGACCAGCTCGACAAGATCCAGCAGGGACTGCTGCCGGGTGAACAGATCCTGGCCGTGTACGACGCCATCGGGGTGGGCACCGGATTCCTGGGGATCACCGACCGGCGGGTCGTCATCCAGGACAACTCGTTCGTCGGGAAGAAGATCGCCATCACGAGCATCCCGTACGCGCGGATCTCGAGCGTCAGCATCCTGACCAACAAGTCGTTCGCGGGACAGTTCTTCTCCTCCGGGCACATCGCCATCAGCACCGGGCACCACACCTACGAGGTGGAGTTCCGGGGCGACGAGAAGACCCGCCACGTGCACGATGTGATCCTGCACTACATCCTGCGCTGACCTGGACCGTCCCATTCTGTGAGATGCCGGTCCCATCGATGGTGTTCCACGCCACAGGCGCGATTCGAGATCTCTGGTACAGTCCGGTGCATGCAGCGTGTGTATTTCTGGTTTAGCCAGCCGGCCCCGGGTGGGTCGCGCGGCGTGAACCTGCGCTGACATCCTCCACCCCGAGCCGGACGAAAACAGACCGGCTCGAAGGGGTTTCGAACAACTCTCCGTGGGTCGGCCTGGGACAGGAAACCAACCCATGACTACCACCGCCGATCTCGAACGGCATGCCGATCTGGACGATCAGCGCACGCTCAGTGTGAGCCCGCTGCGCTCGCCCCGTGAGATCCGTGCCGCCCACCCGATCGACGACACCCTCGCCGACACCGTGCGCGCCGGCCGCAAGGCCACCGTCGACGTGCTCAACGGCTCCGACGACCGCCTGATGGTGATCGTCGGCCCGTGCTCGGTGCACGATCCCGACGCCGCCATGGACTACGCTCGCCGGCTCGCCGCCAAGGCCGCCGAGCTGGACGACCGGCTGCACGTGGTGATGCGCGTCTACTTCGAGAAGCCGCGCACCACGCTGGGCTGGAAGGGTCTCATCAACGACCCGCACCTGGACGGCAGCTTCGACATCAACACCGGCCTGGACCTGGGCCGTCGCCTGCTGGTCGACATCACCGCGCTGGGGCTGCCGGTGGCGTGTGAGTTCCTGGACCCGATCACCCCGCAGTACATCGCGGACCTGGTCGCCTACGGCGCGATCGGCGCGCGGACCGCGGCCAGCCAGGTGCACCGGCAGCTGTCCTCGGCGCTGTCCATGCCGGTCGGCATCAAGAACGGCACCGACGGCGACGTGCAGGTCGCGGTGGACGGCGTGCGCGCCGCGGCCGCCTCGCACGTCTTCCCCGGCACCGACCTGGACGGGCGTTCGGCGCTCATCCGCACCGCGGGCAACCCGGACTGCCACGTCATCCTGCGCGGCGGCAGCAACGGCCCCAACTTCGACGCCGCCTCCTGCGCGGAAGCCCTGCTGCGCCTGGAGAAGTCGTCGCTGCCGCAGCGGCTGGTCGTGGACGCCTCGCACGGCAACTCCAACAAGGACCACAACAAGCAGATCGACGTCGTCACCGATCTCGCCGAGCGCATCGCGGCGGGCGAGCACACCGTGGTCGGTCTCATGATGGAGTCCTTCATCGTGGCGGGCCGCCAGGACCTCACCCTCGGTCACCCGGAGGCGCTCACCTACGGGCAGTCCATCACCGACGCCTGCATCGACTGGGACACCACCGCGGCCCAGCTCGACCGGCTCGCCGACGCCGTCACCCGCCGCCGCGAGGCCCGCGGCTAGCCGGCCCGGCCATCGGACCAGCACCCGCTCGTCGCGAGTTCACCTCGCACGGAACGAGTCCGGCGTGCACACTGTGTTCGGCGCACACCCAGTCCGGCGGGTGTGCGCCGAACCTGTTTCCGGGTGTGTCAGACGCCCTCGGGCCAGTGCGGGCCGGGCGTCGCGGGGTCGTCGCGCAGGCGGCCCGCCACCCAGGTGTCGCGGCGGACGCCGCGCTGGAGCGAGCCGCCGCGCAGCAGTCCCTCGTAGTGGTAGCCGGCGCGGCGGGCCACCGCCGCGGAGGCGTGATTGCCGACGAAGGCGCGCCACTCCAGCCGCTCGAAGGCCAGCCCGGCGGGATCCAGACCCGCCGCGGTGACCAGGAGCGCCGCCCGGGTCATCAGGCCCTCGCCGCGGGCGGCGGGGGTGAGCCAGAAGCCGATCTCGGCGGTGTCCTCGTCCCGGCGGCGATTGGGCACGGTCAGGCCGATCATGCCGACCACCGGCCCGGCCGCGGCGCGGCGCAGCGCCCAGGTGGGGCTGCGGGTGGCCCAGCCCGGGCCGACGATGTCGTAGATGAACTTCTCCGCGTCGGCGCGGTGATAGGGGACCGGCATGGTGGTCCAGGCGCCGATGGACGGTTCCTGACACAGGGCCGTGATCGCGTCGATGTCGGAAACTGCGGGCGGCGACAGCCGGACCACGCCGTCGGAGAGGAATTCCGCGTCCATGCGGTCATGCTGTCACGGAAACGTGCGCGGGCACAGCGCGTTCTGGCCACCGGGGCGGTGCGGAGGCTGTCGGAGCCCGGCCGTAGGATCGATCCGATGGTTGCCGCTCTCCTTGCCGACTTGTTCGAAACGCATCGGCCGCATCTGCTCTCGGTGGCCTACCGGCTCACCGGCAGCGTCAGCGACGCCGAGGACGCGGTACAGGAGAGCTGGCTGCGGCTCGCGGTGGCCCGCCAATCCGAGATCGAGGATCTGCGCGCCTGGCTCACCACGGTGGTCGGCCGCATCTGCCTGGACCGGCTGCGCAGCGCCGCGGTCCGGCGGGAAAAGTATGTGGGGCAATGGCTCCCGGAGCCGGTGGTCAGCGCGGTGACGCCTTCCAGCACCCCGGACCCGCTGGCGGCCGTGGTGCGCAAACAGGAATTCCGCTTCGCCGCCCTCGTGGTGCTGGACACGCTGACCCCGCCGCAGCGCGTGGCATTCGTGCTGCACGACGGCTTCTCGGTGCCGTTCAGCGAAATCGCCGACATCCTGGGCATTTCCGTGGACTCCGCGCGACAGCTGGCCACCCGGGCCCGCAAGGCGGTGGCGGCCGCGCCCGCCCCGGTCACCGACGACGAGCACAATGCCGCGGTGCAGCGACTGCTCGCCGCGCTGGGCAGCGGCGACGTCGACGCCATCGTGGCCGCGCTGCACCCGGACGTGCGTACCGTGGGCGACGGCGGCGGCGCCGTGTCCACCGCCATCAATGTGGTTGCGGGCGTGGACAAGAACGTCCGCCTCTGGCTGGGCCTGTGGCGCCGATTCGGGCTCTTCGACGCCGAGCACATCGGACCCGCCCGGCAGCTCGAACCGGTGCTGGTCAACGGGCAGTGGGGAATCCTCGCGCACACGATCCCGGCCGAGAACGGGTCCGCCGGGAACCCGCAGCGCGTGTACGCCTTCACCGTGCGCGAGGGCCGGGTGTGGGGCGTCTACGACGTGGTGAACCCCGCCAAGCTGACGGGTATTCGGCTGCCGCAGTGAACCGCGGCCCGTCGCTGTGAGGCAACTCACCGTCGCGGGCCGTTTTCGCCGATGGATTAGGCTCCGGACATGCCGCGCATTCCCACCGTCGCCCGACTGCAGCCCTTCGCGTCGACGATCTTCGCCGAGATGACCGAGCTCGCCGTGCGCCACGGCGCGGTCAACCTCGGTCAGGGTTTCCCGGACAGCGACGGCCCCGCGGGCATGCTCGAGGTGGCGCGGCAGGCCATCGCCGACGGGTTCAACCAGTACCCGCCCGGCCGCGGCGTGCCCGTCCTGCGGCAGGCCATCGCCGCCGACCGGGCCCGCCGCTACGGCACCCACTACGACCCGGACACCCAGGTGCTGGTCACCGTCGGCGCCACCGAGGCCATCGCGGCCACCGTGCTCGGACTGGTCGAACCCGGCGAGGACGTGGTGCTCATCGAGCCCTACTACGACTCCTACGCCGCCGCCATCGCGCTGGCCGGGGCGCGGCGCCGCACCGCGCGGCTGGTGCCCGACGGCGACGGCTTCGCCCTCGACCTGGACAGTCTGCGCGCCGCCATCACCCCGAAAACCCGGCTGCTGCTGCTGAATTCGCCGCACAACCCGACCGGGACCGTGCTCTCGCGCGCCGACCTCACCGCCATCGCGGACATCGCCATCGAACACGACCTGTACGTCATGTCGGACGAGGCGTACGAGCACCTCTACTACGACGGGCACGAGCACATCAGCCTGTCCACGCTGCCCGGCATGTTCGAGCGCACCATCGTGATCTCCAGCGCCGCCAAGACATTCAGCGTCACCGGCTGGAAGATCGGCTGGGCCTGCGCGCCCGCGCCGCTGCTGGACGCGGTGCTCGCCGCCAAGCAGTTCCTCACCTTCGTCGGCGGCGGTCCGTTCCAGCCCGCGGTCGCGCATGCACTGAACACGGAGCAGCAGTGGGTGGCCGCGCTGCGGGACACGCTGTCGGAGAAGCGACTTCGGCTCTCGGCCGCGCTCGCCGACGCCGGGTTCGGGGTGAAGCGCAGTGACGGCACCTATTTCGTGTGCGCCGACATCACGCCGCTGGGCGCGACCGACGCCTACGCCTTCTGCAAGGAGCTGCCCGAACGCCTCGGCGTGGCCGCGGTGCCGGTGAGCGTCTTCGCCGACGACAAGGCCGCCTGGAACCACCTGGTGCGCTTCACCTTCTGCAAGAAGGAGGAGACCATCGCCGAGGGTGTCCGCCGTCTGCGCGCGGGCCACACCGCCGACGTCGTCCGCTGACGCCGGACTTCGGAAAGCCGTTCTCACCCTCGGGAACCGACCCCGCCGATCCGGCCGGGCCGGATGGCTCTGGGTTCGAGGTCCAGATGGTGGTGAGTGGACCGCGACAGCGGGTGGGTGCGGCTCGGAGAATTGGCCGGGTGATCGAGACGAGTGCGGTGCTGGGGGTGGCCGCGGCGGCGCTGGGGCTGGTGCTCACGCCGGGGCCGAACATGATGTATCTGGTGTCGCGGACCGTGTCGCAGGGGCGGCGGGCCGGGCTGGTGTCGCTCGCGGGAGTGGCGGTCGGGTTCGGGGTGTATCTGGCGGCGGCGACCGCGGGGATCAGCGCGGTGTTCGCCATGGTGCCGGCGCTGTACCTGACGCTGAAGGTGGCGGGGGCGGTGTACCTGCTCCATCTGGCGTGGAAGACGTTCCGGCCCGGCGGGGTTTCGCTGTTCACGCCGACGGAGCTGCCCGCGGATCCGACGCGGCGACTGTTCACCATGGGTCTCGTCACCAATCTGCTGAATCCGAAGATCGCCATCCTGTACATGGCGCTCATTCCACAGTTCGTGGTGCCCGCGCACGGGCGGGTGTGGCTGCAGAGCCTCTGCCTGGGCACGGTGCAGATCAGCATCGCCATCACCGTGAACGGGTTGATCGTGCTCAGCGCGGGCGCCATCTCGACCTTCCTGGCGCGGCGGCCGCTCTGGCTGCGGGCCCAGCGGTTCGTCACCGGCTCGGTGCTCGGCGCCATGGCCGCGCTGGTGCTGTCGGACCGTACCCGCCCGCTTCCGGCCTGACCGGATCACGGTCGCCGCTGCGGTGGCCCGCCGCGAATTCCGGTGGCGGGCAACGTCTCACGCGCGCAGGCTGCCGGGGTAGAGGAACTCGTCGGCGGGGCGGTCGGTGCGGTCGAGCCAGGCGGTGAAGAAGCCCGTCAGATCGCGGGGTGTGCGGGTCTGCATGAACGCGCGGAACTCGGGCATGGAGGCATTCCCGTACTTGTGTCCCATGACGAAGTCGCGGACCGCCGGGAAGAAGGCGTCATCACCCATGGCGCGGCGCAGCGCGTGCAGGAACAGCGGGCCGCGGTAGTAGACCGAGGTGAATTCGCTGCCCTTGCCGGGGTTCTGGAGCGGGATCTCCCAGAACTTCGGATCGTCATGGTATTTCGCGATGGTGTCCCGGTACGCGGCGTCGACGTCCTTGCCGTCCTTGCGTTCCGGCCACAGGTAGTCGGCGGTGTAGCTGGCGAAGCACTCGTTCAGGCAGACGTCCGACCACTGCTTCACCGACATGGAGTCGCCCCACCACTGATGGGTGATCTCGTGCACCACGGTGTCCAGATCGGTCCAGGGCGCGTAGATGGGCCGGGTCTGGGTCTCCAGTGAGAACTGCAGATCGGTGTCGACGTAGATGCCGCCCCCGGTGTCGAACGGGTAGGGCCCGTACAGCTGCTCCTGGAAGTCCAGGATCTCCGGCAGCCGTGACTCCACCTCCCTGGCCTTCAACGCGTCCGGCGCGAACGCGCTCAGCAGTGGAGTTCCATTGGCGCGCCGCTGTTCCAGGAACTGGAACCGGTCGATGGCGATGGTGGTCAGATAGCCGACCACCGGCTGGCGCATCTCCCAGGAGACGGTGCGGTCCGCGCCCTGCACGGTGTCGGACACCTTGTCGCCGTTGGACATCACCTCCCACTCCTGCGGCACGGTGGCGTGCAGCGTGAAAGTCGCCTTGTCCAACGGCGTGTCGTTGAGCGGGTACCAGGCGCTCGCCGAATGCGGTTCGCCCGCAACGAAAGCCCCGCCACTGGGCGAGAACCACCACCCGTCGCCATCGGTGCTGGTGGCGGCGCCCGCATACTGCACCTGCGCGGTGAACGGCAGGCCGGGCAGCAGCGGGATCAGGGGCGTGACGACCAGTTCGTGCTCATCGGTGCGGTCGAACCAGGCCGGCAGCCCGTTGACCGTCACCTTGGAGATCTCCGGCCCGCTGTAATCCAGGTTGAACGTGCGCAGCGCCTGCGTGGCCACCGCGTCGATCCGGGTCGACCCGGTCAGCTGATGGGACGGCGGATCGTAGGAGATGGTGACGTCGTAGTGGTCGGCGTGGTAGCCGCCATTGCCGTCCATCGGATAGTAGGGATCGCCCAGCCCGGGCGAGCCCGCGAGCGGGTCACCCGAATCCGCCTGTGCGGGAGCCGCATTCGCGCCCGCCAGCAGTACCGCCCCCACCGCCAGGTACCGCCAGTTCCGCCTCATGCGCTGCACCGACCCCTTTCCGTGATCGACCGCCGACCAGCCCGATGCTAATCGGCGCACCCCTCAGTTACCGCTGCCCGACACGGCGACGCTCGCGCCCAGTCCGATGATCATCACGCCGCCCACGCCGCCGATCACCTCCAGTCGCTTGGGCGACCGGGCGAACCAGTTCCGCGCGGTACCCGCCAGCAGGGCGTAGACCGAGTCCGAGATCAGCGCGACCACCAGGAACAGCCCGCCCAGGATCAGCATCTGCACCGGGACCGCGCCCACCTTCGGCGCCACGAACTGCGGCAGCACCGCGGAGAAGAAGATGATGGCTTTCGGATTGGTCAGCCCGACCAGCACCGCCTGGCGCAGCACCCGGCCGTTCTCCATGGGCTCGGCCTTCGCTTCGAAGGCCTCGCGCAGTGAACGCCGTTCCCGGACGGCCTGGATGCCCAGGTAGATCAGGTACAGCGCGCCGGCCAGCTTCACGATCGAGAGCACGATGGCCGAGGCGGCGAGAATGGCGCCGAGCCCGGCGGCCACCAGGCCCAGGACCACCATGATGCCGGCCGAGTGGCCCAGCACCGACAGCAGTGCCGCGCGCCGCCCGTAGGTCAGCGCCCGGCCGATCACGAAAAGCACACCGGGACCAGGGATTATGACAATGACGATGGATGCGACGAGAAACGCCAGCATATTCGCGGCGGGAATCATCCGATCATTCTATTTTCGGCGGCCGCGCCTGTCGCCCTTATTGTTGCCTGTCGCCCGGATTGTTCAGCCGCGCAGTTCTTCCGGCAGCTGCTGCGGGTCCAGCAGCAGGCGCTTGGCGTCCGCGCCCCGCACCTTGGTGGCCAGGTCCAGATTGTCGGTGAGCAGCTTCCACTCCACCTCGTTGATGGCCCCGCGGGCGCGCTCGATGATGTTCAGATCCCGGGTGCCCCAGGCAATGGGCATGGCGCTCACCGACTGCCACAGATCCCCGACCGGGCCGGGCGCGCGGTCCACCCGCACGGTCACCGCGGGCACGCGCTCCCCGGCCCGGGCCCGATGCCCGGGTAGTGAGCGCACCGTGCGGGTCACCAGCGCGTAGCGTGGCCCCGCGGTATTCGGTTTGGCCAGATCGACCAGGGCCAGCAGGGTGGCCCCGGTCCCGTGCGTCTCCGACACCACCGCGGGCACCAGATCGCCGGCGGCGTACAGCTTGTCCACCCGGCCCCGATGCGGTGTCCAGTACCCGATGAACAGCGCGGTCACCGCGGCGAGCAGGAACGCCACCGCCAGCAGCCAGGACCAGGGGTGGTTCACCCAGACCAGGAATGCCGTGCCCAGTCCCAGCCCGATGGCAGCGCTGTACGCCCAGATGCGAAGCCGCCGCAGGTACGCGACGACCTCGTTGACCGCCCGGGCATGGTCGCGATCCACCGCGAATTCGAAGCGCCGCACGTGCGTCCCTCCCGCCTTATGGAGGCTCTTCCTCCACTTATCCTATCGTCGGCCCCAGCAGGTCGTCCGCATCGGTGATGCGATAGGCATACCCCTGCTCCGCCAGGAAACGCTGCCGGTGCGCGGCATACTCGGCGTCCAGCGTGTCACGTGCGACCACGGAATAGAAGTGAGCTTGGCCGCCATCGTGTTTGGGGCGCAACAGCCGCCCGAGCCGCTGCGCCTCCTCCTGCCGCGACCCGAACGTGCCCGAAACCTGCACCGCCACCGAGGCTTCCGGTAGGTCGATGGAGAAATTGGCCACCTTCGACACCACCAGCACCGGGATCTCGCCGCGGCGGAAGGCGTCGAAGAGCTCCTCGCGCTCCCTGGTGCGGGTGGAACCCTGGATGACCGGGGCGTTCAGATGCTCGCCCAGCTCGTCCAGCTGATCCAGGTAGGCGCCGATCACCAGGCTCGGCGCGTCCTGGTGCCGGGCCAGGATCGATTCCACCACAGGCAGTTTCGTGCGCGCGGTGGAGCACAGCTTGTAGCGCTCCTCCGGCTCGGCGGTCGCGTAGGCCATGCGCTCGGCGTCGGTCAGGGTGACCCGCACCTCGATGCAGTCCGCGGGCGCGATCCAGCCCTGCGACTCGATGTCCTTCCACGGCGCGTCGTAGCGCTTGGGGCCGATCAGCGAGAACACATCGCCCTCGCGGCCGTCCTCACGGACCAGGGTGGCGGTCAGCCCGAGCCGGCGGCGCGACTGCAGATCCGCGGTCATGCGGAAGACGGGGGCGGGCAGCAGGTGCACCTCGTCGTAGATGACCAGGCCCCAGTCCCGGCTGTCGAAGAGCTCGAGATGCCGGTACTCGCCCTTGGTCTTGCGGGTGATGACCTGGTACGTGGCAATGGTGACCGGGCGGATCTCCTTGCGCTCACCGGAGTATTCGCCGATCTCGTCCTCGGTCAGCGAGGTGCGGGCCAGCAGCTCGCGCCGCCACTGCCGCCCGGCCACGGTATTGGTGACCAGGATCAGCGTGGTGGCCTTGGCCTTGGCCATGGCCGCCGCGCCCACCATGGTCTTGCCCGCGCCACAGGGCAGCACGACCACGCCGGACCCGCCCGCCCAGAAGGATTCCGCGGCCATCTCCTGGTAGTCGCGCAGATGCCAGTCGCTGGATTCGTAGTCCAGGTTGATCTCGTGGGCCTCGCCGTCCACGTATCCGGCGAGATCCTCGGCGGGCCAGCCGATCTTGAGCAGCATCTGCTTGATGCGCCCGCGCTCGGACGGATGCACGACCACCGTGTCGTCGTCGAGGCGCGCGCCCAGCATGGGCTGAATCTTCTTGTGCCGCAGCACTTCTTCCAGCACCGCGCGATCCAGGCTGACCAGCACCAGCCCGTGCGCGGGATGCTTGACCAGCTGCAGCCGCCCGTAGCGGGCCATGGTGTCGACGATGTCCACCAGCAGTGGCTGCGGCACCGCATACCGGCTGTGGCTGACCAGCGCGTCCACCACCTGCTCGGCGTCGTGCCCGGCCGCGCGGGCGTTCCACAGCGCGAGCGGTGTCACCCGATAGGTGTGCACATGCTCGGGCGCGCGCTCCAGTTCCGCGAACGGCGCGATGGCCTGCCGCGCCGCATCGGCCGACTCGTGGTCGACCTCCAGCAGCAGCGTCTTGTCGCTCTGCACGATGAGTGGACCGTCGGTCACGACACCTCCTGGCTTTGTCCGAGCCCGAATGGGCCTGGTCCATTCTCCAGGAAGCCACCGACAATGCCACGTGACCTGCGTCCTTTTCGCTCATAGCGCACGTGACCGGCCCGGAAGCGGCCGATCGATCTCGCGAAAACGGTCAAGACCCGAGTTTCGATGGCTACGATCACTCCAAACTTGGACGGATGTCCATTTGGACGATTGACCTGAAAGAACTGAACAGCGATGCCGATACACAGGACCACCACGGCCCGGATCGGGCGCGGGCGCGCCGGACGCTGGATCCGCGGACTGCTCACCGCGGCACTGGCGGGTGCGCTGATCGCACCCGCCGCCGTCGCCCAGGCCGCGCCCGCGGGCTCCGCGCTCGCGCGGATCCACACCGACGGCGTGCGGTTCGTCGACGACAGCGGCCGCGTCGTCCTGCTGCACGGCGTCAACAATGTCGACAAGGAGCCGCCCTTCCTCGAACCCGGCGACGGCCTCACCGTCACCGCCGACGATGCGGCGCTGCTCGCGCGGCACGGCTTCGACACGGTGCGCCTCGGCGTCTCCTTCGACGCGCTCATGCCGACCAAGGGCGTGGTCGACACCGCCTACCTCGATCGCGTCGCCGACGTGGTCGACACCTTGGCGCAGTATGGGATTCACACCCTGCTCGACAACCACCAGGACGGGCTCTCGAGCATCTGGGGCGGCAACGGCTTTCCCGAATGGGCCATCCACGCGCGGCCCAGCGGCCTGGAGCCCAATGTCGGCTTCCCGTTCTACTACCTGATGCCCAGCATGAACTCCGGCTGGGACGAGGTCTGGAACAACACCTACGGAGTGCTCGACTACCTGGGTGACGCGCTCGGGGCGCTCGCGGCGCGGGTGAGCGGACACCCGGGCGCGTTCGGCATCGAGCTGCTGAACGAGCCGTGGCCGGGTTCGGCCTTCCTGTCCTGTTTCCCGAACGGCTGTCCGGGCTTCGACGTCAAATACCAGGCGGCCATGCAGAAGCTGACCGATGCCGTGCGCGGCCGCAATGGCGACCTCATGGTGCTGTGGGAACCCAATGTCACCTGGAACGAGACCATGCCCACGAATCTGGGCAATAATCCGCCGATCAGCGCGCCCGACATCGCCTTCGCGCCACACGACTACTGCATCCCGAGTCAGCTCGCCATCTACTCGGGGCTGCCCACCTTCCTGCGCGGTCTGTGCCCGGTGCAGCAGGCCAAGACCTGGAGCAATATCGACGCCTTCACCGCCCGCACCCAGTTGCCCACCCTGGTCACCGAATTCGGTGACGGCGACGCGTCCGTGCTGAGCAATACCCTCAGCCGCGCCGACGAGCGCTTCGTCAGCTGGCAGTACTGGACCTACACCTCGCGGTTCGGCGCGGGCGGGCCGAAGCCGGACCCGTTCCTCGGGGATGTCGGCAAGCAGCTGGTGCGGACCTATCCGCAGGCCACCGCGGGCACGCCGGGGCGGATGATCTTCGATCCCGACACCGGTGACTTCGCCTACCGGTACACCCCGCGCCCGGCGAGTGGGCCGACCGAGATCTATGTGTCGGATGTGCACTATCCGGACGGGTACGCGGTACGGGTCGACGGCGGCCATGTCACCTCCGCGGCGGGTGCCCGGGTGGTGACGGTGGAGGCGGACGCGTCGACGCCGGTGACCGTCTACGTCAACCGGCCGGGGTCGAAGGGTGCGACCGTGCCCAGCGGTCCGATCGGGACGGGTTCGGCGGACAGCGGTTCGGCGAGCGGCTCGGCCGGCAGTGGTTCCGCGAGCGGCTCGGCCGGCAGTGGTTCCGCGAGCGGCTCGGCCGACAGTGGTTCGGCCAGTGGCTCGGCGGGCACCGGATCGGGGACCGGTTCGGCACGCTGATGCGCGAAACCCGTTGATGTGCTTATGTAACGAGTCGAGGGTGGGGAGCGACACAGGGCGCAGGGACAATGTTGGACCTGCGCCCAGTTTGATCCGATCGAGAGGTATAGACCGTGAACGCCTTCAGCCTGCAATTGCTCAGTGCCCTCCCGACCATCCTCGTGAACCTCTCGTGGCTGGGCATGCGCGGGCTGTCCATGCTGCACTGAGAAATTCATGCGGTTCTGATATAACCCCCATGTCGGATGCGCGTGCGGGCCACACACAGGTATTCTCACCGCGTTCACAGCCGTGAATTGTTCGGTGAGAAAGGTTTTCGCTAGTGAAGTTCGCAGGAACGAGGACGCTGGTGCGCCTCGTACTCGCCCTCGTGGCGGTGGCCGTGGCCGTGCTGGCCGTTTCCGGCTGTTCGATGCTGAAGGACGCCAGTAAGTCCGACACCGCCAAGGCCAAGGTGGGTGACTGCATCAACGTCATCGAAGGCTCGGCCACCGACTCGAAGACGGCGCCCGTCGACTGCTCCGACCAGAAGGCGGTGTACAAGGTCGCGGCGGTCTACGACAAGAAGACCGACTGCAAGGAAGAGGAGACCTCCTACGAGGAGACCCTCAATGGCGGCACCACCGCGTTCCTGTGCCTGAGCCCGAACTTCAAGGAGGGCGCCTGCTACAACGAGAGCCCGTCCACCGGCTACAAGTACGTGGCGTGCACGGCTCCCGAGGCATCCTTCAAGGTGCTCAAGCGGATCGAAGGCCAGGACGACGAATTCGCCTGTGACGCCAACACCGCCACCAGCTTCCGCATCATTCACGACCCGAAGACCACGTTCTGCCTGGGTAACCCGAAGGGGTAACCCGGCGCTCGGGACGTGCGGCCCGGTACGCGGACGACCTGACGAATGTCGTTCGGGTACCGGGCTTTTCCTGTTCCAGGGCGACCGAGCCGCTATTCGACCAGGGCAACCGACGCGATGCGGTGCAGCGTGAAGTGGCGGACCGCGCCGGTGACCGGATCCAGCGCATCGAGCTGGCCGCCGCCGACCTTGAGGGGTTCGACCACACGCTGGGTGGCGACGCCCTGGGCGTCCACGTAACCGATGTGGACGGGGCGGCGGGTGCGGGCGGCCAGCTGCAGCAGGTTGAGGGTGGCGGCGGTGCTGGTGCGGGAGCCGTCGGAGCGCACCGCCTGGCCGGGGCGGACATTGGCGGCGCGTTCGCCCGCACGGAGTTCGGCGACCAGGGATTCGAGCTGTTCGGTGCTCGGTGGGTTGGGCCGCCAGTTCGGGCGCTGCCGGCCCCGCGCGGCCAGCCGGGCCCCGCGGGGCCGCAGGTCGACGATGGCGCCGGACGAATCCTCGCCCGCCGGGCTGAAACCGGCGGCGCGCAGCCGCTCCAGCACCTCGCCCAGCGGCGCCTGCGAGATGGCGACGGTCGGGGCCACCGCGCGCAGCGCGAGTTCGCCGGCCACGGGCGCGGCCAGCACCTCCGCCAGCAGCGTCGGGTCCTCACTGCGCACGAAGCTCTGTGCCATGCCCACGCGCAGGCGTCCGTGGCGGCGGGCCACATCGTCGATGAGATAGGTCAGCGACTGGGGGACCGGGGTGCGGGAGTGCGTGGTGAACAGGTTGTGCAGTTCCGCGGCCGTCGCACCCGCGTCCAGCGCCCGGCGCACCGAGGTATCGCTGATGCGGTAAACCGTTGCGGCGCCCGCGGATTCGACATCGGCGACCAGGGCGACCCGGTCCTGGAGTTCCGGGGTGAGCGGACCGGGCGCGATGACCGTCAGATCCGCCTGCACCAGGACGTGGTCCACCGGCTCCGGCAGCGCGATCGCCATCTCCGATTCGGCGTCCTCCGGACTGCCGTGCAGCAGGGCCCAGCCCGCCGAGCTGAGGGCGCCGCGCGCCACCAGCCCGAGCGCCTCGGCCTCGGCCAGCGTGTTCGCCACCGCCTCCAGCCGGTAGTGCCGTCGCCGGCGCGGTTGCCGCCAGGCCAGGATCCGGCCCAGGTCGGCGGCGGAGACCTCGGTGCCGGGCGGGAATTCGGACAGCGCGCCCAGCACGGCGCGCCGGTCGCGGACGGCGTGCACATACCGCAGCTCCGCCGACAGCGCGGCCAGGGGCTTGTCATTGGCGTCGCGCAGGCCGATCATCCACGGGAACCGGTCCAGGTCCAGCCAGGCCTGTGCCAGCACCGTCCAGCGCCGCGGCGGCACCACCGCGAGCCAGGCGTCGGCGGTGGTGGTGGGCGCCCAGTAGTCCTCGGCGCCGTCGCCGTCGGGCGCGGGCTCGGGACTGCCCTTGTCGATCAGCCGGGCCTCGGTGAGGACCTCGGCCAGCAGGCCGACCCGGTTCTCGTCGATGCCGGTCTGCTTGGCGACGCGACGCAGCTCGCGGACGCCGAGACCGCCGGAGCGCAGCACCGGGGCGGGCGACCCGCCCAGCGCCTCCAGCACGGCCGCGCTGTGCCGCAGCAGTTCTCCCACCTCGCCCGCGGCCACCGCATTGATGTCGGCGGGTGCGTGCTTGGTCGAATCCGGATGCGGCGGCACCAGCGCATGCGGATCACTGACCGGCTCGTTGCGCAGCACCTGCCCGACCGAGACCGGCAGCTCCACGGTCTCCTCGTCGATCCAGTTCAGCAGCCGGTGCGCCAGCAGCCGCTGCACCGGGCGCTCGGAGGGGGTGCCGGGCGCGGCATCGCGGGTGCGCCCACGCGGGCCGGTGCCGGCCAGCTTCTCCAGCAGGGCCCGCTCCTGCGGGGTGGACGCGGCCAGGGCCGCGGTGATCTCGGGTTCGGTGAGCATGTCCGGCAGTTCGGTGGTGCTGCCCAGCGGCCACGGCAGCGCCTCCTGGGCGGCGGGTGTCACGCGCAGGGCGGTATCCGGGCCCCAGACCAGGGCGCGGGCGCGCAGCTTCTGCAGCGCGGCATTGACGGTGGCCGCCGGAACCCGGTCCGACAGCAGCTTGCGCAGGGTCTTGGCGGGCAGCGGCACAGCGCGGCCGCCGTCTCCGGCCCCTTGTACCACCAGGGTTTCGATGACGGCGAAATCGAGGGTGTCCAGCTCGTCGCCCGCGCGCAGCACCGAGGCGCGCTGTTCGGTCCGCGCGGCCAGCACGGCCATCGAACCGGGCAGGGGGACGGCCAGATCGGGCCGCAACTGCAGCAGCGTCACGAGATCCGCGTCGCTGCGCTTGGAAAGCCATTCGGCCAGAGTCATATCCGCGCGGGCAGCGGATTTCGCGGACTTGGCGGGACGGGCGGCCGCGTCGGCGGTCGTGGCTGAGGTGGGGAGGTCGGTCACTTCACCCGATCCATCGGGCAGCCGGCATGCCGGGCAATGCGCGGGCGCGGTTCATCGGGCACGGTGCGGACGCGGTTCAGCGGCCGCCGCGGCGACCAGGCGGTAGGCGGGGCTGTTGGCACGGTGCCCGCCCCGCGGGCCTGGGGTCGTATGCGCGGCGGCCGCCCGGGAACGAGCGCCGTTAACCGCATGATTGTCGGTCGTACGTCGGATCAGCGGTTGACGATGGTGTGCGGGTGCACGTAGGGCAGCTGATCGGCCGGCAGCGGGAACTCGGTGTCCTCACCGTACGGGGACAGGCCACCGGAGCGGGTCGAGGAGAGTTCGGTGACCGCGTGATCGCCATTGGCCATCTCCGGCCAGCCATTGTCGACATAGGGTTTGTTCGATTTGTTCACCACGCGCTCATTCTGGCATGCGGCCATCGGGACCGCCCCCTCCGGCACCCCGAAGTTTGCCCCCGCCACGGCGTTCCGCCGGCAACCCCGGAAATCGCGAATGCCCCGCATCGGCATTGATGCGGGGCATTCCGGAGAGGGAACGGGTGCTACTGCGGCAGCAGGCCCTTGTTCGCCTCGAAGAAGTTCACGATGCTGGGGTCCAGCTTGGTGCCGTTGGCCTTGGTGGCATTGAGGAAATCCAGTGCGGGCTGCGGGATCTGCACGCCCTGCGACTGGGCGACCGCGATGGCGCGGTCCACGGCCTGGAAGACTTCCTGGGTGCCGTCGCTGCCGGCGCCGGGGCCCGCCTGCTGCGGGTTCCACTGCGGGGTGTCCGAGGTCGCGGGCGCGGGGGCGGTCCGCGGCGTGGATCCGCTGGTCAGGCCGAGGCTCGAGGAGCAGGAGGGCCAGGCGCCCCAGCCCTGCGTGGCGAGCACCTTCTCGGCGACCGCGATCTGCTGCTCGCGGCTGGCCTGGTTGGCGGTCGGGGCGTATTCGCCGCCGCCCGCTGCGTTCCAGGTGCCGGGCGAGAACTGCAGCCCACCTTGGAAACCGTTGCCGGTGTTGATGCCCCAGTTGCCGCCGGCTTCGCACTGTGCGAGGCGATCCCAGTCGGAGTCGGGTGCCGCGCTGGCGTTACCCGCCATGGCCACTCCGGCGCCGCCGAGAGCGATGCCCGTCAGGGCAACCTTGGCGACAGTGCGGCCGGTGTTGGTCGGCTTGCGATGGCGTCCACTCATTTTCGGGTCTTTCCTCTCGTACGCGCCTGCGAGGCCGACTACCGGGGTCGAACTGAGAGGTCGTCCGGCCCGGCGCACTGGATGTGCGCTGTTCCTCGTCTTCGCCCCTTTTCTCCAGTTGGGGGTCCGGTACCCGCGGGGCGAAGTTCGGTGCGGCGGGCCGGTGGCGCCGGGCTGACCCGGCGAGGAAGACACTACGACGACCGCCGCCAAAAATCACCATTTGGTAACCGACGTGTCTGTCCGGGTCACTAACCGGCGCAAGGGGTTCCGGATGGCTTCTGCGCAGGTGGTCACGGCGAGTCCCCGCCGATAGGGGTCTGTCACCGCTCCGTGACCTTCTCGTTATGTGATGAAGATCACACGCATGCTCGGGTAACGAACTGGGCAATCTCCGTGTCGTCGCCCGCGTGTCGGCAGAGTCCTGATCCCGACCCGGACGGTCAGCGGGACCGACGGCCCGACCAGAGCGCGTAGACCACCGAGAGCAGAAAACCCAGCGGCGCGCACATGGCGAGCAGATACAGCCACAGACCCGGCTTCGCATCGGTCAGCAGATGCACGCCGAAGATCGCGAACACGGCCAGCAATCCAATCGCGAACAGGCCCAAGGCGATATACAGCAGCCAGCTCGCGGAACCGCGAGGGGCCTGCTTGGAAGAAGTGTCGGACACCTCTGAACCGTAAAACTGATGTGCTTGCGCTATTCGCACCGGGGTAGACTCGGTGTCAGTCGCGTCCTGCATAGCTGTGTGGGGCGCGTTCTTTTCGCAAACGGAAAGGTCGCCGGCGCATGCGTCCGGCGACCACGAATGTGCCCGGCTGCCCGGGCTTGAATGACGAACGGGTGAGCGCAGTGCCGACCGGCAAGGTGAAGTGGTACGACGTCGAAAAGGGCTTCGGCTTCCTTTCCCAGGATGAGGGCGAGGACGTCTATGTTCGATCGTCGGCGCTGCCCGATGGCGTGGAGGCCCTCAAACCGGGCCAGCGCGTCGAATTCGGAATGGCGGCGGGTCGCCGTGGCCCGCAGGCGCTTTCGCTGAAGCTGCTGGAGACCCCGTCTCTGCGCGAGGAGCGCGGCGGCCGTGGCGAGCGCGGCGACCGTCGCGGCGGCGGGCGCAATGACGCCCCCATCAATCGCAAGAGCCCCGACGAGCTGCACGGCCTCATCGAGGACATGATCACGCTGCTGGAGACCAAGGTGCAGCCGGATCTGCGCCGCGGCAAGTACCCCGACCGCAAGACCGCCCAGCGCATCGCCGAAGTGGTGCGCGGCGTGGCGCGGGAGCTCGACCACTAGGTCGCGACGAGAAGCGAACGGGCCCCGGTGATTCCATCACCGGGGCCCGTTCCGTTGTTGCGGCAGGCGGGATCTCAGCTGAAGAGCACGGGATCGAACGCGGGGGTGTGCAGCGCCCAGATCCCGCGGGAGATGACACCCTCGTTACCGTTCTCGTCACGGGCGGGTATCGGCAGGTGCAATTCCATGATGGCCAGGCGCACGTGCTCGGTCGGCGGGGTCTTGATGGTCAGGGTGAGCGGCTTGTCGTATTTGGGATCCTTATCCCGCTCCGGCTTGCCCGACAGCCGCCAGGGCTGCTTGTAGGTCAGGACCTCCGCGTCGGCCTTGTTGTTCGGCAGGCGGTAGCCGATCAGCAGCTCCCACGGCGCGTCGGCGACCTCCTTGGGCAGCGAGATCTGCACCGTCGAACCCGGGGGCACATCGAGATCGGAGACGGACTGGGTGGAGTTGCACTTGCCGATCGCCAGCCGGTCCTTCGACACCTCGAGGCCGCAGTACAGGAATGGATTCACCGACACCGACTTCCCGTGCGCGTACGCGGTGATCTGCGGATCCGGCTTGGTGGTGTGGCGGGCGACGACCACGATCGCGGCGAAATAGGCCACTGCCACCACGACTAGAACCGCCAGCAGAGCGATGATCGTGCGGGCTTTGGGTTGGTTCACCGGGGCTTCCTGTCCGTCACTGGGTGGTTTCCCCCGCGCCGTGCGCGGCGGGGATCTCCTGCTTGGCGTGCTGAGGTCGGTTACCGCCCAAACCGGGCAGCAGCGAATGACCACGGTAGCTGACCACGGTCTGGATCAAGCCCAGCGCCATCACCGACGCGACCACGGTGAAACCGATCCACCAGGTCGGCGGCAGCATCACGCCCAGCGCACCGCCGATCACCCAGGACAGCTGCAGCACGGTCTCGGAGCGGCCGAAACCGGAGGCGATGGATTCGGGTGGGAGATCGTCCTGGATGGAGGCGTCGAGCGAGACCTTGGCCAGGGCACTCGCGCCCGAGGCGATCAGGGTGGCGATCGCGGCGCCCATCAGGTTGCCCATCGCCGCCGCCACGACCGCGACGCCGACGCACGCGGCGGTGCAACTGACCACGATCAACTGCGGGCGACCGAGTTTCATGCGCGCGCCGGAGGCATTGCCCGCGAAATTGCCGACACCCGCGGCCACGACGATGACGCCCAGCATCGCCACCTGTTGCACGGCTCGATGCTCGGTGGACTTGGCGACGAAGGCGCCGTAGAAGGTGAGGAAGCCGGTCAGGATTCGTACGGTGCTGTTGCCCCACAGCCCGGTCACCACCGAACGGCCCAGGGGCTGACGGCGTTTGCTCGGCTGTACCGTCTCGGCTCGGCTCGGGTCCAGCACCTCGGTGCGGGCGTCGTTGCCGTGGTAGCCGAGGGTGGCCGGGACCTCGCCCTCGGTGACCTCCACCCAGGATGGGATGCGCAGACTCAGGATCATGCCCGCCGCCGCCAGCGCCGCGGCGAGCAGCAGCGCACCCGTGGAGCCCGCGATCTTGGCGCACAGGGCGGCCACCGCGCCGGCGCCCATGGTGCCGCCGACGAGACCGAACACGGTGAGCCGGGAGTTGGTGCGCACCAGGTCGATTCCCGGTGGCAGCACGCGCGGGGTGACCGCGGACTTCAGCACCGAGAACGACTTGCTGAGGATCATCATGCACAGGGCGAGCGGGTACAGCGCCCAGTTGTCGATATTGAAGATGAGCAGCCCGGCGATGAACACACGCAGCGCGAACGAGCCCGCCAGCGCGACCCGGCGACCGCGTTGCAGCCGGTCCAGCATGGGGCCGATGACCGGCGCGATCACCGCGAACGGGGCGATCGTGATCAAGAGGTACAGCGCCACCTTGGTTTTGGACTCCGCTGTGGCGCTCGCGAAGAACAGCGTGTTGGCCAGGGCCACCGCGATCGCGGCGTCGGTGGCGAAGTTGGCCATGGTCGCGTAGATGAGCGCGGTGAGACCCGACTCCTCCGCACCGTCGGCCTTGGCGGCGCGCTGGAAGGTCGCGAAGCCGCTCTGCGTCAGCTCGATGCTGCGGCGTGCCGCGACCCGGGTGACGGTCAGCTTGCGGGGCGGCTTGTGCAGCCCGCCGCTGTCCTGGGCATCCGGGTCGGCTTCGCGCGAAAACGATTGCGTGCGATCCGTTTCCGGGTGCGGCGGTTCGGTGTGCGGGTGCCGCGTGTGGTCGGGGCGCGTCGGATAACCCTGATCGCGGTGCGCGGGCGGCGCGGATTCCGGGTCGTAGCGCACCCGCCGCGTGGTGCCGAAGTCGTGCGGCTGCCGCCACGCTTCCGGCTCGTTCGCGGTTCCCTCGGGCGGCTGGGTCTCGTATGGCCGGGTCGGCGGGTTGTCCTCGGCCCTGTCGTGCGTTTCGGCCTTGTCGTGGCGGCGGCGCGCCCAGCGCGACGTACGGCCCTCCGGGTCGCCGCCTGGGCTGCGCGGAGATTCGCCGCGCGACCTCGACGGCGGGTCGGTGGGACGCGCGCGCCGGGCCAGGAATTCCGGCACTTCGGTCTCGTCGCCCGGCGGGACGGGTCGGCGGCCCGCGCGGTTGGCGGGCGGATAGCGGTCGTACCCCGGGTGCCGTTCGATCATGGGAGAGTCCTCGTCGCCCCAGCGACCTGGGTCGGCACCGGGGTCACGGGGAGGAGTCACGCACCCAATTCTTGCAGTGCCGTCGGCCGGTGGCTGCACTACGGCCGGTGTGGGCCACCACAAGTTCGGAGCGACCGGTCGCGATGGACCAGATCAGGCGGGGACGAAACGCACTTCATAGGACGTCGGCCACTTCTTGCCGGTGAGGAGGAAGTGGTCGGTGCCGGGGAGGTGGGCGATGCCGTTGAGGACATCGGTGTCGGGGGTGCGGGCGCTGCGGGGGAGCAGGCCGGAGGCGTCGATCGCGGCGAGGACCTCACCGGTGCCCGGATCGATGCGCAGGATGGTGTTCGTCGGCCAGGTGTTGGCGTAGACGGAACCGTCGGGGGCGCAGTCCAGTTCGTTGAGCTCGGCGTCCTTGTGGCTGGTCAGCGCCACGCTCCCGGTGATCGCGAAGGTCTGTGGATCGCGGAAGGTGAGGGTCGAGCTGCCATTGCTCATGAGCACGCGATCGTCCCGGGTGCACAGGCCCCAGCCCTCGCCGTCGAAATGCGTGGTGCGCAGTTCCGCGAGCGTGCCCGGGTCGCGGGCGATGGCCACGCCGTTCTTGTAGGTGAGCTGCCACAGCACGTCGCCGGCCCGGGTGATGCCCTCGCCGAACAGGGGCGCGGGCAGATCGGCGCGGGCGAGTTCGGCGCCGGTGTTCAGGTCGGTGGCCCGGATCGAGGAATTGCCGGTGAGTCCGGTGCTCTCGTAGAGAACCGACCCGTCGACCTCCAAGCCCTCGGTGAACGCGCCCGGGTCGTGCGGCCGGGTGGCGACCACCTCGACCCGCAGCTTCGGCGTGTTGTCGCTGCTGGTGCAGCCGGTCGCGGTCGCGGCCAGGGCCAGGGCCGTGGACAGCGTGATCGTGGCGGCCGCTACCGGTGCACGGCGTTTGCGCTCCATACGGCAAAATGTAGGGCGTGAGCGCGGTTGGAGTTTCGGAGTCCGGTATGCGGCCGATCCTGGCGGAGGCGGTCGAGCTGGCCCGCCGTGCGCTCCTGGACCTGGAACCGGTCGGGGTGGGCGCGCATCTGGGCGTGACCGGCGAGGACGAATCCTCGGCCACCCATCACTTCGAGGCGACGCTGCCCGGCTATCGCGGCTGGCAGTGGGCGGTCGTGGTGGCCGCGCCGCCGGGGGCGACCACCGCCACGGTGAGCGAGTCGGCACTGCTGCCCGGGCCGGACGCACTGGTGGCGCCCGACTTCATCCCGTGGGATCAGCGCATCCGCCCCGGCGATCTCGCGCCCGGCGATCTGCTGGCCCCGCCGCCCGGCGACCCGCGCCTGGTGCCCGGCTATGTCGCCTCCGGTGACCCGGCCGTCGACGAGGTCGCCCTCGAGATCGGGCTCGGCCGCACCCAGGTGCTCTCCCGCGAGGGTCGCGAGGAGGCCGCCTACCGCTGGTTCTCCGAATACGGCCCCGACACCGACATGGCCCGCGCCGCCCCGTCCACCTGCGCCCGCTGCGCCTTCTTCGTTCCCATGGCCGGCGCCCTGGGCGCTGCCTTCGGCGTCTGCACCAATGCCATGGGCGCCGACGGCCACGTGGTCCACGTCGCCTACGGCTGTGGCGCCCACTCCGACGTCGAACTCCCCACCGGCAGTGGCTCTCCCCTCTACGAGGCCTACGACGACGCCGCCGTGGACCTGTTCCCCACCGCCGACCTCCGCATCGAAACCGGTGCGCTGGAAGCGGAATCCACCAAGAACGGCGAGGTAGACGAATCCGGCACGGTAGCGGGTGCGGAAGCGCCTGCGAGCGAGACCGATTCGACGCCCATCGTGACGGACGCCGACGCGACCGCTGATGCCGCCGCTGAGCCTGCCGCGACTGCTGACGCTGCCACGACGACCGAGGCCGCGGAAGCCGACCTTGCCGCTGTGGCCGGGTTGGAATCGGGCGAGAAGGACGAAACTGGCGCGGGTCGGACTGTGGAGACCGACACGGTCGCCGCGGACACGAGCGTTGCGGCTGAGGCCGATTCGGCGACGGGCCTGGCTGATGCCGCGGATGTGCGGGCGGGTGTGGTCGATCCGGACGCCGAGGTCGCCGCTGTGTCGGCGGTGCCCGAGAGTGGCGAGGCGGCAGGACCGACCGAGAACGGCGAGGCGGGACCGTCCGAGAAGTCGGTGGCCGCGGACGATTCCGGCACGGCCGGGTTGTTCGAGGTGGGCGATCCGGATGCGGTGTACGACGATGCGTGGGCCGTGAATGCGGTGCGGGTGGAGCCCGAGACCGGTTCGGCCGAGTCGCGCTGAGGCGCTCGCCCGGATAGGTTGTAGCGCCGCCGGATTCCCGGCGGCGGGTGCGGTTTTCGATGGACCGCGCCGGAGTTCTGTGAGATACCCGGATGCTTGGCTCTGGCGTGCCATCAACGGTTGTGCGGAAGGGGTGTAGGGCGTGGTCGCGACCGATGCGGGGGATCCGTTCGGGACGGCGGAACTGCGGGCCGGGGTGGTGGCCGCCTGGCGCGGGTCGCCCACCCGGTTGCGGGAGGACGCCGCCACGGAGGCGGACCTGGTCCGGGCCGGATACCGGGACCGGTTGCTGACCGAACTGGCGCAGAACGCCGCCGACGCGGCCGCCAAGGCGGGCGTCGACGGGCGGATCGCGGTGTGGCTGGACGGCCACACCCTGCATGTGGCCAATACCGGTGCGCCGCTGGATGTTTCGGGCGTGCACGCGCTCACCGCACTGCGGGCCTCGGGGAAGACGGACGCCGCGGCCGTCGGGCAGTTCGGGGTGGGCTTCACCGCCGTGCTGACGGTGTCGGACGAGGTGGAATTCCGTTCGACCGGCGGCTCGGTGCGGTTCTCACGGGCCGAGACCTGGGCGCTGCTCGGCGCGCAGGGCATCGAGATCCCGCAGACGCCGGACGATTTCGAGCCGCCCGCGCTGCGACTGGCCTGGGCCACCGCGGAGCAGCCCGTGAACGGCTTCGACAGTGAGATCGTGCTGCGGTTGCGCGAGCACGTGGACACCGTCGCCCTGCTCACGGAGATGCGTTCGGAGGCGGCCGATCTGCTGCTGGAACTGCCCGCGCTGCACGCCATCCGGATCGGTGACGACGAGATCGCCAGTGCCGAGCGGGAACTCGGTGACGGCCTCACGGAACTGCGGGTCACCGGCCCGAATTCCGATGAGCGCGTGTGGTGGCAGTACCGCACCGAGCGTGCCCGCTGGCTGCTGCCCGTGCGCGACGGCCGCCCGATCGCCACCCGCCCCGATGTGCTGCGCGCACCCACCCGCTCCGACGAGGAGCTGTCCATTCCGGCTCTGCTCATCGCCGACATCCCCATGCAGCCGGACCGCCGCCGCCTGCTCCCCGGCGCGCACCTGACCGCGCTGGCCGCCGGTTACGCCGCGTTCGCGCGCGCCCTGCCGCCGCGCGACCGCCTGGTCCTGGTCCCCACTCCCGGCTTCGCCCGCAGCGAGGCCGACGGCCTGCTCCGCGAGGCCCTGATCGCCGAGCTCCGCGACAACGAGTGGCTTCCGGTCCTCACCGGCCGTCCGGAACGCGCTGCCGAATATGCCTCGGCGCCAGCAGAATTCGACGCCGCGTTCGGCGAGACGGCAGCCGGCGGTGATACCGAGGCCGATGAGGTGCGGGCATCGGGCGATCCCGATACCGCGGCCGCGCTCGAACTGTCCGCCGCGCCGGACGTGGACTCGGCCGCCGCGCCGGCCGCCAAGGCGAGCGCGGCATGGGAGCAGGAAACCCTGCCGCTATGGGATCTTCCGGCCCAGGACGAAGCGCCCGGCGACACGGTCGAACCCCACGACGCCATCGGGCCGCACGATGTGGTCGCGACCTTCGACTCGACCGGGTTCGAGGAACCATCCCCAGTGGACCTGGGGATGATGGTTGTGAATGAACCGGCGACCACCGAAACCCCGGGCGCGGATTCGCGGGCGAATGTCGCCTCGCCGCGGCGGGCCACCGTATTCACCGGTGCGACCGTGGAATTGGCCGATCTGCTGGCGGACATGGTCGGCCCCCTGGTGATTCCGGAGCTGTCGGGCCGCATGTACGCCGATGCCCTCGCCGTACTGGACGTGCACCGGATCGGCCTGGCGCGGATCGCCGAGCTGTCGAGCAGCCTGGAACGTGAACCGCAGTGGTGGTATTCGCTCTACGACGCCCTGGAGCCGTTCGCGGTGGATCCGCTGGCGGTGGAGGAACTGGGCGCGCTGGCGGTGCCGCTGACCGACGGCCGCCTGGTGACCGGCCCGCGCACGGTGGTGCTGGATGACCGTCTGGAACAGGCGATTCCGGTGCACTGGGCGCGTCTGGTGCACCCGGAGGCGGCCCACGAGCTGCTGGGCCGGCTGGGTACGCGCCCGGCCACGCCGGAGGATCTGCTCAATGACGCCGGGCTGCAGGCGGTGCTGGAGGACGATCCGAGCGATCCGGACACCGTCGACGCGGTGCTGAAGCTGGCGGCCACCACCCTGGCCGCGCCGGGTGTCCTCCCGTCCTGGCTGGGCCTGGTCGAATTGCCCGATGTCGACGGCGAATCGACGCCGGCCGACGAACTGCTGCTGCCCGATGCGCCGCTGGCCCGCGTGCTCGTCGAGGATTCGCCCTTCACCACCGTGGATGCCGGCGTGCTCGAGCGCTACGGCCCGGAGGCCCTGCGCGCCATCGGCGTCGGCTGGAGCTTCACGCTGGTCGCCGAGTCGGATCCGACCGGCCCGGACCACCACCTCGACGACGAGGAGACCTGGTGGGAGGGTCTGGCCGAGGATCCGGCCGAACTGGTGGCGGTCCGCGATCTGGACCTGGTGGACGACGCCGAATGGCCGGAGGCGCTGCGGCTGTTGCTGTCCGATGAGACGACTCGCCGGCTGCTCGCGGACCGCGACGGCTACACCGCCTGGTGGCTGCGCCATCACGCCCACATCGACGGCATTCCGCTGGGCCTGCTGCGCCACCCGGACGACACCCTGTTCGCGGGTCTGCTCCCGCAGTTGCCGGGCTTCGACGCGAACGATCTGGCGGTGCTGCGCGGCGTGCTCGCCGACCCGGAGGTGCTCACCCCCGCGCTGGCCGAGGAACTCCTCGACGCCCTCGCCGATCCGGCGAGAATGCCCACCCCGGAATCGATTTCACAGACGTACCGGTATCTGGCCGAGGCGCTCGACGCGGGCCGCCTGGACACCGAGGATCTGGTGCTGCCGGGTCAGGTGCGCGCCCTCACCGGCGAGGTGATCCCGGCCGCGGACGCCCTGGTGCTGGATCGCCCATGGCTGGGCCCGGCGCTGCCCGCCGACCGGCTGGTCGTGGGTGACCTGGCGTCGGCGCGCCCGCTGGCCACGCTGCTGGATCTGCCGCTGGCCTCCGAGGCGGTGACGGCGGAGGTGGTGAGCACCGGCCGGGAGACCAGCTGGACCGCCGAGCCGCTGGGCGTGCTGCTGCGCCTGCAGTTCGACTTGCCGCTGCCCGCAGGCGATCTCGTGGTGCACGACGAACTCCGGGTCCGGCTGACGGGTGCGTTCGAGGCCACGGTGACGGTCGCGTGGTGGCGGGAGGGCGATATCACCCACGTGCAGGCGCAGCCGCAGAACTTCTCCCGCCGCTGAGGACGCGTGCCGGCCCGAACGGCCGTGCGCGGGCCCGGCCTGGACGAGATACACAGGCGGGCAGGCGAATTCGGGTCCGGCGCGGGCGCTGCTGCACAGTGCCCGCGCCGGAGCGGGGGAGGCCCGGGTCAGGCCGCGTGGGCTGCCACGGTGGTAGCGAGGACGTCCAATTGCTGACGGACAGCGGCGCTGTCGTTGTCGACCAGCCAGCGCAGCACGATGCCGTCGATGGCCGCCAGTATGAAACGGGACAGCGTGTCGACGGGAACGGTCCAGGAGGTGCCGGTGGCTTCGCGCGCGTGTTCGATGACGTCGGCGACCGTGGAGTCGTTGAAGGTGTACTGCTCGCGTGCGATGGCGAGTTTCGCGGGGGTCTGCTCGCCTTCGCGTAGGGCGTAGGTGGTGGTTTCGTAGGTGAGTAGTTGGCGCTCCGGAGTGGCTTCGATGTTGAGCCACATGAGTTCCAGACCGGCGCGCACCAATTGTTGCAGCGCTTCTTTTCCGGTTCCGACGTCCTGCCATACCGTTTCGTTGGCATCGACGGAATCGCGCAATTCCATCGAGAGTGCCTTGACCAGCTCGGTCATCAGCTGATCTTTGTTTTCGAAACAGTAATGCACCACACCGAGGGAAACACCGGCTGCCTGGGCAACATCGCGCGTGGTAACTCCTGCCACGCCCTTTTTTTCGGCAAGGCCGATGGCTGCCTCGATAAGGTGGGCCCGTCGTTCTTCGACGCTCAATCGGGAGGACACTCCAGGGAGTTAAGCCTCCGAGGCGCGTGCAGTCAATTCGCACGGTCCGCAAGTTCGTTTTGTCAGACCCGTCTGGACGGCCGACCAGTCGCTTTTAGTGCTAATCCGGGCCCGGGGCCCGCTAATCCAGACCGAGCTGTGCGCCTTTGTCCCCGCGCCGCGCGCTCCGGCGCTGAATCGCGAAGATCGTGTAGCCGAGCAGGCCCACCGCCAGACCCATCAGGCAGACCGGACGCGCGGTCGCCCACGCGTCGTTCGCCCACACCGCCACCGTCGCGATCAGGAAACCGAGGCTGCCCACGGCCAGTACCGGGCGCGGATCGGTCAAGCGCGGGGGAATCTCCGGAACGGGTGGCGTGGTCACCCCACCAGACTAGAGGGCGGGGGCCGGTCCGGGTGGCGCGCCGGGGCGGCCGGCCCCCACGCACCGGAACAGCCGACTCCCGCGCGGGCGGTCCCGTATCGTTTGCCTCTGTGACAACGCCTTCCGACATTCGAGCGCTCGCCGGTGAACTTTCGCTGGCGGTGGTGCGCTTGACTCGGCATCTGCGAGGCCGGCGGGCCGATGCCCAGATTTCGCTGACCCAGCTGTCCGCGCTCGCCACGCTGAATCGGGAGGGCGCCATGACGCCGGGCACGCTGGCCGCCAAGGAGCGGGTGCAGCCGCCGTCGATGACCCGGGTCATCGCCTCGCTGTCGGAAATGGATCTGGTGGAACGCAATCCGCACCCCACCGACGGGCGGCAGATCATCGTGTCGCTGTCCGACGCCGGGCGCGCCCTGATCGCCGACGAGAACCAGGCCCGCGAGGCCTGGATGACCGATCAGCTGTCCCGGCTGTCCCCCGCCCAGGTCGGCGTGCTCGCCGAGGCGGTCGGGATCATGAAGCAGATCGTCGACGAATCCGAGTGATTCAGTAGCCGAAACGCCGGTCGCTGTCGACGATTTCGCGGCCCAGGGGGAACAGGGAGATCGGGATCAGCTTGAGATTGGCCCAGGCGAACGGGATCCCGATGATGGTGACGGCGAGGGCGATGCTGGTCATCAGGTGGCCCAGTGCCAGCCACCAGCCCGCCACGATGATCCAGATGATGTTGCCGAGCATCGAGCCCACGCCCGCGCTCGGTTTCTCCACCGCTTCCCGGCCGAAGGGCCAGAGCACGAAGTTGGCGATGCGGAAGGACGCGACGCCCCACGGGATGGTCACGATCAGCACGCAGCAGATCAGCCCGGCGATGACATAGCCGATGGCCATCCAGAATCCGACCAGCACGAGCCACAGGACGTTGAGTATCAACTGGATGGGTTTCACGTATCCCAGCATGCCAGCGTCCGGTGCTCACCCACCACCGGGAAAACCCTGAACTCGCCAGGGGTGGCCCTTGCCCGAATCGGGTGAAATGCCCCAAAAGGTGGGTTGAATCGTTGACAACTGTTAATGACGAGCTATCTAGGCTTATGCAGCTCTACACATTTTTCTGGCAAGGAAAGAATCCAGAGCGCATTTCTAGCAAAGAAATACCTCGGTTCCAACGCCGTGCGGGACCCGGCAGCCGTTTTCGCCTGCCGACTCAGAAGAACCAGCCGAGTTCGGCGTCGCATTCGGCGGCGAACGCCTCGTCGAATGCGCGCAGCACGGCCGCGTCCTTGGCCTGGATCCGGTTGGCGGCCGCGAAGACCCGGGCCCGGTACGCGCCGAAGTAGAGGCTGCCGAGTACATCGATGCCGAGTTCCAGATCCGGGGTGCGGCCAGTCGGTGCGCACTCGGCGATGCCGTCGCGCACCCGCAGCGCGAAGCTGCCGCCCGCGTCACGGAACGGATCGTGCACGGACAGCACGACATCCAGATCCCGCTGGTAGGTGCGGGCGGTGAGAGCGGCGGGGACGTCCATCACCCGGGTCCACAGCGCGTCGTGGCGGCCGGTGACGCGCACCAGACGCGGATTCGTGACCAGGTAGGGGAGTGGATCGTTATCGCTCAGCGTCGCCTCGACGGTGTCCACCAGATCCAGGCTCAGCAGCACCCGCCACAGTGCGACATGGGCTTCCGCTGTGACAGCCCGCAGCTCGCGGACCGTGGCGGTGTTCTTGTCCTCGTGCCAGGCGCGCCGCAGGATGGCGTAGCCGTCCGGATGGATCAGGAAGAACTGCGGTGAGCTCTCCTCGCTCTGTACCGCGTCGGCGAAGAACCGCTGCTGCCAGCGGGCTGCGGGCCGGGCCTGCGCGCCCGGCACCAGCCGCCGCCAGCGGTCGTAGATCGCGGGCAACCGGAGCTTCGCCTCTTCCATGTCGGCGACCTGCACCCCTCCGGGATCCGGTGTGGTGGAACGGAATTCGGCGGTGCGCCCGCGCACGGAGATCTCGTTCTCGACAATGGACGGGCCGTAGCCGAAGCGGCCGTAGATGGTGCCCTCGCTGGCGGTGAAGATGGTGAGCGGTATGCCCTCGGCCTCGGTGCGCCGATGCTGCTCGGTGTAGAGCGCCCGCAGAATGCCGCGCCGCCGATGGGTGGGCGCCACCACGACGCTGCTGACGCCGCAGGCCTGCACGGTGCGCGCGCCGGGCACGGTGACGGTCATGGTGCGGTCGTTGGTGTGCCCGACGATGCGATCGCCGTCCGCGGCCACCAGGGCTCGCTCGGTCGGAAAGACGTCGCCGCCGTATTCCAGATCGGCCGGGCCGACCCGCATCCCGAAGCAGATCTCCGAGAGCCGGATGATCCCCGCCCGCTCGTCCGCTCGCGCCGAACGCACGGTAATGCCATTCGTCGATGCCATACCCCGAACATCCCACGTATTACCGGGCCGCGCACCCGATTTTCTCCGGTGTCACCTGCCGCCCCCGCCGCGGCAGGTGACACCGGAGCTGAGATCGTTTCCATCTCACGGGAACAAGATTGCCGTCGCACCCCAGCGAGATTCTCAACAAGACCTTGTGAACGAAAAACCCCGCCGCAACGATGCGTTGCGGCGGGGTTCGACGGAAACCCTTCGGGCACAGGGCCCGTCGGGTCAGCGACCGTTGATCTGCATGTAGTCGCGCTCGCCGTAGCCGGTATAGATCTGGCGCGGACGGCCGATCTTCAGCGGCTCGCTGTGCATTTCGCGCCAGTGGGCGATCCAGCCCGGCAGACGGCCCATGGCGAAGAGCACGGTGAACATGCGGGTCGGGAAGCCCATGGCCCGGTAGATGACGCCGGTGTAGAAGTCGACGTTCGGGTACAGGCGGCGCTCGATGAAGTACTCATCGGTGAGGGCGGCCTCTTCGAGGGACTTGGCGATGTCGAGCAGCTGGTCGTCGCCGCCGATCTTGGCCAGGATGTTGTCCGCGACCTGCTTGACCAGGGTGGCGCGCGGGTCGTAGTTGCGGTAGACGCGGTGCCCGAAGCCCATGAGCTTCACGCCGTCTTCCTTGTTCTTGACCTTGCGGACGAACTCCTTGACGTCGCCGCCGCTGGCCTTGATGTCGTCCAGCATCTCCAGCACGGCCTGGTTGGCGCCGCCGTGCAGCGGGCCCCACAGCGCGTTGATGCCGCCGGAGACGGAGGTGAACAGGTTGGCGTCGGACGAACCCACCAGGCGCACAGTCGAAGTCGAGCAGTTCTGCTCGTGGTCGGCGTGCAGGATGAGCAGCATGTCCAGCGCCGCGGCGATCTCCGGGTCGACCTCGTAGGGCTCGGCCGGGAAGCCGAAGGTCATCCGCAGGAAGTTCTCCACCAGCGACAGCGAGTTGTCCGGGTACAGGAACGGCTGGCCGACCGACTTCTTGTACGCGTAGGCCGCGATGGTCGGCAGCTTGGCGAGCAGTCGGATGGTGGACAGCTCGACCTGCTCGGGGTCGCGCGGGTCCAGCGAGTCCTGGTAGTAGGCCGACAGCGCGTTGACCGCGGAGGACAGCACCGGCATCGGGTGCGCGTTGCGCGGGAAGCCGTCGAAGAACCGCTTCAGGTCCTCGTGCAGCAGGGTGTGCCGGCGGATCCGGTCGGTGAAGTCGTCGAGCTGGGCCTGGGTCGGCAGCTCGCCGTAGATCAGCAGGTAGCTGACCTCGATGAAGGTCGACTTACCGGCCAGCTGCTCGATCGGGTACCCGCGGTAGCGCAGGATGCCCGCCTCGCCGTCGATATAGGTGATGGCCGACTTGGTCGAGGCGGTGTTCATGAAACCGGGGTCATAGGTGACGTACCCGGTGCTGGCGAGCAGCTTGCCCAGGTCGATTCCGTCATTGCCCTCGACAGCCTTGGCGACGGTCATCGGGTACTCGCCGCCCGGGTATTGCAGTACCGGCTTGGCGTCGTCGTCGACGTTGATGATGTTCTCAGCGGGCACGGAAGGATCCCTCTCAGGCTTGTAACCGTAGGCATCGGACACGGTCGGCGTGCGATGCGCTCGAGTCAACGCTAGCCGCTGTCCACTACGCCCGACCAATGAGGGTGGCTCTTTGCTACCTCACAGTCACATCGTTCGCAGGTGAGGAGAGCGGCGGTCATGTGCTATGAGCATGAACCCCGTGACATCATGCGAGCTGCACCTCCGAATACGCACGTGCCACCCGGTATCGGACGAACGCCGGAAACGCCACGGCCGCGATCATCATGCCGATCACGACCAGGACGCCACCACCGGCCGCAGCCGTGGCGGTACCCACCGCCGCGGCCGCGAAACCGTGCGCAACATCACCGATGCGCGGTCCACCTGCCACGACGACGATGAAGACCCCTTGCAGTCGTCCGCGCATCTCGTCGGTCGCCACCGACTGCAGCATGGTGGTGCGCAGGGCCGCGGAGAACATGTCCACCGCGCCGCCGAAAGCCAGGCAGGCCAGCGCGATCCAGAGTGCGAGCGTCATGCTCAGCCCGTGCCCGACCAGGCCCACGGCCAGGCCGAACCCGACCATGCCCAGCCCCCACAGCACGATGCAGACCACCACGGCCAGACCCTGCCGCCGCACCCGCGACAGCCACCCGGAGAACACTCCGCCCAGCACCGCGCCCACCGACATGGCCGCGAACAGCAGGCCCAGTGCCGTTCCGCCGGAAGCGGTGTCGCCGAAGCTGTCCTGGGCGATCTGCGGGAACAGGGCGCGCGGCATGCCGAACACCATGGCCACCACGTCGACCGCGAACGAGGCCAGCAGGATGCGCTGGGTGGCCAGGTAGGCGAAACCGTCGAACACCTCGCGCAGGCCCGCGCGCCGGGTCTCGCCGTGCGGCGGGATGGGCGGCAGCTTCCAGGTGGCCCACAGCGTGGCCAGCAGCGCGATGGAGTCGATCAGGTACAGCGTGGCCAGGCCCGCGAACGGAATCAGCATGCCCGCCAGCACCGGACCGGCGATGGCGCCGAACTGCATGACCGTCATGCTCAGCGAATTGGCCGCGGGCAGCTGCTCGGGCGGCAGCAGCCGCGGGTAGATGGCGCTGCGCGCGGGCTGGTTCATGGCGAAGAACGCCTGCTGCACCGAGAACAGGATCAGCACCAGCCAGGCATTGTTCAGCCCGGCGGCGGCCTGCGCCCAGAAGGCCAGCGAGGTCAGGCCGGTGCCCGCACTGGTGACGAGCAGCATCTTGCGGCGGTCCATGGCGTCGGCGAGCGCGCCGCCCCAGAGGCCGAAGACGATCAGCGGGATCAGGCCGAACAGCCCGGCCAGGCCGACATACGAAGAGCTGTGGGTGATGTCGTAGAGCTGCTTGGGGACGGCTACGACGGACAGCTGTGCGCCGATCACGGTGACGATGCCGGTGGTCCAGAGCCTCCGGTAGTCGGGATTCCGTAATGGAGTTATGTCGGCGAGCAGCTTCACCGGCCCAACCTAGCGACGGCGACGAGCGCTTGGGAAGGCATTTTGGGCCGATCATCCCATCATTTGAACGTGAGATATCCAACTCTTTCGGGCCGACGAGAGTCGGTCAGGGTTGCAGGCGTTCGACTTTCATGACTGACACGTCGGTATTGCCCGGTTCGACGGTGACCCGGATGCGGTTGTGCATGCGGCTGCGGCGGCCCTGCCAGAACTCCACCGTCTCCGGCTGAATCTGGAAGCCGCCCCAGAACGGCGGCACCGGGATGTCGCCGACCTCGGCGAACCGGGCGGCCGTCGCATCCATCTGCCGGTCCAGCTCGGCGCGGGAGGCGATGGGCCGCGACTGCTCCGAGGCCCACGCGCCCAGCCGGGAACCGCGCGGACGGGACTGCCAGTACAGCTCGGTGGCCTCGGCCGGGACCCGCCGCACCGGCCCGCGCACGGTGACCTGCCGGCCCATGGCGGGCCACACGAAAGTGGCCGAGGCGTACGGGGTTCGGGTCAGCTGGCGGCCCTTGAACGATTCGTAATTCGTGTAAAAAGTCACACCTTCGGGAGAAAGCCCCTTGCACAGGACAGTTCGCGACGCGGGCCGCGGACCGGTTTCGGTGATCTCGACGGTGCTCAGCACCATCGAGTTCGAATCGGTCATGCCCGCGCTGGTCGCGTCCTCGATCCAGTTGCGCAGCAACGGCTCCCAGCCGTCGGACAGCCAGGTCTCGTCGAGGTCGGTTTCCGGGCCCGGATGGTTGTCGCCCTGATCGACTCCGTACTCGACCCGCAGGGCAGCCATGTCGACGTCGGGCGTGGCGAATTTCTCCTGGTCAACCATGGGGCAGACGTTACTCCGGAGTAATGCGGGGGTTAAGCTCCAGTTGATCGGCGTGGCTGCCCAAAGATCGGGCGCCCGACTTTGCAAGGAGAGTCACAACATGACTGCCAGCGCTGCGGTACCAAGCTCGGTCGTCCCCGACGGCTTCGTGAGCGGTCTCGAGGGAGTGGTGGCCTTCACCACCGATATCGCCGAACCCGACAAGGACGGCGGCGCCCTCCGGTACCGCGGCGTCGACATCGAGGACCTCGTCGGCAACTCGGTCACCTTCGGCGACGTGTGGGCCCTGCTGGTCGACGGCGAATTCGGCCGCGGCCTACCGCCCGCCGAGCCGTTCCCGCTCCCCATCCACACCGGCGACGTGCGCGTCGACGTGCAGGCCGGCCTGGCCATGCTGGCCCCGATCTGGGGCTACGAGCCGCTGCTCGACATCGACGACGACACCGCCCGCGAGAACCTCGCCCGGGCCTCGGTCATGGCGCTGTCCTACGTCGCCCAGTCGGCGCGCGGCATCTACCAGCCGGCCGTGCCGCAGGCGAAGATCGACGAATCGGCCACCATTACCGAGCGGTTCATGACCCGCTGGAAGGGTGACCCGGACCCGCGCCACATCGAGGCCATCGACGCCTACTGGGTGTCGGCCGCCGAGCACGGCATGAACGCCTCCACCTTCACCGCCCGCGTCATCGCCTCCACCGGCGCCGACGTGGCGGCCTCGCTGTCCGGCGCCATCGGCGCCATGTCCGGCCCGCTGCACGGCGGCGCCCCGGCCCGCGTGCTGCCCATGATCGAAGCCGTCGAGAAGACCGGCGACGCACGGGCCCTGGTCAAGGGCATCCTGGACCGCAAGGAGAAGCTGATGGGCTTCGGCCACCGGGTCTACCGGGCCGAGGACCCGCGCGCCCGCGTGCTGCGCGCCACCGCCAAGCGCCTCGACGCCCCGCGCTACGAGGTCGCCGCCGCCCTGGAGCAGGCCGCCCTGGCGGAGCTGCGCGAGCGCCGCCCCGACCGCGCCATCGAGACCAATGTCGAGTTCTGGGCCGCCGTGATCCTGGACTTCGCCGAGGTCCCGGCGCACATGATGCCCGCCATGTTCACCTGCGGCCGCACCGCCGGCTGGTGTGCCCACATCCTGGAGCAGAAGAAGCTGGGCAAGCTGGTCCGCCCGGCCGCCATCTACACCGGCCCGGCCCCGCGCACGCCCGACGCCGTCCCGGGCTGGGATCTGGTGTCGCACAAGTAATCCGGTTCGAACACGACGGTGGCCCGCAGCGAGAATCGCTGCGGGCCACCGTTTTTCACATCCGTCCCCGGGTCACCCCCCAGCCCCGGGAAGCTCTCAGCCCTTCACGACGATGGTGCTGACGATCTTGTCGGCGAAGGTCTGCTTCTTGGCGTCCCAGGCGGGCCACAGGAAGCCGAGGTAGCAGGGGAGGGCGTCGATGAAGTGCAGCAGGCGGCGGCCGATGGCGAGACCGAAACCGACCGGCTGGCCGGTGGATTCGCGGACCAACCGGATACCGACCACGCGCTTGCCCGGGGTCTGGCCGGTGGTGCCCTCCTGGTGGCTGATGAACAGCAGGCCCGCGAGGCCGACCACGAAGGCGAGCAGCAGGCAGATGATGCCCACCGCGTTCATCCCACCGCCCGTGCAGGACGTGTGGTAGGTGCCGGGCGTGACGCTGCACTGCACCTTGGACGTGCCGGCGGTGACCGCGATGGTCCGCAGGATCGTCCCGGGCAGAACCCAGATCGCGCCGTCGATCAAGTACGCGCCCACACGCGCGCCCCAGCTCGCATACTGTGCCCCGTACCCTCCGAACGGCGCATAGCCGGGCTGCGGCGCACCGTACGCGGGTTGCGCTGCGCCGTAAGCAGGTTGGGGCGCGCCGTACGCGGGCTGCTGCGGAGCGCCGTAGGGGGACTGGGCGTCATAGCCGGGCTGTGGAGCCCCGTACGCGGGTTGCGGCGTGCCGTACGCGGGCTGAGGCGCACCGTAACCGGGTTGGGGCGCGCCGTAGGCGGGCTGCTGCGGAGCACCGTAGCCGGGCTGGGGAGCGCCGTAGCCCGGGGCGGGCTGATCGGCGGGCGGGTAGCCGTATCCGGGCTGCTGCTGCGGGTACGGGTTGTTCGGATATGTCAATGCGTTTCCTTGCAAAGGGATTGTTTCGGTCGGGCAGGCTACAGTCTGGAGCAATCCGGCCTTCGGGATGAACTGGAAATCCGACACGCCGTGAGCGCTGCGCGATTGCTGATCCGCTCACCAGCGGCGGCGTCCCGAGGTGCTCGGATACGGGCTGCTGCGTCGAATCCTGCAGTGGAACAATGGATTACATCTGCACCAACGGCGGTGGCGAATTGGTTGCCGGACCGCAACGGTTTGAACAATCCTGATCGTGGTTCTGGCTACTGCGACCGGATTCACATAACCTGCACCGGTGCTCGACGCAGGACTGTCCAGGCGCGGCTTCTTCGCCGCGGGCGCGGCGCTCGCCGCAGGCCTCGTCACCGCCGGATGCGGTGTGGCGAACGGCAATTCGTCCGACCGCATCCTCGATCCGCACGCCGGGGCCGATCCGGCCACCGCGCCGGCGCGGCTCCCCGCCGCCACGGTGTCGCCCGACGCCGTGGCCGCGAAGTATGCCGGTCGGCAGCCGCAGGGCTGGGGCATGGACCTCGACGGCATCGTGACCGGGTTCAATGCCACGGGCAAGCAGTTCGCGGTCACCTTCGACGCCTGCGGCGGCCCCGGCAACAACGACATCGACGAGAACCTGCTGGCCTTCCTGCAGGCCCAGCAGATTCCGGCCACCCTGTTCCTGAACAAGCGCTGGATCGACGCGAATCCCGGTCGCGCCGGGCAGCTGGCCGCCAACCCGCTCTTCGAGATCGGCAATCACGGCACCGCGCACTGCCCGCTGTCGGTGAACGGCCGCGCCGCCTACGAGATCAAGGGCACCGCCTCCCCGCAGGCGGCCGTGGACGAGGTGTGGGGCAACCACCAGCGCATCACCGCCCTGACCGGTCACGCGCCCCGCTTCTTCCGCGCGGGCACCGCACATTACGACGACGTGGCCGTGGCGATCGTGAAGGACCTGGGCGAGACCCCGGTCGGCTTCTCGGTCAACGCCGATTTCGGTGCCACCGCGACCGCCGCCCAGGTCCAGAACAACATGACAGCCGCCAAGACCGGCGGCATCTCCCTGGCGCACATGCACCGCCCCAAGTCGGGCACCGGCGCGGGCATGCTCGCCGCCCTGCCCGCCCTGAAGTCCAACGGCTTCCAATTCGTGCACCTGCCATAGCCTTTCGAGCACGTGTCACAGCCTTTCGGGCCCGGCGGTCAGTCGGCCAGCGAGGCCGCCCAGTCCACCGCGACCGATTCGCCGCGGTCGACGGTGAAGAAGGCGACCTTCAGATGCCGGCCCAGATCCACCAATTCCAGGGCGGACAGCGGGACCGGCTGCACCACCCGCACGCGCCACGGCCCCGGCTCGTCCCAGGCATGCAGTTCCAGATCCAGCCGCAGCACCGGATCGTCTCTGCCGCGGTAGTCGGCCGCGACCGGTGTCGCGGCCAGCACGGTGGCGCGGGCGCGGCGGCCGTCGGCCAGGATCTTGGCGATATTGGTGCGCGAGGTCTCCTCGGACGGTGGCAGATACAGCGCCACCCGGTCGTCATCGCCCGGATCGACCCGGCAGCAGACCACATCGCCGGGCTGCATCCACTGCCGATCGGCCGCGCTCACCCGTTGCCGGACCCGCGCCTCGTAGGCATGCCGGCCCTCGAGCTGGACCCGCACCCAGAACTCCGGTCCCGGCTCGGCCTCGGCGGTGCCGTGCACACCGAGCACGGTCGCGGCGCCCTCGACGCCGTGCAGCAGCAGTTCGCGCCGCGCGGCGTCGTCGAGCGCGGAACCGCGGCGGGTGAGGCCGCGGGAACCGAATTGCGAGGACAGCCGGGCGAGCAGGCCGATGCGCGGGGCGGGCGCGAGCTGCGCACCGCGGCGCCGCCGACCGGAATTCGGGGGCGCGCCGGGTCCGGAATCGGGCGGCTGGTCGGAAGCGCTGCGCGGTCGCTCGTGTGCGGCCATGTCCATGGCGGTACACCGTAATCGCTGTGTGGTGCCCGACACAGCGATACCCGAGGTTTGCCGAACCCGCTCGTGGGAATGTTTTTCCGACCGGACCCGGGCGTGAGCGCGGGTGATAGCACCTCTACCCTTGTCGCCATGACCTCTGCGTTCCCGACCATCCCCGACGATCTCAAGCCCGCCGACGGACGGTTCGGTTGCGGCCCCTCCAAGGTCCGCCCCGAGCAGCTGCAGTCCCTGGTGGATACCGGCGCCTCGGTGTTCGGTACCTCGCATCGGCAGAAGCCGGTCAAGGACGTGGTGGCGCGGGTGCGCTCCGGTCTGCGCGACCTGTTCTCGCTGCCCGACGGTTACGAGGTCGTGCTGGGCAACGGTGGCACCACCGCGTTCTGGGACGCCGCCGCCTTCGGCCTGATCCGCGAGAAGTCGCTGCACCTGAGCAATGGCGAGTTCTCCTCGAAGTTCGCCTCCGTCGCCAAGGGCAACCCGTTCATCGGTGACCCGATCGTGGTGAAGTCGGAGCCGGGCGACGCTCCCGAGCCGACCTCCGACCCGTCGGCGGACCTGATCGGCTGGGCCCACAACGAGACCTCCACCGGTGTCGCCATCCCGGTGTCACGCCCGGCCGGCTCCGAGCACGCGCTGGTCGCCATCGACGCCACCTCCGGCGCGGGCGGTCTGCCGGTGAACATCGCCGACACCGACGTCTACTACTTCGCCCCGCAGAAGTGCTTCGCCTCCGACGGCGGCCTGTGGATCGCGCTCATGAGCCCCAAGGCGCTCGAGCGGGTGGAGGAAATCAAGAACTCGGGTCGCTGGACCCCCGAATTCCTCTCGCTGCCGATCGCGATCGACAACTCCACCAAGGACCAGACCTACAACACCCCGGCGCTTGCCACCCTGTTGCTGTTCGCCAACCAGATCGAGTGGCTGAATGGCAACGGCGGCCTGGACTGGGCCGTGAAGCGCACCGCCGACTCGTCCTCGCGCCTGTACTCGTGGGCCGAGACCAGCGCGTACGCAACGCCGTTCGTGCAGAACCCGGCGCTGCGCTCGCAGGTCGTCGGCACCATCGACTTCGCCGACACCGTGGACGCCGCGCAGGTGGCGAAGGTGCTGCGCGCCAATGGAATCGTGGACACCGAGCCGTACCGGAAGCTGGGCCGTAACCAGCTGCGCATCGGTATGTTCCCGGCCATCGACCCCGACGATGTCTCGCAGCTGACCCGCTGCGTCGACTGGGTCGTCGAAAAGCTGGCCTGAGCAGTAAAAACGACATCGGTTCACGGTTCTCTCACGCTCTTCGGGAGATCATGAAACCGGTTTCGCCGCTGAGGCGAATCGATCACACTAATGCGGCGCGGAAGTCTGGGAACAGATTTCCGCGCCGCGTGTCTTGCCCCATGATTCTCAGAAGTGCACTACTGTTCCAGAACGTGGGCGGTGTCGCGAGCCTAGCTATAGCTGTGAGTTGCGCAGCGAACAGGAGGTAACGGTGCGTGAACTTCGAGTAATCGGATTGACGCCCGATTCCACGCACATCGTGTGCATCGATACCGAGAGCGGCCAGAAGTACCGGCTCGCCGCCGACGATAAACTGCGCGCCGCTGCCCGCGGAGATCTTGCCCGATTCGGCCAAATCGAGATCGAAACGGAAGCCACGATGCGTCCTCGCGATATCCAGGCCCGCATCCGTGCCGGCGCGTCGGTGGAGCAGGTCACCGAAGAGTCGGGTATGCCGCTGTCGAGGGTGGAGCGTTTCGCGTATCCCGTTCTGCTGGAACGCGCCCGGGCCGCCGAGCTGGCGCAGAAGGCACATCCGGTCCGCAACGACGGTCCCGCCGTGGAGACCCTCATCGAGATCGTGTCGGCCGCCTTCGCCGAGCGCGGCCACAATATCGAGGTCGCCGAATGGGATGCCTGGAAGGACGAGAAGGGCTACTGGGTGGCCCAATTGCAGTGGCAGGCGGGCCGTTCCGTGATCGCCGCGCACTGGCGCTACCAGCCGGACGCGCACGGCGGCTCGGTGGTGCCGCTCGATGATCCGGCCTCGGACCTGATCGATCCCGATTTCGGCCGGGCGCTGCGCGGCCTGGCGACCATCCTGCCGGACCAGACCGACCCGGTGGTGGACGAGGTGCCGGCGCCCGCGCCCGCACCGCGCGAGGAGCGGACCCCCGACTACGAGTCCGCGCCGGCACGAGTCGCCAAGCAGCAGAACGTGGACGACTACTTCGAGCAGCGCGCCGCGGTCGGCGACGGCACCGTGCCGGTGACCACCGCCGCCGCCCCGGCGCCGGCCCCCGCTCCGGCGGCGAAGGAGCAGCCCGCTCCGGCGCTACCGGCTGCCCCGGCGCCCGCTCCGGCCCCGCCGGCTGCCGCCGAGCCCGCGGAACCGGTTCCCGCCCCGGCGCAGCCGGCCGCGAAGGCCAACGCGCAGAAGCCGAATCGCAAGCCCGGGGAGGCGGGGCGCAAGCGGGGTGGCAAGGCGCCGATGCCGTCCTGGGAGGATGTACTCCTAGGCGTGCGGTCCTCCGGTCACTGAGTCCTGCCGGGTAGGCCGCTCGAACTTCTCGGATGCTAGTGGGTTGCTGAATCCGCGGGCCGTCCGCTCTGCGCCGCGCCGCGAAACAAGGTTCGCAACGGCGATATTTCGGCCCTCGCGGGGGTAGATTCATTGAGTCGGCGGTCAGCGCCGGGTCGATCCACGTCGATGCCAGTGATCGGCCGCCGGATGTTTGCTCCAAAGTAGCCAGCCTGTGTGCAGTGACTGAGGGGAGGTGACGTCGGTGCCATCAACGGTCTATTCCCTGTGGTATGTCGACGCCCCCGATCCGGTGGCCGTGCTGCGTGCGCACCCGGGACCCGACCCGGACGCCGCCTTCGCACTCGCCAAACAGCTCAACCCGGACCGCGATGTGGTGCCCGCCGCCTCGGGCACCATGAAGGTGTGGGCGGGGCCGGATCGCGAATCCGTCTATATCGGTTGCTATCCCGGCGTCACGGTCGTCTGCTCCACCCAGGCCGCGTTGGCGCGCCCGACCAGACTGCCGGAGCTGCTGGTACGTCCGCTCGCCTCCGAGCAGACCTACCTGATCTCCTACGACCTGTCCCTGGGCTGGGGCGCGTTCGCGCACTGGGAGCGCGGCGAATTCCGCCGCTCCTTCAGCGCGACCCGGGTCAATATCCTCGAGGACGAGGGCATGCCGCGGGTGTGGGAGCGGCCCTACTGGGCGGGTGACCATCCCATCCACCTCGCGCCCGGCGAACTGCCCGACCCGCAGCTACTGCCCTTCGACCCGCCGGACTTCGCCGACGCCACCAATCAGCAGTGGCTCGGCTTCCGGTATCGCGGCCGGGATCCCGAGCAGGCGCTGACCGCCGACGAGATCGAGGTGTGCGGCTTCTCGCTGTTCCCCAGGGGCGAGGCGCCGATGGTGGTGGAGGTCGTGCCGGAGGCGCCCATCGAGCACAACGGCAGCAAACGCGGACTGCTGGGCTGGCTGCGCGGCCGCGACCCGGTCGCCTGATTCAGAGCAGCAGCAGGCCCAGCCAGGCCAGCAGGACGCCCGCGCCCAGGCCCGCGATCACCCAGCGGGTCACCGGGGCGTAGCGCCAGCGCCAGGCGGTCGGCGCGGCCCCGCCCACCGCGATCAGGTTGACCGCCACCGACAGCACCGGATGGATCTGGGCCAGCGCCGCGCCGAAGGCGTAGACGCCGACGGCGGTCAGCGCGGCCACCATGACGACCACGGCGATGCCGCTGGCCCACGGGGTGGGTTCGGAATAGCCGTATCCATACGGTCCGTCGGGCGGATGGCTCACTGGGCACGCACTCTCTCGTAGAAGGCCATGGCGGCTGCGGTCGCCACATTAAGCGAATCGGTGCCCGCCGTCATGGGGATGCGGGCACGAATGTCGCTGGCCCGCATGGTCTCCTCGGTGAGGCCGGGGCCCTCCGCGCCGAGCAGCAGGGCCACCTTCTCGCCGGTCATGGCGGTGGCGAGGGTGTCGGCCTTCGGGTTCGGGGTCAGGGCGATGATCTGGAAGCCGTTGTCGCGCAGCACGTCCAGCCCCGCCGGGAAGGGCGGCAGCTGGGCGAAGGGGACCCGCAGCACATGGCCCATGGAGACCCGCACGGCCCGCCGGTACAGCGGATCCGAGCAGCGGTCGCCGAACAGCACGGCGTCCGCACCCAATCCGGCGGCATTGCGGAAGATCGACCCGATGTTCTCGTGGTCGTTCACGCCCTCGAGCACCGCCACCGTGCGCGCGCCCGCGAGCAGCTCGCCGGCGGTGAGTTCACGCGGCCGATAGGCGCCCGCGAGGACGCCGCGATTCAAATGAAATCCGACGACCTGCGCCATCACCTCAGCGCTGGTCCGGTAATACGGAATTTCCACTCCGGTCAGCTCCTCGGCGAGCTGTTCGTATCTCTTCGCGACACCGAACAATGCGAAGGGCGTGAATCGCGAGGCCAGCATGCGCTGCACGACCACCACACCCTCGGCGATCACCAATCCCTTGCCGCCGGGCAGGTCGGGGCGTCGATCGGCATTGTTGAGGTCGCGGAATTCGGCGACCCGCGGATCGTCCGGGTCGTCGATATCGATCACTTCGGCCACCGGGACATTTTCGCCTCCGCTGCCGGCGGGCGAATGCGCGGGGCATAAGGTGATCAAGACCCGATTCCGATCTATCGAAGAGGACAGCCCATGAGCAGCAAGCCGGAAATCGAGTTCCAGGATGGTCCCGCCCCCGCTGAACTCGTGATCAAGGACCTCGTTGTGGGTGACGGCGCCGAAGCCAAGCCCGGCGACACCGTCGATGTCCACTACGTGGGCGTCGAGTACGACTCCGGCGAGCAGTTCGACGCCTCCTGGGACCGTGGTGAGTCCATCGTCTTCCCGCTGCGCGGCCTGATCCAGGGCTGGCAGGACGGCATCCCGGGCATGAAGGTGGGCGGCCGCCGCCAGCTGACCATCCCGCCGAAGCTGGCCTACGGCGAGGCGGGTGGCCACCATCTGGCCGGCAAGACCCTCGTCTTCATCATCGACCTCCTGGACGTCGTGAACTGACGACTCCCGGTCGGCGAAAAACCCGTGCCCGCCGTGCTTTTCAGCGCGGCGGGCACGGTTGTCTGCGCTGCCGGAACTCACACCTTCACGACGATGCTGCTGATGATCTTGTCGGCGAAGGTCTGCTTCTTGGCGTCCCAGAGCGGCCAGAGCCAGCCGAGGTAGCAGGGGAGGGTATCGACGATGTGGCAGATCTGCCGGACGAAGGCCATGCCGAAGCCCAGGGGCTGCCCGTCGGCCTCGCGGATCAGCTTGATGCCCAGCAGCCTCTTACCGGGGGTCTGGCCGCTGGTGCCCTCCATATAGATGAGGTACAGGCCGCCGATGATCGCGATGGCCGCGCCGATGAGCACCAGCACGATCCCGCCCGCGGACAGCCCGCCCGAGCAGGAGGTGCTGTAGGAGGAGTCGGTCGAGTCGGTGGTGCAGTTCATGTCCTTGGACCCGACCGCGAAGCCGATGCCGTAGAAGATGGCCGCGGGCACGCCGATGATCAGCCGGTCGATGAGGTACGCCCCGACCCGCGCGCCCCAACTGGCATAGGGCGCTTGGGGATACGCGGCGTAGCCGGGTCCCGGCGGATAGCCTCCGGGCTGACCGGGGTAGCCGCCCACCGGCTGCCCGTACCCGGGTGGTGGCTGCTGCCCGTAGCCGGGCGGTGGCTGCTGGCCGAACCCGGGCTGCTGCCCGAATCCGGGCTGTTGCGGCTGCTGAGAGTAGGGATCGTTGCCGTAGGTCATCGGTTCCTCCCCAGAGGGAATGCGGGGGCTGGGCCCCCGCATTGTCTCCCGAATCCCTAGCCGACGATGGCGTTCATGATTGTTCCGGCGCTCGTCGCGGTCGCGCCGCCGATCATGGCGTTGGCGACCATCTTGGGGGAGGCCGAGCCGCCGCCCCACTTCTCCCAGGCGAAGCGCCCGCCGCCGTAGGTGATGGCCGCGACGCCCGACATCTGGGTGAACCAGGTGAAGTAGCGGAACATCTTCATCATCTTGTCGGCCATGGGCGGGGTTTCCGCGGTGGGGTTGCCCAACTGGGCGAGAACCGTGCCGTACATGTCATGCGCGGCCATCAGCATGCTCACGATCGTTCCTCTCCGGTACCGGGGCGCTAGGTGGAGCCAGGGTCGGTAGAGCTGTGGAGCTTCCGAAACGGGTCGATTAGAGCAATCCGGGCAGAGTCTATCCGGGCGAATCGCCGAATGTTGCTGATTGTTTGCGAACGTTATTTCCGAACGATGTCGACCGGGTCGGTGAGGGCGGCCGCGATGGCCGTTTGCTGCGGCACCCCGAGCTGCGGGAGCGCGCCCATCGCCTGACCGGCCTGATTGCCCAATGTTTTGGTCACGGCCTGCAATTGGGTGACGCCGCCGGTCAGCGCCTGCATGGCCGCCACCAGCTGGGTACCCGCCTGATCGGCGATGGCCGGAATGCTCTGTGCCAGCGACGCGCCCTGATTCAGCTGCGTGCTCGCGTCGTTCAGCCGGCCGGCCGCGTCGCGCAGTAGTTGCCCGACCTTGGTATCCGGAGTGACTTGCGTGCCGGTCAGCTTGGCGAAGCCGCTGAGCTGGGTGTTGGCCTGATTCGCCACGTTCTGCAGACCCTGCAGCTGGGTGATGACATTCGCCAGCTGCGGATCATTGGCGAACGGCAGCGCCTGCAGCAGCGGCACCACGAAGTCGAGTCCGTCGGACAGCGTGCTCGCTGCCTGGGAGACCTGCCCCATGGTGACGCCGGTCGAATCCAGTGCCGCGGCAAGCTGATTCGCCTGCGTGGTGGCGGCGCTCAGGGTGGAGTTCAGCGCTTCGATGCCGGAGGTCAGCTGTCCCGCACCGGACTTCGCCTGATTCAGGAAGTCCATCATCTGGTCGGCGCCGCCGGAGAACTGCTGCGCCCCGTCGGCGGCCGCCTGCACGCCCGCGCTGAGCAGCTGCGAGGTGCCCGCGATCTGCGACACCTGCAGGCGCGCGGTGTTCATGGTCGCGAACAGGGTGTCCAGCCCGGCGGCGCTGATCTTCTTGGTCACCTCGGTCACCGCGTCGTTGACCAGGTTCGGGTCGGCGCGATCGTGGGTGGTGACGGTGACCTGCGCCCGCTGCGGCTTGTCGGTGAGCAGGGAGGTGATATCGGTGCTGAGGTCGGTGGGCAGCGTGACCACCGCGGCGTAGTCCTTGGTGCTCGCCTCGTCGACCACGTCCCAGTGCTGGGTTCCGCTGCCCTGTAGCTCCTTTGCGATGCGCGCGCCCAGTGGTCCGGTATCGCCGTTGATGAGCGCGACCGCGGTGGGCGCGGAGCGCAGCCGCAGGACGCTGATCGTGCCCGCGGTGACCGCGGCGGCGAGCAGCAGGACGATCAGGACCCAGCGGGCGCGTTTTCCGAACACCATTCAGACCGTAGAGGGGCGGTGTGCCCCGAGCTCTGATGGTTGTCTGAGAGTTCGGTAAAGACCGGTACGTTCACCCGCGGCCGGGCGATTGCCCCGGCGGCGCATCGCGGTCCGGAAGTTCCAGTACCAGACGCACCCCGCCCAGCATGCCGTCGTCGAAATAGGCTCGGCCACCATGCAATTGGGCCTGCTGTGCGACCAGCGCCAGCCCCAGCCCGGACCCGCCCTTGGCGGCGTGGCTACCCCGGAAGAACCGTTCGAACACCGCCTCGCGCTCCGCGGGCGGCAGTCCGCGCCCGTTGTCGTCGATGGAGATGACGATGCGCCCGCTCGCCGCCCGGTGCGCCGACACCAGCGCCTCGGTGGCCCCGCCGTGCCGGGCCGAATTGGTGAGCGCGTTGTCCACGGCCAGCCGCAGCCCGGTGGGCAGGCCCCGGGTGACGAGTTCGGCGTCGGTGTCGATGCGCACCTTCAGCTGCGGGAAGTGCCGCATGGCGTCGTGCGCGGCGGCGTCGCAGAGCTCGGCCACATCGGTGACCACGTGGTCGCGTTCATTGGTGAGGTCACCGGCGGCCAGCCGTTCCAGTGCCGCGAGGGTGGTCTCCACCCGGTTCTGGCCGCGTTGCAGGTCGCCGAGGATCTCCCGGCGCTGGTCCTCGCTGAGGTCGAGGGTGCGCAGCACCTCCAGATCGGTGCGCATGGCGGTGAGCGGGGTGCGCAGTTCGTGCGCGGACACCGCGGCGAAGTCGCGCGCGGTCTCCAGCGCCGCGGCGATCTCGGCCTGCGCCCGGTCCAGCCGCTCCAGCATGGTGTTGACGGCCTCGCCCAGCTTGTCGGCCTCCCTGACCCCCGAACCGTCCACGGGCAGTTGCGCATTCGGGCCGCCGGTGGGGCCGCGCTGATCGACCGCCTCGGTGAGCCGGACGATGGGCCGCACCGCGCGGCCGCCGAACAGCCAGCCCAGCCCGGCCGACGCCGCCACCGCGGCCAGCGCCGCGAAGAATACGAACCGCCGCTGCTCCGCGGTCGCGTGCTCGGTCTCCGTGGTCGGAATGCCCAGGGAGACAACGCGTCCCGGGGGCTGGTTCTCGGTGGTGGTGAGCACCCGGTAGGGATTGCCGTCCACCGTGACGGTGTGATTACCCACCGACAGGGCGGGCAGCTGTACGGAGGTGCTGGTCATGGAGCCGTCGGCATTGCGCACGGTGAGCGCCAGCTGGTTGGTGGGGCCGAGCACGTCGAGGACGGTCACCGCGAGTTGTGGCTCGATGAGCACGATCCGCGAGGACAGCGCCAGCTGCTGATCGGCCTGACTGAGATTGTTGCGCTCGATGGCGGTGACGGTCACCCAGCTGAGCACCGCCACGATGATGGTGGCGCCCAAAGCCGCGGCCGCCGCGACCCGGAAGCGCAGCGAATAGGAGTGGCGGCGCCGGCGCGGTGGCGCGGAATCGGGTGCGGGCCGGTTCATTTGGGTGCGCGTAAGACGAATCCCACCCCGCGAATGGTGTGCAGCAGGCGCGGGGTGCCGTCGACCTCGAGTTTGCGGCGCAGGTAGCCGACGAAGACGTCCACCACATTGGTGTCGGCCGCGAAGTCGTAGCCCCACACCAGTTCCAGCAGCCGCTCCCGGCTCAGCACCACGCCGGCGCTGCGCGCCAGCGTGGACAGCAGCTCGAATTCCCTTTTGGTGAGTTCGATCTCGGTGCCGTGCAGCAGCGCCCGGTAGCCGGCGACGTCGACTTCCAAGGGGCCCACCGTGATCGCGCCCGGGATGGCGGAGGCGGGTACGTCGCTGCGCCGCCGCAGCAGCGCCTTGATACGGGCGACCAGTTCGGCGAGCACGAACGGCTTCACCAGATAGTCGTCGGCCCCGGACTCCAGCCCGGCGATCCGGTCGTCGACCGAACTGCGCGCCGACAGCACGCAGATCGGCACCTCGTTGCCCATGGCGCGCAGGGCGGTGACCACGCCCGCGCCGTCCAGCACCGGCATGTTCATATCGAGCACGACGGCATCGGGGGCAGATTCGTTGACACTGCGCAGTGCCGCCGCGCCGTCCCGGGCGATGACCACCCGGAACCCCGACAGCCGGAGCCCGCGCTCGACCGATGCGAGCACATCCTCGTCGTCGTCGACGACCAGGACAGTGGGTACTGGGTCCAATTTGCCCTCCGCTTCGCTCCGGGCGGGTTCGCGGCCCTGGAGGTCTCGTTCTTCCCTCCCTCCGCTCCTCCGCTTCGCTCCCCCGCTCCAAGGCGGAGGTCGATCAAGCCGCAGTCCAGAACGAGACGGGCCGCGAACCTGATGGTGTGCCACCCCCCAGCGGCACACCACACCAGTATTGCCCGGCAGAGGTCAATAGTTGTGGCAGGAGTCGGCGACCTGCTGGATCGCCGCGGCGATTCCACCGGCTCGCGGGTCGGCCGCGGCCTGGTCGGCGGCGTCCGGGTTGTCCTTCAGGTACTGGTCGAGTTCGGCCTGACGCTGCTCGGGCGACAGCGCGAACTTGGCCTGCAACTCGGACTTGTAGCCCGGGTTCTGGTCCAGGAACGAGGCCAGGGCCGGAGCCTTGTCGTGCAGGGCCGCGTCCACCTGGGTGAAGGTGCAGGTCGAGTTCAGTAGCGGCGCAACCAGATCCGCGGGGGAGGCCGAGGCGGTGGCGGGCGCGAGGGCGAGGGCCACGGCGGCGACCGCGCCGGCTCCGAGGAGCGCACCGACGCGGCTATTACGGACGAAGCTCATGCATCGACCTTTCTTGTTCGACAGGCACAGCGAAAGTGGCGCGCGAATCCCGCGATTCGCGCCCGCCCGACGCTAAACCACCCACATGGGAGGCCGATGAGCGAAGTATGAAAACTCTCTGAGGCTAGCCCGAGACGGCCGAATCCCCGGCCTGAGCGGCCGGATCCACCCCGGACGCGCCCGTATCGAGGGCGGCCGGATCGACGCGGTTGATCGGGGAGGTGGCGACCGCGGCATCGGCGGCGGCGATGCGCTCCTTGTCCTCCATGAGGGTGACCGCGTCGCGGATCTGCTTCTCCAGGGTGGGCAGCATGGCGGCGTCGTCGATGGTGGGCGGCACCTCGAAGGTTTCACCCGCCGCGATCTGACGCATGGTGCGGCGCAGGATCTTTCCGGATCGGGTCTTGGGCAGCGCGGTCACCGCGACCACGTCGTAGAGGGTGGCGATGGCGCCGACCCGCTCGCGCACCCGCTCGATGACCTCGGCGCGCAGCCGCTCGGACTCGATGTCGATGCCGGTCTTGAGCACCACGTACCCGATCGGCCGCTGCCCCTTCAGCTCGTCCGGGATACCGACCACCGCGGTCTCGGCCACGGCCGGATGCCCGGAGATGGCCGCCTCGATACCGCCCGCCGAGAGCCGGTGCCCGGCCATATTGATGACGTCGTCACTGCGGCCCAGGACGTACAGGTAACCGTCCTCGTCGAAGAAGCCGGAGTCCCCGGTCAGATAGTGGCCGGGATACGCGGAGAGATAGGAGCGCTCGTAGCGGGCGTCGTCGCGCCACAGCGTGGTCAGCGTGCCGGGCGGCAGCGGCAGCCCGATGACGATGTTTCCTTCTGTATTGGGTGGGACCGCATTGCCTTCGGAATCCAGCACCCGCAGCCGGTACCCGGGCACCGGCACCGAGGCCGAACCGGGTTTGATCGGCAGCTGCTGCAGCCCGAGCGGATTGGCGCAGATGGGCCAGCCGGTCTCGGTCTGCCACCAGTGGTCCACGACCGGGCAGTCGGGCCGGTCCGCGAGCAGGGTCTCCACCGCCCACTCGTAGGTGGCGGGGTCCAGCCGCTCGCCTGCGCAGAACAGCGCCCGCAGCCGGGTCAGATCGTGCCGATGCGCGAGTGCGGCGTCCGGATCGGCGCGGCGAATGGCCCGCAGGGCTGTCGGTGCGGTGAACATCACGTCCACCTGGTACTCGTCCACCAGTCGCCAGAAGGTCCCGGCGTCCGGGGTCCCGATCGGCTTGCCCTCGTAGAGGATGGTCGTCGCCCCGACCAGCAGCGGCGCGTACACGATGTAGGAGTGCCCGACCACCCAGCCGATATCGGAGGTGGTGAGCATGGTCTGACCGGGGCCGACCTCGTAGATATTGCGCATGGACCAGGCCAGCGCGACCGCGTGCCCGCCGTTGTCGCGCACCACGCCCTTGGGCTTCCCGGTGGTCCCGGAGGTATAGAGGATGTAGAGGGGATCGGTCGCGGCCACCGAGACCGGATCGGCCGGTTCCGCGCCGATCTGCGCCTCGTCCCAGTCCAGCCAGCGGGCGGCGACGGTGTCGGAGGAGGCGGGCAGATGTTCGGTGGCGGCCTGCTCGGCGGGAAAACGAATGGTGGGGAAGCCGTCCCGCTGCTTGACCAGCACCGTGCGCGGCGCGGTGGTCGCCGCGAGGTCGAGGGCGGCCAGCACGATCGGCGGGTATTCGATGCGGCGGCCGGGTTCCAGCCCGCCGGAGGCCGTGATAATCAGCACAGGCTCGGCGTCGTCGATGCGGGCCGCGAGTTCGTGAGCGGCGAATCCGCCGAAGACCACCGAGTGCACCGCGCCGATGCGGGCGCAGGCGAGCATCGCCACCACGGCTTCCGGAATCATCGGCATATAGATGACGACACGATCACCGGTCTTGACGCCCAATCGGAGCATGGATCCGGCAAATCGGGCGACTTCGTCCAGCAGCTCCCGATATGTGTAGATCCTTCTGGACCCGGTCATAGCGGAGTCGTATATTAGGGCCGGTTGTTCAGCGCGACCCCCCTCCTGACCGCCGGTCGGGCCCTCCGGGGATGTGATATCGCGCACATGCCGGTCCAGGGCGTTGTAGGAGGTGTTGAGGCGAGCATCGGGAAACCAGCGCGCCGTCGGACGGGCCGCGGTCTCGAGAATCTGAGTGGGAGGAATATCCCAGCTGATGGCTTCGGCCGCGTCGCACCAGAACTCCGAGGGATCGACCAGGCTCAGCTGATACGCCGGTCGGTACTCCTGCTTCGCGTTCAACCCGGTGACTCCCTAGCTCCGCCATGTGTCCTTGAGATGCGCTGAGATGCCCGCCTCGATAGATCCAGCTGATTGTGGCAGACTTCACGCGACGTCCGGGCGGACGCCGCGACCTTTGATTTTGCCTGCAAATGGCAGGTCAGAGACCGGTGGTTGCCAAGAGGTCACACAAGAAGTTATTGATCCGTTAGAATCGCATGTCACATATTTCGGCCGTCATGGACGCAATTTCTCGGCCAGCCGCAGTTCTCGGCCAGCTGTGCCAGTCGAGCCCAGCGTGCGATCGCGGAGGCTCGCTGATGGCGCGTGGCTGGGGCCAGTTTGGAAAGTGAGTGGGAGATGCGTGACGCCGCTAGGTCCGGCAGCAATAAGCGCTGGGCGCTGAGCAACTGGGACCTGCGATGGAAGGTCACGGCGGTGCTCGCCGTGCCGCTGTTGGTTGCTGTTGTGCTGGGAGCGTCCAGGATCTCGGCCGAGTTCGCCGACTCCAGCCGGCTCTCGACGGCGACCGATCATGTCGGGGTCATCCCGGCGATCACCGGTCTCAGTGCTGATGCGGCGCAGGTCGCCAGTGGTCAGATGGTCATGCTGGGCCCGACCCAGTCGCTGACCTCGGATCCGGAGCTTGCGCAGTTGGATACGGCCATCGCGTTCGCCGAGAAGGCCGCCGCGCGCTTGAGCGATATGCCCAGCGCCCGCTCGGCGCTGGACGAGATGATCGTGGGCGCCAAGGCGATCCGGGCCCAGGGCCTGGCGCCGTCGAAGTCGATTCCGGACACCGTCACCGCGGTCGAACGGATCCGTGGCGACAGCGTGCGCACGGTGGAGAACATCGTGTCCAGCGTCGCCGACAAGAACGTGGACCAGTCCAAGCTGCGCCTGGTCGACTCGCTGAACAGCCGTTGGATGCTGTTCAACGAGGTCGCCGGTATGGCCGAGGCGCTACGCAACAACCCCAAGGATGGCCTCAAGGACATCCAGATCGGCGTCAATACCGAGCGGCAGATGCTGGCCGTGCTCGCGCACCGCTTCCCGGACGGCGACGCCACCATCGCGGAGCTCGATCGGCAGGCCGACACCCGCGTACAGCTGGTCAACGGCCCGCAGGCGCTGGCCGGGCAGCTGCCCGTCGCCGAGCTGAAGGATTCGCTGGTCGCCAGCATCAACGGCTACCAGTCCATCGCGACCGCCTCCACCAAGGACATCGTGTCCCGGGTGGACGATCTGGCCGCGGCGGCCCGCTCGGGCGCCATCCGCTACTCGATCATCGTCATCGCCACCATCCTCGGCGCCCTCGCGCTGGCAGTGCTGATCGCGCGCGCGATGATCGTCCCGCTGCGCCGGCTGCGCCTGGCCGCCCTGCGCGTCGCCGAATACGACCTCGGCCAGGAAGTTACCTCGCTGCGTGACGGTGCGGATCCCGAAGACGTTCCGCTGGAACCGATGCCGGTGCACACCGACGAGGAGATCGGCCAGCTGGCCCGCGCCGTCGACGACATCCACGGTCAGGCGCTGCGCCTGGCCGCCGACCAGGCCGCCATGCGTACCCAGGTCAACGACATGTTCGAGACCCTGGCCCGCCGCTCCAAGTCCCTTGTCGATCACCAGCTCTCGCTCATCGAGGCGATGGAGTACGACGAGAAGGACCCGCGCCTGCTCGAAAACCTCTTCCGCCTCGACCACCTCGCCGCCCGTATGCGGCGAAACGGCGACAACCTGCTGATTCTGGCCGGTACCAAGCAGCGCCGGACCAAGTCCGCGCCCGTCGAGATCGCCGACGTGCTGCGCGCCGCCATCTCCGAGGTGGAGGACTACGAACGCGTCAAGCTGGGCGCCACCCCGCGGGGTGCGCTCGTCGAGCCCGCCGCCTCCGACCTCGCGCACCTGTTCGCCGAGCTCCTGGACAACGCGCTGCGCGCCTCGCCCCCGGAGACGGACGTCAAGTTCACCTTCGCGCAGGCACACGATCAGGGTCTGCTGATCGAGGTCGCCGACCGCGGTATCGGTATGCCCCCGGCCGAAATGGCCGAGATCAACCGGCGACTGGAGGCCGTGGCCGAGGTCGGTCCGGACACCGCCCGCCACATGGGTCTGTTCGTGGTCGGCCGCCTGGCCGAGCGCCACGGCCTGACCGTGCGGCTGCGCCCGACCTTCGACATCGCCCGGGACCCGGGCGTGACGGTCACCGTGCACGTGCCCAAGCCGCTGATCGTCTCGGCGGGCGGGCCGATCTCGGTGCCGCCGCAGCAGGGTCAGACGCCGCCGTCGGCTCCCACACCGTCCGTGCAGCCGCAGGGTGCGGGCAACCAGGCCGGTGCGCCGTCCTCCATGCAGATGCGCGCGGTCACCCGCACGGCGACCGGCAATGTGATGGTCACCGTGGATCCGGGTGTGAGCGGGCCGATTCCGGCTCCGGCGGGACAGACGCCGGGCGCTGCCCCGGCCCCCGCCGCCGCCAGCGCCTCGACCGGACTGCCCACGCGGCAGCCGGGCGCCCAGGTGCCGGGCGGTCTGCCGACCCGGCAGCCCGGTGTGAACGGGCCCACCGTCAAGCACACGCTGGCGGCTCCGGGCGGGTCGAAGCCCGCCGGCCTACCCCAGCGTGATCCGGGCGCGCACGGTCCGTCCGCGCCCTCGGCCCAGCCGGGCGCCAATCTGCCGCAGCGCGGCCAGAGCCCCGAGAGCCCGTCGCAGCCGCGGGGCGGTCTCGCCGCCAACATGCTCAAGCGTCAAGGAGCCCCAGGCGGCATGCCGCCGCGACCGGGCGAGCCGGGGGCCGCGCCGGGCGGTCCGGGCCAGGGCGGTTTGCTGCAGCCGGGTCAGTCCGGTGCGATGCCGCAGCGCAATCCCTCCGTCGGCCTGCCGCAGCGCGATGCCGCGCCGGGTGGAGCTCCGTCGGGACCGGGTGGTCTGCCGCAGCGTCAGCCGGGCACCAACGGTGCGCCGGGCCGCGAGGCCGGCCTCGGCCAGCCGCCGCGCCCCGCGCCCGGCGGCCTGCCCCAGCGCGATCCGGGTAGCAATGGTGCGCCGCAGCAAGCGCGCGGAGCGGATTCGGGTCCGACCCGTCGTGAGCCCGCCGCTGGTGGTCTGCCGCCGCGTGACCCTTCGGCCGGTGGTCTGCCGCCGCGTGATCCTTCGGCCGGTGGTCTGCCGCCGCGTGATCCTTCGGCCGGTGGTCTGCCGCAGCGTGATTCCGCTGCGGGTGGTCTGCCGCGTCGGGAGCCGGGCGCCAATGGCGCTCCGCCGCAGCGTGGTCCGGGTGCTCCGGGCCAGGGGCTGCCGCAGCGGGGTGCCGCGCCGCAGCGGGACGGGGGCAATGGCCTCGCCGCCGCTCAGGATTCGGACGTGCCGGGTCTGCCCAAGCGGGATGGCCTCGCGCCGCGCGACGGCGGCCTGCCGCAGCGTGGTGCGGCGGCCGGCGGCCTGCCCCAGCGCGACGCGGGCAAGGGTCTTCCTCAGCGCGAAGCGGGCAACGGTCTGCCGCAGCGTGACGCCGGTAGTGGTCTGCCGCAGCGTGGTGCCGCCGGTGCTGATCCGTTGTCGGGTGGTCTGACTCAGCGTGATCCGCTGGGTGGGTCTCTGCCACAACGTGATTCCGCCGCCGGTGGTCTGCCCCAGCGCGGTGGCAACGGCCTGCCGCAGCGTGACGCGGGCAATGGTCTGCCGCAGCGTGACGCGGGCAATGGTCTGCCGCAGCGGGACGCGGGCAATGGTCTGCCGCAGCGTGACGCCGGTAGTGGTTTGCCGCAGCGTGGTGCCGCCGGTGCTGATCCGTTGTCGGGTGGTCTGACTCAGCGTGATCCGCTGAGCGGTCCACTGCCGCAGCGTGATCCGCTGAGTGGTCCACTGCCGCAGCGTGATCCGGGTGCGGGTCTCCCGCAGCGGGGCGCGACCGGTCTGCCGCAGCGTGATCCGGGTGCGGTGCTGCCGCAGCGCCCGAGCCCGATTCCGGGTGTGGGCCTGCCGCAGAACGGCCCCGACGCTGTCAAGGAGCCGGGACGGCACAGCTTCCGCTCGAATCCGCAGAAAGCGGCGTCGTTCTTCCAGACCCGTTTGCAGCCAGCCGATTCCGGTGGCGATGCGATCATGGGCGGCACACCGATTTTCGCGGAGATGATGTCGGCGTGGCTGTCGGATCCGAATGCCGACCGGTCCCAGGTGGCGTCGTCCTTCGAATCACCGGGTGACGAGGGCTGGCAGGCTGCTCGCCGCGTCAACGAGTCCTCGGCAGACAAGCGGACCGCCGCGGGTCTGCCGCAGCGCGATCCCGGTAACCGACTTGTGCCCGGTGGTGTCACCGGAAACGCTGACAAGGCGGCCCATCGGGACCCAGAATCCATCAGGTCAAGTCTGAGTCGTCACCAGCAGGGCGTCCGGGATGGCCGCGCGATGAAAGCTATGAACCTAACCGGAGATAAAGGAGACCGATGAACCCCGATCTAGGTGGTACGAAGCGTCAGCTGGATTGGCTGGTTTCGAATTTCGCCAATGAGGTTCCCGGCGTTGCGCACGCGGTCCTGGTGTCGGCTGACGGCCTGCTGATGGCCGCGAGTGCGCAGCTGCCCGTGGACCGTGCCGAACAGCTGTCAGCGGTGACCGCGGGGCTCGCGAGCCTCTCGGTGGGTGTGTCGAACTTGTTCGAGGGCGGCACCGTGTTGCAGTCGGTGGTCGAGATGGAACACGGCTACCTGCTGCTCATGGCGGTCGGCGACGGCTCGTACCTGGCTGTGCTGACGAATACGTCCTGTGACATCGGCCAGGTGGGATACGAGATGGCCTTGTTGGTCGAGCGAGTGGGCCAGACGGTTCAGGCCACACCTCGCGTCACGATGGGTTCCTGATGGCGGGATGGACATAGACAACGAACGCGTTGGGAGCGCCGAACCGAGCCTGGTTCGCCCTTATTCACTGACGGCCGGTCGCACCCGGCCGAAGGTGGAGCTCGCCCTGGAGGCGCTCGTCGCATCGCATCCGGTCGCCCTCGAGCGGCAGTTCGAACTCACCAATATCGAGACGTCAATCGTGGAGTTGTGCAGAGAATCGCCGTCGGTTGCCGAGGTAGCCGCGCGTCTGGGCATCCCGCTCGGGGTCGCGCGGGTGCTGGTCGCCGACCTCATCGATGCCGGCCATGTGCGGGTATCGGCGACATTGAAAGACGATTCCAGCGACGATGAACGTCGCGAGCTGATCGAAAGGGTTCTCAGTGGACTCCGGCGTATTTGATTCGACGACACAGGTCGACACGCGCACCAGCAAGCCCACGTCGGCCAAGATCGTCGTGGCCGGTGGTTTCGGTGTCGGCAAGACCACCCTGGTCGGTGCCGTGTCGGAGATCGTTCCGCTGCGCACCGAGGCTTTGGTGACCAATGCCAGTGTCGGCGTGGACTCCCTGACCGGGGTCCCGTCCAAGGCCACCACCACGGTGGCCATGGACTTCGGCCGCATCAGCCTGGCCGATGACCTGGTGCTGTACCTGTTCGGCACGCCCGGCCAGTACCGCTTCTGGTTCATGTGGGACGACCTGATCAAGGGCGCCATCGGCGCGGTGGTGCTGGTCGACACCCGCCGGCTGGAGGACAGTTTCGCCGCCGTCGACTACTTCGAGGCGCGGAACCTACCCTTCCTGGTGGCCATCAACGAATTCGATGATGCGCCACGGTATCCGGTCGAGGACATTCGCCAGGCCCTGGCGGTGCCCGCGGACGTGCCGATCCTCTCGATCGACGCCCGTCGCCGGGAGCCGGTGAAGCAGGCTCTGGTCGCGGTCACCGAGTACGCACTGCGCAAGGTCGTGCAGGGGTACTGAGTTGAATTGCGGCGGCTCCGCCGCCGCGGTTCGCGGCCCAGGGCGCAGGCCTATTGGAGCCGGTACCTCGGCCTTCCCTCCTCCGCTCCTCCGCTCCAAGGCGGAGGTCGATCAAGCCGCAGTCCAGGCCGAGGCGGGCCGCGAACCGAGGGTGTGCCATTTGTAGCTACTCTCATGCCTCATGAAGATCTCGGCGCGGGAATTGCTCGGCGCATTGCTCGATCCCGGTTCCTTCGTGAGCTGGGATCGGCCACCCGTTGCGGTGGCGGCATCGGCCGGGTATCGCGAGGAAATGCTGGCTGCTGCGGCAACGGCGGGCACCGATGAGGCGGTGCTCACCGGGGAGGGGTTGCTGCGCGGGCGGCGGGTCGCCGTGCTCGCGTGTGAGTTCGGGTTTCTCGCGGGGTCCATCGGGGTGGCCGCGGCCGAGCGCATCGTGTCGGCGGTGGAGCGCGCCACCGAGCTGGGACTGCCGCTGCTCGCCTCGCCGACCTCCGGCGGTACCCGAATGCAGGAGGGCACAGTCGCTTTCGTGCAGATGGTGAAGGTCGCCGGGGCCCTGGCCGCGCACAAGGCGGCGGGGCATCCGTATCTGGTGTATCTGCGCGACCCGACCATGGGCGGGGTGTTCGCCTCGTGGGGATCATTGGGGCACATGACATTTGCCGAGCCGGGCGCGCTGATCGGCTTTCTCGGGCCGCGGGTTTACAAGGCGCTGTACGGGAAACAGTTCCCCGAGGGCGTGCAGACGGCCGAAAACCTTTATCACAATGGCGTTATCGACGGAGTCGTACCGGTGCCGGTTTTCCGCCGGATCGCACACCGCGCGCTGAACGTCCTGTGCGACGGACCGCTGCCGCTGCCCGAAAGGGACAGCGGCCCAAGCCGTTCCGAGGAGGGCGTCGATTCCTTCCAGGCGGGCGCGGCGGAGCGGCGCGGCTCGGCGCTGCTCGATACCGGCGACATCGACGGCTGGCAGTCGGTGCTCATCTCGCGGCGGGCCGATCGGCCGGGAATCCGGGAGTTGCTGCGCCACGCCACTGATCGAGTTCCGTTGTCCGGCACCGGACAGGGCGAGCTGGATCGCACCGTCGTGCACGCGCTCGCCCGTTTCCGCGGTCAGCCCTGCATCGTCTTCGGTCACGATCGCGCGGGGCAGTCGCCCGAGAACACCATGGGTCCGGCGGCATTGCGCGAGGCCCGGCGCAGCATGCATCTGGCCGCCGAACTTCAGGTCCCCCTGGTCCTGGTCATCGATACCGCGGGCGCCGCGTTGTCCCGTGAGGCGGAGGAGCGTGGCCTGGCGCCCGAAATCGCCCGCTGCATAGCCGATCTCGTCACCCTCGATACGCCGACGGTGTCGGTGCTGCTCGGCCAGGGCACCGGCGGTGGCGCGCTGGCCCTGCTGCCGGCGGACCGGGTGCTGGCGGCCGCGAACGGCTGGCTGGCTCCGCTCCCGCCGGAGGGCGCGAGCGAGATCGTCTACCGCGACATCGGGCACGCCCCGGAACTGGCTGCCGCCCAGCGGATTCGCGCACAGGATCTGCGGGCCGACGGGATCGTGGACCGCATCGTGCCCGAGTATCCCGATGCCGCGGACGAGCCGGTGGATTTCGCGCTGCGCATGGTGGCGGCCATTGCCGACGAACTGGCCGATCTCACCAGTCGGTCCGCCGCGGATCTGCCGGCCGCACGGCAGCTGCGATACCGTCGCCTGGGTCTCGGGTCGTAGTTCTCCTCACACCCCACCAGGGCGACGCTGAGAAGTTGCCAGTGTGCGGATCCAATCCGGCTGCTTCCCTATCGTGTGTTCGGTTGACGGGGTGGAACGGCGCTTCTACCTTCGGAACGGTGACTTATCGGTTGGAGGCCAGCGACATCCCAGCGATAGTGCTCAATGATGGCCAGGTCATGCCGAAGCTAGGGTTCGGTGTGTACAACGTCGTCGGCGACGAGGCGGTCGGCACCCTTACGACGGCCCTCGAGCTCGGCTACCGGAGCATCGACACCGCCGCCTTCTACGGCAATGAGGAGGAGGTCGGCCGCGCGGTCCGCGAATCGGGCCTACCGCGGGACGAGGTGTGCGTCACCACCAAGCTGTGGAACGCCGACCACGGCTACGACGCCGCCATGCGCGCCTTCGACGCCAGCGTCAAGCGACTGGGCCTGGACACCATCGACCTCTTCCTGATCCACTGGCCGCTGCCCGCGGCCGATCTGTACGTCGACACCTTCCGCGCGCTGCAGACGCTCAAGCGGCAGGGCCGGGTGGTCTCGGTCGGCGTCTCGAACTTCACCAGGGCGCACCTGGAACGGGTGATGGGTGAGACCGGTGAGGTGCCGGCCATCAATCAGGTTGAGCTGCATCCGTATTACGCGCAGTCGGAGCTGCGGGCCTTCCACGCCGCGCACGGCATCGTGACCGAGGCATGGAGTCCGCTGGGGCGCGGGGCGGAGTTCAACGACTCGGTCATCATCGCGCTGGCGGACAAGCTCGGCCGGACGCCCGCGCAGATCATCCTGCGCTGGCACATGCAGCTGGGGAACGTGGCCATTCCGAAGTCCACGATGCCGTCGAGGATGGCGGAGAACCTGGCGGTCTTCGATTTCGAGCTGTCCGGCCGGGAGATGACGCAGATCGCCGGTATCGACAAGGGCGCGCGGCAGGGCGCGGATCCGGACATTTTCGATATGGACGCCCCCGCCTGAGCTCAGGGCTCGTGCTGGGTGGGAATGCCCAGGTACGAGGTCAATTCGACGGCGGCGGCCCGGCCCGCGCGATTCGCGCCGATGGTGCTGGCGGACGGGCCGTAGCCGATCAGGTGGATGCGCGGATCGGCCTCGACCCGGGTGGCGAGCCGACCGCCCATGGTGATGCCGCCGCCGGGACCGCGCAGCCGGAGCGGGGCCAGATGGTCGAGGGCGCTGCGGAATCCGGTGGCCCACAGGATCACGTCGGCGTGCTGGAAAGTGCCGTCGGCCCAGCGGATTCCGCCGGCTTCGAGGTGGTCGAACATGGGCCGCCGGTCCAGCACGCCGCGCTCGCGCATGGCCCGCACCCGCGCGTCCTCGGGCAGGCCGGTGACCGAGACCACCGAGCCGGGCGGGAGTCCGCGCCGCACACGGTCCTCCACCATGGCCACCGCCGCCCGTCCGTCCTCGGGTGCGAATTGCCCTGAGCGGAACACGGGTTCGCGCCGGGTCACCCACGTGGTGCCGGTGACCTGCGAGATCTCGTCCAGCAGTTGGACGGCGGTGATCCCGCCGCCCACCACGACCACGTGCTTGCCCGCGAATTCCGTTGCGGTGCGGTAATCGTGGGCGTGCAGCTGACGCCCCGCGAAGGTGTCCGCGCCCCGGTAGTAGGGAATGAACGGCTTGTCCCAGGTGCCGGTCGCATTCACCAGCCCGCGCACCCGCAGCGTCGCGTCCGGTGTCAGCTCCGCGTGCAGCAGCCCGTCGACCTCCTGATCCGGGCAGGTGGCCGCGGTGGCCCGGTCGCACACCAGGCCGACCGACACCGGCCGGTGCACCCGCAGATCGAAGCGCTTCTCGTAGAGCTCGAAGTAGTGCGGCACGGCCGTGGCCGCCTGTGCGTTCTCCGAGCCCTCGGGCAGCGCCTCCGCGAACGACATGCCCGGAAGATCGTGCACCCGATTGACGTTGCTCAATGTCAGTGACGGCCATCGGAACTGCCACGCCCCGCCGGGCGCGGGAGCGTGGTCGACAATGAGAAAGTCCTGTTCCGGCCGCAAACCGAGCCGTCGCAGGTGATATCCGACCGATAAACCGGCCTGACCGGCGCCGATTACGAGGATGTCGACATCGGGTGTTGCGATCACCGGCCCGACGGTACGCGCACCTAGAGTGAAAGCCGATCATGGGTCGAAAGCGCAGGTGAGTTGGACAGTGGGAAAGAGACAGATGCTCGGAGTCAGCCGCGATGGCGAGGTAGTGACCATCGAACTGCAGCGTCCGGATCGCCGGAACGCCCTGAACGAGGAGCTGATCGGGCAGCTGCACGCGGCGCTCGAGGAGGCCGCGACCTCGGCCCGCGTGATCGTGCTGACCGGCCAGGGGCCGATCTTCAGCGCGGGCGCGGATCTGGACGGTGTGTATTCGGACAGGTTCCTGACGGGGCTGCTCGGCATGCTGCGCACCATCGAGACGATCCCGGTGCCGGTGATCGCGGCCATCAACGGCGGGGCGCTGGGCGCGGGCGTGCAGCTGGCCCTGGCGTCGGACCTTCGGGTCATGACGCCGGACTCCTTCATCGCCGTGCCGGCGGCGAAACTCGGTATCTCCGTGGACCGTTGGACCGTGCGCCGGTTGTCCAACCTGATCGGGCCCGGCCCGGCGCGCACCATTCTGATGGGCGCCGAGCGGGTGCAGGCCGCGGACGCGTACCACTTCGGCTTCGCCAACCGGATCGGCACGCTGGCCGACGCGCAGGCCTGGGCCAAGCAGATCGCCGAACTCGCGCCGCTGTCGCTGCGGCATCTGAAACTGGTGTTCAACGACGACGACACCCGCGGTACCGACTCCCTCGAGCAGACCGCGGCGCTGGACGCGGCGTGGCAGAGTGCCGACGCACAGGAGGCGCGCGTGGCACGCCAGGAGAAGCGGCCCGCGAAGTTCGAGGGCAAGTGAAGGGGCAGCGCGCGACCGCGAATGCGCGGAAACTGGTGGGTATGTCTGCGGGTGCATTCGGTCTTTCCTGGTTGGTGCGGGCGGCGTGGGGGATTCCCTCCGCCATGGGCGCCTCCATGTCCGCCATCGCGACGACGGCGCGCGGGGCGACCACCTATCGGGATCGGCAGTTCCACAACACCGAACCGAGCAGCCAGATCATCGGTTCCCCGCTGGAGCTGCTGTATCAGCTGGCCACCCAGCGCAACCGGGGCCGCCCGGCCGGGACGATCCCGCTGGTGACGCCCGCGCTGCCGGAGCGGGCGGCGGACCTGGCCGTCACCTGGTACGGGCACGCCACCTGCCTGATCGAGGTGGACGGCTACCGGGTGCTGGCCGATCCGGTGTGGAGCGAGCGGGTCTCGCCGTCGCCGCTGGTGGGTCCGGCCCGGCTGCATCCGGTGCCGTCGCCGCTGTCGGCGCTGCCGGCGCTGGACGCGGTGCTCATCTCGCACGACCACTACGACCATCTGGATCGCGACACCGTGATCGAGCTGGTGGACAGTCAGGACTGCGTGTTCATCGTGCCGATCGGCATCGGCGCGCATCTGCGGCATTGGGCGGTGCCCAAGCATCGCATTGTCGAATTGGACTGGGCCGCTTCGGTTTCGCTGTCGGAGCTGCAGCGGGATCACGGTGACGGCACCGATCTGGTGATCACCTGCGCGGAGGCGCGGCACTTCTCCGGGCGCGGGCTGGTGCGCAACACCACGCTGTGGGCGTCCTGGTCGATCGCCGGTCCCACCCGCCGGGTCTACTTCGGCGGCGACACCGGCTACACCAAGGCCTTCGCGGAGGCGGGTACGCGGCTGGGCCCGTTCGACCTGACCCTGCTGCCCATCGGCGCCTACGACCGGCACTGGCCGGATGTGCACATGAACCCCGAGGAGGCGGTGCGCGCCCACGCCGATCTGTGTGTCGGCGATGCGGGTTACGGGCTGCTGGTGCCGATCCACTGGGCCACCTTCAATCTCGCCTTCCACGGCTGGTCGGAGCCGGTCCGCCGGTTGGTCGAGTCGGCGGAGGCGGCGGGGACACGCATCGCCGTGCCGAAGCCGGGCGAGCGGATCGACCCGATTGGCCTCCCACCACGGGATTCGTGGTGGGAAGATGTTCGCCAATAACGGACCGAGATTGAAGGAGCAGCGCTGTGAGTCTCATGGACACGCTCAAGGGCTTGGTCGGCAAGGGCAAAGAGGTGGCGGCCCAGAACGCCGAGAAGATCGAGCAGGCGGTCGATAAGGCCGGACATGTGATCGACGAGAAGACCGGGGGGAAGTTCTCCGCCCAGATCGACAAGGGCGCGGAGGCGGTCAAGTCGGCCATCAAGCCCGAGGCGGTCGCCGAGGCGCCGGCCGCGGCCCCCGCGGAGGCTCCCGCAGCCGAACCGGCCGCGGAGCCCGCACCCGCCGCGGCGGCGGCCGAACCGGCCCCGGAACCCGCTGCGGAGGCCGCGGAGGGCGAACAGCCCAAGGCGTAATCGTCGCGGCGTCGCGCAGTGGTCGCACCGGTCGTTCCACGGGCTGTTCGGGAGTGGCGGGGTCCCCGTCGCTGACCTGAACGGCCCGTTGGCATTTCACGGATGGCGCGAGTTCCTCCGGGGCGCTTCGGGTTGCCGGTTTTTGCCGGGACCCGGACCTAAACTGCTGTCATGGGGTCCCGCAGGGATTTCGGGGGTATCGAGGTTGGGCTGACCAACCTCGACAAGGTGCTGTACCCGGCCACCGGGACCACCAAGGGGGAGGCCATCGACTATTTCACGGCCATCGCCCCGGCCCTGCTGCCGCATATCGCGCAGCGGCCGGTGACCCGCAAGCGGTGGCCGAACGGGGTGGACGAGCAGTCGTTCTTCGAGAAGAACCTGGCCGAGCACGCGCCGAAGTGGCTGGCGCGGCGGACGGTTCGGCATTCCGACCGGCCGGTCACGTACCCGCTCATCGACAATCTCGCGGGCATGGCCTGGCTCGGGCAGCAGGCGGCGCTGGAACTGCATGTGCCGCAATGGCGTTTCGACGGGGCCGAGGTCGGGGACATCACCCGCCTGGTGTTCGACCTGGATCCCGGGCCGGGGGCCGGGCTGGCGCAGTGCGCCGAGGTGGCGCTCATCCTGCGGGACGTGGTGCGCGAGGTGGGGCTGGAGGCCTATCCGGTCACCAGCGGCTCCAAGGGAATTCACGTCTACGTGCCGCTGGACCGCAGACTCGGGCCGAACGGGGCGTCGGCGGTGGCCAAGCAGGTCGCCACCAACCTGCAGCAGCTGCGGCCGGAGCTGGTGACGGCCACCATGGCGAAATCGGCGCGCGGGGGCAAGGTATTCCTGGACTGGAGCCAGAACAATCCGGCCAAGACCACCATCGCGCCGTATTCGCTGCGCGGGCGCACCGAGCCGTGGGTGGCCGCGCCCCGGGCCTGGCCGGAGATCGAGAAGCCGAAGCGGCTGCGGCACTTGCGCTTCGACGAGGTGCTACGGCGCTGGCATGAGCAGGGGGATCTGCTCGAAGGATTGGACGAGCCACTGCCGGAACCGGTTCCGGACCGGCTCGACACCTACCGCTCCATGCGTGACCCGCGGCGCACACCCGAACCGGTCCCGCCGGGCCCGCCAGACGCCGGTCCGGGGAATCGGTTCGTGGTGCAGGAGCATCACGCCCGGCGGCTGCACTGGGATGTCCGGCTGGAACGCGAGGGCGTGCTGGTGTCCTGGGCGGTGCCCAAGGGCCCACCCACCGATACCGGCGAGAACCGCCTGGCCGTGCACACCGAGGACCATCCGATGGAGTACCTCACCTTTCACGGGACCATCCCCAAGGGCGAGTACGGCGGCGGCGAGATGACCATCTGGGATACCGGCACCTACGAGACCGAGAAGTGGCGTGACGACGAGGTCATCGTCTGGCTGCGCGGGCAGCGGCTGACGGGGCGGTACGCGCTGATCCAGACCAGCGGCAACCAGTGGCTCATGCACCTGATGAAGGATCAGACGCCGCCGGGGATGGAAGGCGATGGGGCGCAGCCGGTTCCGGCCGCGCCGCGCACCCCCGCGCCCATGCCGCGGGGGCTGAAACCCATGCTGGCCACGGCGGGTGATGTCGGGACCCTGGACGCCGAGCACTGGGCCTTCGAGACCAAGTGGGACGGGTTCCGGCTGATCGCCGAGATCGAGGACGGCGCGGTCACGCTGCGCAGCCGGGCCGGGCATGTGGTCACCGGGAAATATCCGGGCCTGGCGGTGCTGGGTTCGGAACTGTCCGGGCACAGCGCGGTGCTCGACGGCGAGGCGGTGGTCTTCGACGATCACGGCGGCGCGAATCTCGGCCTGCTGCGGGAGGATTCGACGCGGGCGGTCTTCCTGGCCTTCGACCTGCTGTATCTGGACGGCACCTCGCTGATCCGCAAACGCTACGACGACCGGCGGCGGGTGCTGGAAGCCCTTGCCGGGCAGGCGCGTTCGCTGATCGTGCCGAGACAGCTGGGCGGGCCGGGCGCGGAAGCCCTGCGGTACAGCCAGGATCACGGCATGGAGGGAGTGGTCGCCAAGCGGCGGGACTCGGTATATCTGCCCGGGCGGCGCGGGCAGTCGTGGATCAAGACCCGGAACTGGCGGACGCTGTCGGTGGTGATCGGCGGCTACCGGAGATCGGAGGTGCGGCAGTTCGCTTCGCTGCTGGTCGGTGTTCCGCACGAGGGGGAGCTGTACTACCTGGGCCGGGTCGGCACCGGGTTCAGCGAGCAGGAGATGAGCGACCTCGCCGATCGGCTGCGCCGCCTGGCACGCAAGACCAGCCCGTTCGACAATGAACTCACCGCCGACGAGCGCAAGGACGCGGTGTGGGTGACGCCGAAACTCACCGGCACCGTGCGCTTCATGAACTGGACCGAGACCGGACGGCTCTGGCATCCGGCCTGGATTCCCAGCTCCGACTGACCGTTTCGGCTAGCTCGACTTCTCGAGCAGCGGCACGATGGTGTCGATGTCGGTGACGATGGAGTGGCCCTGGAAGGCGAAATCGTCCCACGCGCGCTGCTGTCCGGGCTCGTCCCGCCCGCCGACGCCGTCCCGGATCACGACCGGGATGAAACCCAGATCGGTGGAGTGGCACACGGTCGGCGCGATGCCGATCTCGAGCGCGACGCCGACGATGGCGTACGCGCCGATCCCGAGGTCCCGCAGGGTGGAGGCCAGCGGGGTGCCCTCGAACGCCGACATCGAGGTCTTGTCGAAGACGGTCTCGCCCGCCTGCGGCCGAAGTTCCGGCACCAGCTCGAATCCCGGGGTGTCCCGCTGCAGGATCGGCACCACGTCGTCCGCGGAGTCCACGCCCTGCCAGGTCATGGCCATGCGCAATGCGAAGGTTCCCATGAGGCGCTTCGGCAGGAAGAAGTGCCGCAGGAAGATCACGGGGTAGCCGCCGCGCCGCGCGGCCTCGACGACCCGCGCGACCCGTTCGGTGATCGCCGGGCCGGCGTCGAGCTGCCCGAGCACCCCGACCTGCATGTCGTACACGACGACCGCCATCTTCTCCGGCGAGCACACGTCCTCGAGCGTCTCCGGAATCTCCAGCCCGTTCCCGCGCCGCATAAGCCCTCCGCAATCTCCCACTGCCCCACCCTCTTTCGTCACCCTACCCCGCCGGCGAACCATCATCGGGGACCTCGCGGTGCGGGGGAATCGGGCGACATCCCTCGGTGGAAGCTCCCTGACTCAGGCGGCGGAGCGGGCTGGGCGGGGCGCGGGCACCAGGCCGAAGTGGATGAGGCTCTCCGCGGTGTCGAGCAGGGAATCCGCCACGGGGCGCATGGTCCAGTTCAGGTCGTGCTCGGCCTTGGCGGCGCTCAGCTGTGCTGTACGGCCGAGGAAGCGGACGGCGGTGCGGGCGTCGGGGTTGAACCGGGCGCTCAGGCGGACGAGCCAGTCGGGGAGCACGCGGGTCGCGACCCGATAGCGCTGGGCGAGGATCTGCGCCATCTGCGGGAAGGAGACTTCCTCGCCCGCGCAGATATAGCGATTGCCCGCGGCCTGCGGGGTTTCCATGGCGAGCCGATGCGCCACCGCGAGGTCGCGGACGTCCACGGTCGCGAAGTTCAGCCGGGGGACGCCGGGCATGCCCCCGGCCAGCAGGGCGCGAATGCCGTCCACCGAGGTGCCGGCCTCGGCGCGCAGGATGGGGCCGATGATCATGCCCGGATTGATCACGGCCAGTTCGAGATTCGGGTGCTGCGCGGCGAAGTCCCAGGCGGCGCGCTCGGCCAGGGTCTTGCTCTTCTGGTAGGCGTCGCACTGTTCGGTGTCGGACCAGTCCGCCTCGGTGAGCAGATGCCCTTCGTTGCCGACCTCGACCGCCGCGATGGAGGAGGTCACGACGACCCGTTCGACACCGCTCCCGGCGGCCGCCCGCAGCACCCGCAGCGTGCCGTCCACGGCGGGGCGGACGAGTTCGTCCTCGTGCTCGGGAACGCCGGAGGGGAAGGGTGAGGCGGTGTGCAGCACGTAGCGGCAACCCGCGACGGCCGCGGCCCAGCCCGCGTCCGAGCCCAGATCGGCCTCGACCAGCTCGACGCCGGGCAGGAGTTCGGCCACCGCGGTGGCGCGGGCGGCCGAGCGCACGGTGCCGCGCACCCGATAGCCCTGGCCGAGCAGCTCCTGGATGACATGGCCCGCGACATAGCCGGAAGCGCCGGTGACGAGAACGAGATCGGACATTGCCTGACTCCAATCTGAGCAGTGTTCAGAATCTGAACAATGTATAGATTCCGAGGCCGGGAGCCGTCAACCCCTTACGCTCATCCCATGCCGCCGACCAAGGACCGCTATCACCACGGAGACCTCCGCGAGGAACTACTGCGCGCCTCCCTGCAGCTGATCGAGTCCGAGGGCCTGGCCGCGGTGAGCCTGCGCAAGGTCGCCCGCGAAGCCGGCGTCAGTTCCGGCGCGCCCTACCACCACTTCGCCGACCGTGCCGCCCTGATGTCCGCCCTCGCCACCCGCGGCTTCGAAATACTCGGCGCCGCAATGGCATCCGCCCGCGTCGCTGCCCCCGATCCGCGCGCCGCCCTGCTCGCCATGGCCGAGGGGTACGTCGGCTTCGCCCGCGACCACGCCGCCTACTTCCGGATCATGTTCCGCCCCGAGCTGTCCCAGCCCGAGAAGCACCCCGACACCGAGGCCGCGGGCGACGCCGCCTACGCCATCCTCGAATCCGCCGTCGCCGACGCCGTCCACTCCGGCTTCCTCCCCGCCACCGACGCCGAAACCCTGGCCCTGGCCTGGTGGTCGCTGGCCCACGGCATGGCCGCCCTCACCGTCGACGGCAAATTCGGCCTCCGCGCAACCCAATCCGGCACCACCCCCGAAGCCCTCACGACCCGCATCACCCACATCTTCGCCAACCTCATCGACCAGCGTCCGGCCTAGCGGCCGGGAATGCGGGCCGATCTGCGGGAGGGTCGGCCATGCCATAGGGGCTGGTGTTTCCGCTGATCGACCGCCGATATTTGTGGCGGCACTGCCTGCAGTCTGTGGAGATGTTGAGAGGTCGCGGTGGGTTGGGGTGCGGACACGGCAGACTGGTAGGCGTGACCGATTCGTACCGGATTCGCGGCGGCCTGGCCGAGCAGGTTGGCGTGTCCCGCGCCGGGAGCAGCGCTGGGGCGACGCTTCCCACAGGGGCGTTGCGGCCCATCGAGCTGGCCGCGTCGGCCGTGCTGGGCGGGGCGACGGTGGGGCTGGTGACCCTCGGGTCGCTGGTGCCCTTCGCCGCGGCACTGCAGCTGGTGGCGGCGGTGCCCATGGGGATGCTGGCGCATCGGCACCGGTTCCGGGCGCAGCTGGCGACCACCATCGCGGGGGCGCTGGTGACGTTCGTCGCGGCGGGGCTGCTGCCCGCCGAGAACCTGGTCGGCGTCGCGGTGATCGGTGGGATCATCGGCACTGTCAAGCGCAGGCGAGGCGGTCTGCCCGCGGTGGTGGCGCTGTCGGCGGTGGCCGGATCCGCGATGGCCGCCCTGACGGTCGGCATGCTGCTGGTTTTCGCCCAGTCACGGCACCTGCTGTTCGACAGCATCCGCAACTCCGCGGCAGGCATCGAAAACCTTGCGGCGCGCCAGTCTTCGCTGGAACCGCTGGGCCGTGCCGTGTCCGACTACACCGACACCGTGCTGCACTGGTGGTGGGCCTTCGTGGGCGGCGGCATCATCGCCGCCATGGTGGTCAGCGGAGTGTTCTCCTGGTTCGTGCTCGGGCGGGTGCTGGATCGCCTGTCCTGGCTGCCGGGCCGTGACAGCCTGCTGGAAGCGCCCGCGGATCCGCGGGCGGTCGCGCCGCTGCCGGTCACCTTGCGGGAGGTGGCGTTCCGATACGAGGGAGCGCAGACCGATGCCCTGCACAATATCGATCTGACCGTCGACGTCGGCGAATTCGTGGCAGTGGTCGGGCACAACGGGTCCGGAAAATCCACGCTCACCAGGATTCTCGCGGGTCGCCCGCCGACCGCGGGCACGGTCACCCGGCTGGGCGCGGCCGGTCTGGGCGTGCGTGGCGGCACCGCGATGGTGTTGCAGCGACCGGAGAGCCAGACGCTGGGCGTACTCGTCAGGGATGACGTGGTGTGGGGCCTGCCCACCGCCGATGCCGCGGCCGTCGATATCGACGGATTGCTGTCCGAGGTCGGCCTGGCCGGGATGGGCGGCCGCGAAACCTCGACCCTGTCGGGTGGCCAGCAGCAGCGGCTCGCGGTGGCCGCCGCCCTGGCCCGGCAGCCCACGCTGCTCATCGCCGACGAGGCGACCTCGATGATCGACCCCGAGGGTCGTCGCGACCTGGTCGCACTGCTGGCCGACCTGCCGCGCCGGCATCCGATGGCCGTGGTCCTGGTGACCCATCACGAGGCGGACGCGGCCGCCGCGGACCGGGTCGTTCATCTGGAACAGGGCCGCTCGGTCGGCCATCTGCCCGCCTGGCCGCGCCCCGTTCGCGATCCACGCCGCCGGTCCATGGGCGACGCCGTCCTCGAATTGCGGGGCGTCGGCCACACCTACAACTGCGGCACCCCCTGGGAAGCGCCCGCCCTGCACGACATCGACCTGAGCGTCCGCCGCGGCGAAGCCCTGCTCATCGTGGGCGGCAACGGTTCCGGCAAGTCCACGCTGGCCTGGATCATGGCCGGGCTGACCACACCCACCGCCGGCACCTGCGTGCTGCGCGAACCCATGGGGACCACCCGTCCGGTGCACAAGCGGATCGGGGCCGTGCAGCTGGCCTTCCAGCATTCCCGCCTGCAATTGCAGCGCCAGGACGTCGGCACCGAGATCGAGGACTGGGGTGGCCGCGGCAGTTACGCGGTCGCGCGCGCCCTCGACGCCGTGGGGCTGGATCGGGCGCTGGCCTCGCGCTCGGTCGAGGAGCTCAGTGGCGGGCAGGCCAAGCGGGTGGTGCTGGCGGCGATCGTGGCGAGCCATCCCCAGGTGGTGGTGCTCGACGAGCCGCTGGCCGGACTGGATCCGAAGGGCCGCGCCGGAGTGGTGGAACTGCTTGCCCGGCTCCGGGATTCGGGCCTGACCCTCATCGTCATCTCGCACGACGTGTCCGACATGGCCGCGGTGTGCGACCGCACCGTCCACCTGCGTGACGGCCGCCTCGTCGAGAACGGTGCCGCCGCAGTGCACGACAACCGGATTCAGGATTTCACCGGAGGTGTCCGATGAGCAGCGTCGTGCTCCGCGAGGTCCCCGTCGACAGCCCCGTGCATCGACTCTGGGCCGGTACCAAGATGATCGGCGTCTTCGCCGTCAGCGTGCTGCTCATGTTCATCCCGTCCTGGGCGCTGCTGGGTGTCGCGTCGCTGTTCCTGGTGGCGGTGTTCCTGCTGGCGAAACTGCCGCTGGGCACGCTGCCCCGGCTCCCGTGGTGGATCTGGGCGGGCGTGCTGATCGGGGCGGCCATCAACGCGCCGGTCGGCGCGTCGGCGCTGCTGCGGTACGCGCAGGTGATCCTGTTCGGCTTCCTGCTGCTGGGTGCGTCGTTCCTGGTCGCCTGGACCACGCCGATGGGTGAGGTGGCGCCCGCGCTGGCCAGATTGGGTGCGCCGCTGAAGCGCATCGGCTGGACACGCCATGGGGTCCGGCACGCGATTCCGGTGGACGAGTGGGCGGTGGTGGTCGCGCTCACCCTGCGCGGCCTGCCGCTGCTGCTGGAGGAGATGCGCATCCTGCGCGCGGCTCGCAAACTGCGGCCCAGGGATTCGCTGCTGCACCGGGCGTCGGAGAACCCGCTGGTCGATATTCTGACCGCGAGCATGGCGGTCTCGAGCCGGCGGGCGGGCGAACTCGGCGAGGCCATCACCACCCGCGGCGGCACCGGCGAGCTGACCGCCCGCCCGGGATCGCCGGGGCGCGCGGACGTGGTGGCGTTGCTGGTGGTGGCTTTGGTGTGCGCCTTGGGAATCGGCATCGAACTGCTTTTTTAGCAACACTCGAGCGGAAAATAATTCGGGCTGTCGGTGCCGCGCGCTACCGTGTCTGCCAGTAGAACGCGTTGCCTATGCAGCACGGGCTCACAGTCGCAAAGGGGGGAATTCTTTCAACTGAGCCGTGTGTTGCCACAAACACCTGATCAAGATTGGAAGACCCATGATGCTGCGCAAGATCACCGCTGTCGCCGCGCCGGTTGTCACGGCAGTCGCCATCGCCGGAGCCGGTGTGGCACACGCGGATCCGGCGGTGCCGGACATCGGTTACCAGACCCAGCTGGTCGGCAATACCGTTGTCACCACCCTCACCAACGGCAGCTTCGAGCTGGCCGGGCGAGCGGTGAACATCAAGGACTCCGCGGGCGCGACCGTCCTCAGCCTGCCGCTGGCCTTCGAGCAGGACGGCCTGAGCTACCCGGTGCCGGGCACCGTCAGCGATGACGGCGCCACCCTGTCCCTGACCGCGGTCAAGGATGTCGCCGCGGCCACGCCGGCACTGCACCCGGTGGCCTCGACGAACGAGAATCAGCACGCCATGGAGGCGTTCAGCACCCAGTTCGGCATCGGCACGGCCATCGGCAGTTTCCTGGGCCTGGCGGTGGGCGCGGCGGTCGGCGCGATCGGATTCCTCGGTGGCGCTTTCGGTCTGGCGACGGTCCCGGTCGCCGCGGCGGTCGGCGCGGTCATCGGCACCCTGGTGGTCGGCGGGCCCGCCCTGCTCATCGCCGGCATCGACCTGATCAACACGCTGAACGCGGCGCCCGGCACCACCAAGTGGGCCCAGCCCGGCGACCAGTAACGCTCTGGCGCGGGTGCACCGGCCGCTGCGGACGATCGTCAGCGGACGGTGCACCCGGCGTCCACCGGGTCGCCATCGAAGCGATCGGACAGAAAGTTCATGGCGCCCAAGGCTTCTCCGGCAGCGGCCGGATTGTGGCCCGGTATCGCCGAGTGCACGGCGGTCAGGTTCGCGCCCAGCGCGCAGTAGCGGTCCACCAGGGCGCTGAAGCCCGCCGACGGAATCACGTCGTCGTTGTTGCTGTGATACAGGTACAGCGGCACGTCGGGCGCCCAGCCGCCCAGCTCCTGATGGCTGGTGGCGGCCCGGAAGGCTTGGCTGTCAAGGATGTCCGGGACGCTCGAGTAGTCGTCGACGTGCCCGAAGAAGTGGCGGGCCACCAGATCGCCGCCGCAGGAGGTCGCCTCCTGCGCCAGCAGCGCCCGGCCGCTGTCATCGAGCGTGTCCGCCAGTCCGGAGCCGGAGTCGTTGCGGGCCAGAGCGAGCAGGATCAGCACCGCGAGCCCGGCCTGATAGCCGCCGTCCACGCCGCGCGCGATGGCGGGGATATCGGCGGGCACGCCACCGGAGGTCACACCCGCGAACCAGATCTCGGGCGCATAGCTCGCCCGCAGCTGCATGGCCCACAGGGTGGCGAAGGCGCCGCCCGAGTAGCCCCAGGCTCCGAGCGGGCTGGAGTCCGTGATACCGAGTGGGGCAAAGGATTTGGCGGCGCGTACGCCGTCCAGCACGGCCCGGCCGGAGTTCACGCCGTCGAAGAATCGGGACTGCGGGCCCTCGTAGTCCGACACCACCACGGCCCAGCCGCGGCGGAACGCCTCGGCCAGGAAGGGCACGTCCAGCAGGGTGGTGGCGATGGAGAAGTCGCGCCCGCCGCGCAGCGCGAACGATGGGGCGCAACGGGTTCCGAGGCTGTCCTCGGCGATCTGATACGACAGCAGCGGGCGATCGCCGGGACCGGTCCAAGGTGTGAGAGGCGTCATGACGGTGGCCACATCCGCGGCGGCTTCCCCGGCGGAATCGGTGGTGCGGTACTGCACCTGCCAGCCCGCCACCGGGAGCGGCAGCCCGAAGACGGCGATGGGCCGGGAGTCGAGGATTGCCCCGTTGGCGAACTCTCCCAGGTCGATCGGCGCCGCGTAGAACGGATCATTGTCGGGATAGGGGATGTCGGCGCGAGTGCCGGGCACCGCGACCGCCGCCGCCAGCAGGGTCACCGCGCCGATCAGACCGACGCGCCACCAGTGCCGAACCTTATGTGAGCGCACCGTGAATTCGCGCGTGCGTACCCCGAACCCTGTGCCGTCCCGCCGCATAACGCCTCCAGCGTCGAACCATCCGACGCTCCAGACATCACGGACCCGCTGCTCGCGCCGACAAGAATTCCGGCGCATCGGAGAAACAAAATTACGTCGGGCCGGTCCTCGCGGTCAACGCGTCTCCGCGCGTCGTAACTACGGCGTTGCGCGGTTTCTTGTACGAAAAGATATATCCAGCTTGGTATCCAGATCTTTTCGACTGGCTCTACCGGTTGCATGCCAGTTGCCGCCATGCTCGGTCAATGTTGTTGCGCCGCCTCATCGCCCTGTATGCCGGACTCTGGTTGTACGGCTTCTCCATGGCCGTGATGATTCGCGCCGCGCTCGGCCTGGATCCGTGGGATGTGTTCCATCAGGGCGTGGCCGATCAGGTGCCGCTGAGTTTCGGTACGGTCGTGGCGATTACGGGCGCGGCGGTACTGCTGGCCTGGATTCCCCTGCGGCAGCGGCCGGGTCTGGGCACGGTCAGCAATGTCGTGGTGATCGGCGTCTCGGTGGACGCGGGGCTGTGGCTGCTGCCGGAGTTGCACGCGTTGCCGATCCGGATCGCGGCCATGGCCGCGGCGGTGGTGCTCAATGCGATTGCGACAGTGCTCTATATCGGTGCGGGCATGGGGCCGGGTCCACGCGATGGCCTGATGACTGGCCTGGTTCGGCGTACGGGCAAGCCGGTGTGGGTCATCCGGACAGGGCTGGAGGCGACGGTATTGTCCGCCGGTTGGATCCTCGGCGGCAGCGTCGGAGTGGGCACGGTCGTGTACGCGTTCGCCATCGGACCGCTGATCCAGCTGATGATCCCGTACGTGGATCGGTTCCTGCCGGGCTTCCATCCCGCGGAACCGGCTGGTTCGCCTGCCGCGGAGGCGGAGCCGATGGCCGCCTGACCATCCGAGGTTGACGGGCTAACGGCGTTAGCTTAACATGGTGGCTAACAGCGTTAGCCCCAGTTAGAAGCCTCGGAGGGTCCGATGACCACCATCGCCGCCAACCTGCCGGCCACCACCGATCACCGCCTCCCGGCCCTGGTCCGCAAGGCCGGATGGATCTCCTGGACCGTCTTCCTCGCCGCCTTCGCCATCCTCGAGGGCGTCAACCACGGCACCGGCTCGTGGCTGGCCCTGACGGCCGGCCTCATCGCCCCCGACCTCACCTTCTTCGCCGCCATCGGCGCCGAAGACCCTGTGCAGCAGGGCCAATTGCCCCGCCGGGCCGTCCCCTTCTACAACACCGCCCACCGCACCTGGATCCCCCTGGCCCTGGCCGTCGCGTACACCTTTGCCCCCCTCCAGATCCCGGCCCTGTTCACCTTCCTGCTGGCCTGGATGCTGCACATCGGCATCGACCGCATGGCCGGCTACGGCCTCCGCAGCGCGGACGGATTCCTCCGTGCCTGACCCGACCGGACCACTCACCGAGCGGCAGCGGCAGATCGCCGCCGCCGCTCGCACCCTCTTGGACACCCAGGGCCCCGAGGCCTTGACCATGCGAAACGTGGCCGAGGCCTTGGGTATCAAAGCCCCCTCCCTCTACAAACACGTCCCCGACAAGACCGCCCTCGAAACCCTGATAGTGGCCCAGGCTTTCACCGAGGTGGAGCAGGCCCTGGAAACCGCCTCCGCCCAGGGCCTCCCGGGCGTGGCGCAGGCCTACCGCGACTACGCCCTGGCCCACCCGCACGTATACCGCCTCATGAACTACCGCCCACTCCGCCGCGACCTACTCCCGCCCGACCTGGAAGAGCGCACGGCACAACCACTCGTCACGGCCGTCGGCGGCGACCCGGCCCGCGCCCGCGCCCTGTGGGCCTTCGCTCACGGCATGGTGAGCCTCGAAATCGACGGCCGCTTCCCCAGCAACGCCGACCTCGCGGCCGCTTGGCAATCCGGCCTCGACGCCTTCGGCGAGTAGCGGCCGATCCTGCATGCACGCCTCAGCGCACGTCGCAGCCGGGGGACATCGGTTTGCCGGCGAAGCGGTCGGACAGGAAGTTCAAGGCTCCCAGGGATTCCACGACTGCCGCGGGGTTGTGGCCGGGAATCTGTGAGTGGATGGCGGTCAGGTTTGCGCCGAGGGAGCAGTAGCGGTCGACGAGGGCGCTGAAGCCTCCCGCCGGGATCACGTCGTCGGCATTGCTGTGGTAGAGGTACAGCGGGGTATCGGGGGCCTGGGCGCCCAGTTCCTGACGGATGGCGGCGGCCTTGAACGCTTGGCTGCCGACGAGATTCGGTGCGGTCGAGTATTCGTCGAGGTGCCGCATGGCGTGGTGGACCACCAGGTCGCCGGCGCACGAGCTGGCCTCTCGGGCCATCAGCGTGCGGCCGTTGTCATTGAGGATCTTGGCCAGTCCGGTGCCGGAATCGTTGCGCGCCAGGGCGATCAGGATGAGCACGGCGAGCCCGGCCTGGAAACCGCCGTCCACCCCGCGCATCATGGAGGGGATGTCCACGGGCACGCCGCCGGAGGTCACGCCCGCGAACCGGAGCTCGGGTGCGTAGCTCGACCGCAGCTGCATGGCCCACAGGGTGGCGAAGGCGCCGCCCGAGTAACCCCACGCGCCGAGTGCGCTGTTGGTGGTAATGCCCAGCGGGGCGAAGGATTTGGCGGCGCGCACGCCGTCCAGCACGGCCCGGCCGGAGTTGACGCCGTCGAAGAAACGGGACTGCGGGCCCTGGTAGTCGGACACCACCACCGCCCAGCCGCGCCACAGCGCCTGCGCCAGGAACGGGACATCCAGCAGCGTGGTGATGATCGAGAAGCCGCGTCCGCCGCGCAGCGCGAACGATGGCGCGCACCGCGTTCCGAGACTGTCCTCGGCGACCTGGAACGCCAGCAGCGGGCGATCACCCGGCCCGTTCCACGGGGTATCGGGCTTCAAGACCGTGGCCATATCGGCGGCGGCCTCGCCATTGGAGCCGGTGGTCCGGTATTGGACCTGCCAGCCCGCTACCGGCAGCGACTGCCCGAACACCGAGATCGGCCGGGAGTTGAGAATCGACCCGTTCGCGAATTGTCCGAGGTTGGCAGGCGCCGCGTAGAACGGATCGTTGTCGGGGAAGGGGATATCGGCGCGGGCGCTGGGCACCGCGATCGCCGTCGTCAGCAGTGTGACTGCGCCGATCAGTCCGACGCGCCACCAGTATCGAATTGTTCGCGATAGTTTGGTCGATCTATTCGTGCGTTTCCCGAACCGTGCGGCATCGAGCTTCAAAACGCCTCCAGTGTGTATCGGCCGACGCTCCAGATACCACGGACCACTGCTTGCGCCGCCAAGAATTCCGGCGCACGGGAGAACAAACTATGTGGCCTGGTACGCGCGGTCAACGACGACTCGCGCGTGGAGACAAAGGTGTTGTGCGGAGTCCAGCGCTCCGGCCCCCGATGCCCTCGGCTACCCTTCGGTCCGGCCCGGACGAGGGCCGGTTGTCATCCGCAGATCCAGCTACTACGAAAGGTTGGTCTCACATGAGGTTGATCAGTGCGCGGTACGCAGGCGTGATTGCAGTGACGATTGCCGGATTCGCCGCCGGTGCGGCGCTGTCCGGTGCGGGAGTGGCGGGCGCCGATCCGATGAGCGATCTCGAACCGTTGCTGAGCTCGAGTTGCTCGTTCGACCAGATCGACGCCGCCTTCCATCAGGTGGAACCCGAGGTCGCGGCGCAGCTCGATGCCGCACCCACGCGCAAGGCCGCGTTCCGGATGGCCTACGACCAGCCGATGTGGCAGCGGCGCATCGCCTTCCAGGCCCTGCTCGTCGAACAGCAGCAGATGGGCGCGCCCACCGACATCAACTCGGACTTCAGTCCGCACCTGCGCCAGGTCACCGACATTTGCCACCGGTACTGACCAACAGGTTGCCCTTCTGATTCTCATTGAGCGGTGAAGCCGAGGAATCGGGAAGGTTCGGTGCTGGTGGGAGACGGCCGACGCAGATCACTCGGTGTCCGCTGCCAGCACCGTGTTCCCCACCGAGGTTGAGATGACCTGGTGGGCAAGGAATTTCGCGTACCAGTTACCGATCAGCCCCGGATCGGGGTGAAGGTGTAGTCGGGGAGGCGCAGGGCGCGGGTGCGGCGGCGGTAGCGGTGGGTGGTGGCGGGCCAGTTGTTGGTGATGCGGCCCGAGGGCGTCCGATACCAGCTGGTGCAGAAGTTCCACGGGGTGCGGGCCAGGCGCTGCTGAAGGGCATCGTTGAAGGCCAGTTCGACTTCGGGTCGGACTTCCAGATAGGTGCGCGGTCGTTCGGCGAGGAGTTGCAGGGCGTGGCGGATGTAGCGCGCCTGGGATTCGATCATGTAAATGACGGATCCGACGCCCAGGTTGGTGTTGGGGCCGTAGACCATGAACATATTGGGGAATTCGGGGACCGTGATGCCCAGGTAGGCGTGGGCGCCGCCGTCCCACACGTCGCTCAGGTTGCGGCCGCCGCGGCCCCGGATCTTCATGGGCCACAGGAATTCCGTGCCCTTGAAGCCGGTGCCGTAGATGATGACGTCGGCCTCGTGCAGCACGCCGTCGGCGGTGCGGACGCCCTCGGGGACGATTTCGCTGATGGCGGTGGTCTCCACGTGCACATTGGGCTGGGTGAGGGCCGGGAAGTAGTCGTTGGAGAACAGTCCGCGCTTGCAGCCGATGGGGTAGTCCGGGGTGAGCTTGGCGCGCAGCTCCGGATCGGCGACCTTCACCTCCAGATGTTTCTCCGCGATCCGCGCGATCGCGCGCACGATGCCGGGGAACTCGACCAGCCCCAGCGATATGAACTCGCCGAGCAGCCACCACGAAAGGCGTTCGGCTTTAGGCATTCCTGGAATCGAGATGAGGATCCGCTGATGCACCGGCTTGTAGTCGGTGTCGAATTTGGGCAGCACCCAGGCGGCGGTGCGCTGGAAGACGGTCAGATGAGTGGCCCGCGGCTGGATCTCGGGAATGTACTGGATCGCGCTGGCCCCGGTCCCGATGCAGGCCACCCGCTTGCCGGCCAGTTCGACCCCGTGATCCCACCGCGCCGAATGGAAGGATTCCCCGCCGAACACCTCGATGCCCGGAATCGGCGGCATGGCCGGGCGCGACAACTGCCCGACGGCCGGAACCAGCACATCCGCGGTGCGCGTCACGCCGTCGGCGGTGCGCACCGTCCACTGCCCGGTCGTCTCGTCGAACTCCGCCTCGGTGACCTCGGTCCCGAACACGATGTGGTCCAGCAGCCGATGCCGCTCGGCGATCCCGCGCATGTACGCCCAGATGTCCTCGCGTGTCGAATACCGCTGCCGCCACTTCGGTCTGGGCTCGTGCGCGAACGAGTACAGCGGCGACGGCACATCGCAGGCCGCCCCGGGGTAGGTGTTCTCCCGCCACACCCCGCCCAGGCCGGCCGCCTTCTCCAGGATGGTGAACTCGCGGAAGCCATTGCGCTGCAACTCGATCGCCATGCCGAGCCCGCCGAATCCGGCGCCGATGATGATGACGGACGGCATTGTGGTGCTCCTCACATCGAAGACTCTTCTCACTGTAGGAGCGAGCGTTCGATTTGGTGGGCGACCGGATCGAGAATTTCGGCCATAATCAGGCTATGGGCACGGTGCAGGAGGCGGGGATTCGCGACTGGAATTTCCCGCGCGGCGTGGCGAGTGTCGCCCTCATGGTCGGATTCGCGCGCGAGCACGGTGTCCCGGCCGCCCGCATGCTGCAGGGCAGCGGATTGAACGAGAAGCAGCTGGCCAATCCGGACGAGCAGATCGACGCGCACACCGAACTGGCGGTGATCCGGAACCTGGTGCGCGAACTGGGCGCCCGCCCCGACCTCGGGCTGGAGGTGGGTCGGCGGTACCGCATCACCACCTTCGGCATCTTCGGCTTCGCCTGCGTCAGCAGTCCCACCCTCGGTGAGGCCATCTCCCTCGCTCTGCGCTACCTGGAGCTCAGCTTCACCTTCTGCATTCCGGCGGCCCGCTGGCGGCCGGGTGAATTCATGGCCCGCATCCACGACGAGCGGGTGCCCGCCGACGTCCGCCGCTTCCTGGTGGAACGCGACGTCACCGCCATGTTCCAGATGCTGTCGGACCTGATGGGTCACCGCGTCGAACTGCTGCGCGCCGACTTCGATTTCGAGCCGCCGCCCGACCTCCGCCTCTACACCGAAATCTACGGACTGACACCGAATTTCGAGGCCGAGCACAATGTGTTCACCATGGATCCGGCGATCCTGGAGCAGCCGCTGCCGCAGGCCAACGAGCACACCTGGGCCATGTGCCTGGCGCAGTGCACCGAACTGGTCTCCCGCCGCCGCGCCCGCACCGGCATCGCCGCCGAGGTGCGGGCGCTGCTGGTGCCGCGCGGCGGCCTGGACGGTTTCGCGGTGCCGCCCGGAATCGATTCGGTGGCAAGGGATCTCAATATGGGCACCCGCACCCTGCGCCGCCACCTGGACGCGGCGGGTACCAGCTACCGGCAGCTGCTGGACGAGGTGCGGCGCGCGCTGGCCGAGGAAATGCTCACGGCCACACCGCTGTCGGTGAGCGATGTGGCGATCCGGCTCGGCTACGCGGAGGCGTCCACCTTCATTCACGCCTTCAAACGCTGGACCGGCACCACACCCTCGGCCTACCGGCGCGGCGCGCTCACTCCGTCGGTTCGCTGAGCCAGCCGCCCATGGCGATGGGCCGGAACATCGACAGCAGCCGGCCGTCGGTAATGGAGTGGAAGATCATCGACGGGTCGGGCGCGAAATCGATCGGCACGTGCCCCGGTGCGGCCGTTTCCCATTCGCAGCCGATGGTGGAGGAGACGCTGGGCGCCACGATCAGCGGCTTGCCCGCGAACTGGGTCATGAGCCCGGCGTGCACGTGGCCGGTGAGGACGGCGGCGATGCGGTCGTCGCCCGCCACGATCTCGGCCAGGCGCTCCGGATTGGTGAGCCGGATGGGATCCACGACGGTGGACTGCACCGGCACCGGCGGATGATGCATGGCCACCAGCACCACCTCATCGGCGGGGGCGGCTGCCAGGACCTCGGTGAGGAAGTCGTAGGTCTCGTCCTCGAGCAGGCCCTCCGGTTTGCCGGGGATGCTGGAGTCCAGCAGGGCCAGGGTCACGCCGTCGATCCGATAGGACTGATTGATGGGTCCGGTGCCCGAGGTGGCGGGGAAGAGCACGCTGCGCATATTGGCGCGGTCGTCGTGATTGCCGGGCAGGATCAGCACGGGCAGATCGGCGGTCAGGGCCGCGCGCGCCTGCTGGTACTCCTCCACATCGCCCTCGTCGGCGATGTCGCCGGTGACGATGATGACGTCGGGTCGCTGCGGCAGCTCGGCGAGAAAGGCCATCACCCGTTCGGCGCGTTCGACATTGCGGGCGCCCATATTGAAATGGGTGTCACTGAGCTGAGCCAGCAGAACCATCGGCGTTCGCTTTCTGTGAAGGGCAGCATCATTGCGCCCGGCTGTGCCGCCGCACCGCGGTCACCCCATTCAGGCTAATTGACCTGCCCTGATGCGGTCTCGGTGAGACCCGCCACCCAATATAGCGAAGTCGTATCAATGACCGGTCGATGTGGTGCGGGTCATGAGTTCGCCTGCGCTGCTCAACAGTTGCCGCGGATCGGTGGTGACCGGGGTGTCGCCGATCCGCCAGAAGTCGGCGCCCGGCTCGGCCTCCAGTTCGAGTGTGCCGGTGGGACGCCAGGACGCGTCCAGGGTCAGACGCCACGAATGCAGATGGGTGCGGGGAAATGCGCCGGTCCGGTCGAACAGCGGGTCGCCGACGATGGGGTGACCGATCCAGGCCAGGTGCACGCGAATTTGATGCCGCCGACCGGTGATCGGGCGCAGTGCAAGCACGGTATGGGAATCGGTGCGGGCCAGGGTGGTGAATTCGGTAACCGACGGATAGCTCTTGCCCGCCGCCACGTCCTGCTCGTCGACCAGCCAGGTGTCGCCCGCGCGGTGAATGCTCTCGCGGGGCGCGGCGATTCGCACCCGATTCTTGCGGCCCACACTCAGCGGCAGATCGATGACGCCGCGGTCGGGCAGGCCCGTGGAGGCGGTGACGGCCAGGTACGTCTTCTCCGCCGTGCGCTTGTTGAACTGCCGGGTGAGCTGCCCGTGCGCGGACAGCTCCTTGGCCAGCAGGACGAGACCCGAGGTGACCTTGTCGATCCGGTGCACCGGATACAGCGTCTCGCCCTGCGCCGCGGCCATTTCCACGATGTCGGTGTCGTGGCGTTCGCCCGTCACCGAGATCCCGGCCGGCTTGTTCAGGGCCAGGACCGCCTCGTCCTCGAGGATCAGGCACTCGGTGCGCAGTTCGGGCCACGATGTTTCCACGCGGACCAGCGTAATGAGGCCCGACGCGGCCCGGTGCCACGAGGCGTCAGGCGACGGCTCGCTCCAGCTCGGCCAGGCCGTTCTCCAGATGGTCGGTCATGCGATCGAGATCCGGCACGGTGCGGCGGCAGCCGACCAGGCCGAAATCCAGATTGTCGCCGTTGGTGGTCAGCGTGATGTTCATGGCCTGCGATTCGAACGGAATCGACAGCGGGTAATTGGCGTCCAGGCGCGCACCCTGCATGTAGACCGGTTTGCGCGGCCCGGGCACATTCGAGATCACCAGGTTGAACGGCATACGCGGCAGTGCTTCGAAGCCCGGTAGTAGCGACACCCCGAACGGCGTCATCAGCGCGGCCGACAGCAGCATGGCCTCCAGCTTCGGCAATTGCGTGAACACCCGTTTGGCGTCGCGCATGGAGGTGCTGATGGTTTCCAGCCGGACCGCCGGATCCGCGATGTGGGTGCCGAGGTTGGCCAGGCAGGCCGCCACCAGATTGCCCTCGGAGGTATCGGATTCGGCGGCGCTGCGAATGTTGACCGGCACCATGGCGATCAGCGGCTCGTCCGGCAGTGCGTCACGCTCGAGCAGATAGGCGCGCAGCGCGGCGGCGCTCATGGCGAGCACGATGTCGTTGACGGTGGCCCCGGTGGCCAGCCGGACGGCATTGATCCGCTCCAGCGGCCAGGACCGCACCGCGATGCGCCGGGCCCCGCCGATGGAGGTGTTGAGCACGGTGCGCGGGGCGGTCATCGGCAGGGTGAGCCGCCCGTCGATGGCGCCCCGCAACGGCGCGGCGATCGATCCGGTGGCGCGCAGGATCCGCGGCACCGCCCGGCGCAACTGCGTCCAGGGGCTTTCGGGTTCGGGGCTGTCGTCGCGCGGCACCGGCGCCGTGCCCCAGGGGACGGTGAGCCGGCTGTCGAGCGGGTCGTCGGTGAGGGTGCGCTGCAGCAGCCGCATGGCCGAGACGCCGTCGATGAGGGCGTGGTGCATCTTCACGTAGACCGCGAAGCGGCCGTCGGACAGGCCCTCGATGAGCCGGGCCTCCCACAGTGGGCGGTGCCGGTCCAGCAGGATGCCGTGCAGGCGCTCGGTGAGGTCCAGCAGATCACCCATGCCGCCGGGCGCCGGCAGTGCGGAACGCCGCAGGTGGTAGCCCAGATCCACGGTCTCGGCATGGGACCAGGCGAGGCTGGAGAAGCCGCCCAGCAGCCGGCTCGGTTTGCGCCGGAATCGGGTGCGGACATCGGTTTTCGCGGCCATCGCCTCGAAGAGCTCGTGGGTGAACTCGGGGCCCGCGTCGGCGGGCGGCTCGAACAGCTGCAGACCGCCCACGTGCATGGGATGCTCGCGGGATTCGATGGCCAGGAAGATCGCGTCGAGAGGGTTGAGCAGGTCCATGGGAGCCGCCTTAGCCGGGTGGGGCACAACTGCCCGGAGCGGATACGGTGCGGCGACGCTGCCCCCCGCTGCGTTAACGGTTAATCAGGCTATCACTCTATATGATTCGGCCCACATCGACCTGTTGGCGCAAACTCCCAGCTCTGCACGGCGTGTCCGTTATCGGGGCGTGAGTTCGGCAGCCCGCCACGGGACTTCCCGCTCGGTGTCGGTCCGCGCCGCGAAGGTCATGGCGACGATCGTGCGGCGGCCGTGCGCGAAGGGGTGCACACGGTGCAGGGTGGTGTCGGCGCGCATCAGGTAGAGGTCGCCGGGCTGTATCTCCCACGAGTGGATCGGATTGCGGGTCAGGGTCCGGTAGATGTCGGCGTGGTCCCAGTCGCGGCGGGTGTGCGCCACCGTCTGCACGAAGCCGCCGTCCGCCAGCGGCGGGCACTCCACCACCAGGACGAGGGCGAAAGCGTAGTCGTCCCAATGCCATTGGTCGACCGAGTCGTCGTGGTGCAGGCGGCTGACGCGGTAGCGCTCGGCCTCGGGGCAGGCCAGGACCGGTTCGGCGGCGACCACGGAAAGGCTGTGCCGCAAGGGTTCACAGTCGTAGAGCTGCGGGATGCAGGAGGCGTGGGCGGCCACCTCCTGCTCGGTCAGCTCGACCTGCTGCCGGGCCAGGCCCTCGCCCTCGGGCAGCAGGTCGCCCCACTGTTTGTGATGATCGAGCAGGGTCAGCGCCTCGGCGGCGAGGACCCGTTTGACCCGGTGCGGGAGCAGAAATCCCAGCCGTGCGATTCCGGTCTCCGCCAACCGGTTCCGCGCGTGGTGCAACGCCGAGGGATCCACTCCCCTCAGGTGTCGTAGGGCGATGTCCACCGTGCTGTGAGCCGGCATCGCGCACGTCCCTTCACCCGGCCGTCGCGAACGGCCCACTGCCGAAAAGACCGGGTCGTGACCCGGGCGACCCGGTCTCAATTGTATTCCGTTGCCCGGCAACGACTATGGAATCGGGTTGCCAGTTGATCACGATCTGAGAGGGCTGGCGCCGCCCGGACGCGCCGAATCCGCCCGATTTCGCCCGGGCGCGCCCGGCAGCGCGGTAGCTTGATATTCGCTATGGCGGATTACGGGCATGAGCTCCGGTTCGGGATCTTCGTGCCGCCCGAGGCGGCGCGCGGGCGTCTGCTGCTGCGCCTGGTGCGGCACGCCGACGAGTCCGGGCTGGAAGTGCTGGCGGTGCAGGATCATCCGTATCAGCCCGCCTTCCTGGACACCTGGACCCTGCTGTCCTATCTGGCCGGCGTCACCCGCAACCTCACCCTCATGCCCGCGGTCGCGAACCTCCCGCTGCGTCCGCCCGCGGTGCTGGCCCGCAGCGCGGCCAGCCTGGACCTGCTCAGCGGCGGCCGGGTCGAACTGGGCCTGGGCGCCGGCGCGTTCTGGGACGCCATCGAGACCATGGGCGGCACCCGCCGCAGTCCCGGCCAGGCCCTCGCCGCGCTGCGCGAGGCCATCGCGGTCGTTCGCGCGCTGTGGGGTGAGGGTGAACGCTCGCAGCTGGCCGGCCAGTTCTATCCGCTGCGCGGCGCGAAACCCGGTCCGCGCCCGGCCCATCCGATCGGCATCTGGCTCGGCGTCTACGGTCCCCGCGCCCTGCGCCTGACCGGTGAACTGGCCGACGGCTGGCTCGGCAGCGTCGGCTACGCCCCGCCCGCCACCCTGACCGCCATGATGACCGCCATCGACGCCGCCGCCCGTGGGGCGGGTCGCGTCCCGGCCCTGATCCGCCGCGCCTACATCATCGACCCCACCATGACGCCCGGCCAGCTCACGGAAGTGGCCCTGGCCCACGGCATCAGCGAATTCCTGCTCCCCGTCGACCCCGGCGGCGACCGCGCCACACACCATTTCGCCACCGAGACCGTGCCCGCGGTCCGGTCCGCGGTCGCCTCGGCGCGCGCCGGTCACCCGGTTGTCTAGCCCCGAAGACAGCTATCTGGCCCCGAAGAATCGGTTGTGCATGATCTGGCGGATGGGGGAGAGCAGTCCGTCGAAGGTCACCCGATCCGAGCGGACGGTGTGCAGGCTGGCGTCGCCGCGCCTGGGGTCCTCGCAGATGACGCGCAGCTTCTTGGCGTTGCTGTGCACCGCGCCGAGCGTGAGGGTGACGGTGCCGTCGGCGCCGACGATGCCCCACGGACCGCTGATATCGGACGCCGCGATCTGGCACTTGTTGTCCGGCTTCTCGCCGGTGACCCGGGCGGTCACCTCGGTGCGGCCCTGGATCACGGCCTTGGGTTCGCCATGGGCATTGGTGGCGGCGCCCACGGCGAGCACGGTGCCGAGGCTGCCGACCACGGCGACGGTGAGAACGCGGGTGCGCAGTGATCGAGACATAGCACCGATATTGGACCCTGCCTCGTGAGTATTTCGTGATGGCGCGGGATGAACTGCCAATGAACAACGCACCAAACCTGTTCGAGACCGCCATCGACGCGCAGGGTTGCCCTGCAGTATCTTGCATTCCAATCGCTGTTCATTCCGACCGGAGTGTTTTCGGCGAGGATCGATTTGCTGTCGGTACGCTGTGCGCCGTTCTATGTGCCCTGATTGGTAGAAGCTGGACGGAACCCTCCCGAGGAGGATGTGGTGACTGCAGTTGCTCCAAAGCCCGAACAGAATCTCGAGGCGATCCGCCCGTATCCGCCGCGACACGGTCCCAAGGGCTCGTTCGTCCTCAAGGTGATCACCACAACCGATCCCAAGATGCTCGGGATGATGTACCTGACCACGGCCATCAGCTTCTTCCTGATCGGTGGCCTGATGGCGCTGCTCATGCGCGCCGAGCTGGCGCGGCCGGGCATGCAGTTCCTCTCGACGGAACAGTTCAACCAGCTGTTCACCATGCACGGCACGATCATGCTGCTCTTCTATGCCACCGCCATCGTGTTCGGATTCGCGAATGTGGTGCTGCCGCTCCAGATCGGCGCGCCCGACGTGGCGTTCCCGCGCCTGAACGCGCTCAGCTACTGGCTGTATCTGTTCGGCGGCACCATGGCGACCGCCGGCTTCCTCACCCCGGGCGGTGCGGCCGACTTCGGCTGGACCGCCTACACGCCGCTGTCGGACATCGTGCACTCCCCGGGCGTGGGCGGCGACCTGTGGATTCTGGGTCTGGCCGTCTCCGGCCTGGGCACCATCCTCGGTGGCGTCAATATGATCACCACCGTGGTCTGCCTGCGCTGCCCGGGCATGACGCTGTTCCGGATGCCGGTGTTCGTCTGGACCATCCTGGTGACGAGTTTCCTTATCCTGATTGCCTTCCCGATCCTCACGGCCGCCCTGTTCGCGCTGGCCTTCGACCGCCACCTGGGCGGGCACATCTACGATCCGTCGAACGGCGGCAGCATCCTCTACCAGCATTTGTTCTGGTACTTCGGGCATCCCGAGGTGTACATCGTCGCGCTGCCGTTCTTCGGGATCATCTCCGAAGTCATCCCGGTGTTCTCGCGCAAGCCGATCTTCGGTTACACCACCCTGGTCTACGCGACCTTCGCCATCGCGGCGCTGTCGATCGCGGTGTGGGCGCACCACATGTACGCGACGGGCGCGGTGCTGCTGCCGTACTTCTCGTTCATGACCTTCCTCATCGCGGTGCCGACCGGCGTGAAGTTCTTCAACTGGATCGGCACCATGTGGCGTGGTCAGCTCACCTTCGAGACGCCCATGCTGTTCGCGGTCGGGTTCATCGTCACCTTCCTCTTCGGTGGTCTGTCGGGTGTCATCCTGGCCTCGCCGCCGCTGGACTTCCACGTGTCCGACACCTACTTCGTGGTCGCGCACTTCCACTACGTGCTCTTCGGCACCATCGCCTTCGCCACCTATGCCGGCATCTATTTCTGGTTCCCGAAGATGACCGGCCGCATGCTCGACGAGCGCCTGGGCAAGTGGCATTTCTGGACCACCTTCCTCGGCTTCCACGCCACCTTCCTGGTCCAGCACTGGCTGGGTGCGCAGGGCATGCCGCGCCGCTACGCCGACTACCTGCCCAGCGACGGATTCACCACGCTGAACACCGTTTCCACCATCGGGTCGTTCATTCTGGGCGCGTCGGTGCTGCCGTTCGTGTGGAACGTCTTCAGCTCCTACCGCTACGGCGAGGTCGTGACCGTGGACGACCCGTGGGGCTACGGCAACTCCCTCGAATGGGCGACCTCCTGCCCGCCGCCGCGGCACAACTTCTACGAGCTGCCGCGCATCCGCTCCGAGCGTCCGGCCTTCGAACTGCACTACCCGCACATGATCGAGCGCATGCGTGCGGAGGCCCATGTGGGGTGGGGCTCGGGGCAGCACGCGGTGGAGGAGTTCGAGAAGGCTCCCAGCTAGCTCGTTCCGCACGTCGGGCGCGGCGGCCGTCTCCGGACGGCCGCCGCGCTTTTTTGTGCGCTGAACAGCATCATCCCGCCTCGGGGAATTTAGGTTTGACATATAGAAGAAAAGCAGACTAAATTTATGTCCAACATAGAAATACGGCGAAGGCGCCAGGTCTCACCGAAAGGCACTGCCAGTGCGCAAGATTCAGTTCTCCGGCCGCAGTCCAGCCGTCGTCACCGTCGCCGAGCTCGTGCCCGGCCCGGGTCAGCTGCTGGTGCGCACCGAGCTGGCGGGCGTCCACCTCGGGCTGGTGCGCATGCTGCAGCGGGACGGCGGGCCCGACGGCGGTGAGATCGTCGGCACGGTGGTGGCGGCCGGACCGGACCTCGCCGACTGGGTGGGCAAGCGGGTCGGCGGCGTGGTCTTCGAGGGGGCATACGCCGAATATGCCCTTGCCGCACCGCAATTGATGTCCGAGATCCCCGCCGGGGTGGATGTCGCCGACGCGCTCACACTGGTGCGGGGCGGCGTCATCGCCCTGGGCCTGCTGCGGACGGCGCGGTTCGCCGCCGGGGAGTCGGTGCTGGTCACCGGCGCGGCCAGCGGGGTCGGACATCTGGCCGTCCAGCTGGCCCGGGCGCTGGGGGCGGTGCGGGTGATCGCGGCCGTCGGCAGCGTGGACAAGGCCGAGTTCCTGCGCGACTGTGGCGCGGACGAGGTCGTCACCTACGCGGACGCCTGGACCGAGCGGGTGGACGTCGTCCTCGACGGCGTCGGTGGCGACGTGGCTCAGCGCTGCGTGGACATCCTCGGCGCGCACGGTCGCCTGATCGCCTTCAGCGCTTTCGGCGGAACCATCGACGCCGGCAGCCTGCTCGGCGAGCTGAAGACCGTCGGCGGCTTCTCGATGGGCCTGCTCAGCCGGACTCGGGCCGATCTGCTGGAGGGCTGGCGGGCCGAACTGTGGAACCTGCTGGCGTGCGGTCGAATTCGCCCGCGCCACACCATTCTTCCGCTCGACGAGATGGATGCCGCACTCGAGCTCATCGAGACTCGCGGTAATCGGGGCCGGGTGGCGGTGCGCATCGCCTGAAGTCGGGGCGCGCCCTCGGAAGCGGGCGCGCACCCCGGCGCTCCGTCAGGGGCGAGGCCAGGGCCGCCCGTCGAGGCGCTCGATATCGGTGTTGAAGCGTTCGAGATAGCTCGCGAAGGCGGCCACGTCGTCGGCGGACCAGTTCACCATGACGCGGTCGAGGCCCTCGGTATTGGCCTGACGCTCGGCCTCCAGGGCCTGTTCGCCCATGTCGGTGATCCGGAATTTGCGGGCGATGCCGCCGATGGGGTCGGGGATGCGGTCGACCAGTCCGGCGCGCAGCAGGGCGGCGGTCTGCCGGTTGACGGTCGAGGTGTCGAGGCCGAAGGCCTCGGTGAGCTGGCCGATGGACATGGGTCCCTCGACGCTGAGGCGGCTGAGCAGGACGTAGGCGCTGCGATCGAGGCGGGTGCCTTCACGGCGGTAGCGGGCGGCAATGGAGTAGCGGCCGAGCAGCATGGTCTCGAATTCCACCCGAGCCGTGGGCTTTTCGGACGAGACCGGATTTCCGGACGAGTCCGCGGGCTGTCCCATGCCGTCCTTTCGTCGCGAGCTGCGGAATCTGTCTATCACAGCGGGAAGAGTGGTCGCCGTCCTGCTGCTGCCCCGTCGCCTGATCATTCTTCCATTTGCGGCACGAGTCGAATGGCAGAGGACTTGCTGCTGCGGTGCGGGCACGCTGATCTGACGGAAGTGGCTGCCGCCCGGCCGATTTCGCCGGGCGGCTACCCGATCCGCTCACGCCTGCTGGGTCGGCAGGACGACCAGCTGGCGCAGGTTCACGTGCGCCGGACGGCTGGCGGTGTAGGCGATCAGATCGGCGATATCGTCCGCGCGCAGCGACTCCATGAACCCGAACATGCCGTCCAGCTCGCCGCTGAGCTCGGCATTGTCGATGTGGCTGCCGAGTTCGGTGTCGGTGAGGCCGGGCTCGATATTGGTGACGCGCACCTTGCGCGCGCCGAGCTCGGTGCGCAGCGTCGCCGACAGCTGGGTGATGGCGGCCTGGGTGGCGCCGTACACCGCGTAGCCGGGGAACGCCACATGCGCGCCGATCGAGGAGATGTTGACCAGGTCGGCGGTCCGGCCCGCGTCCGCGGCGGCCAGCAGGTCCGGCAGGAAGGCGCGGATCATGCGCAGGCGCCCGGCCACATTGGTCTCCAGCATGCGGGTCCACTCGTCCTCGCGGCCGTCGGTGATCGGGTTGGGCAGCATGACGCCCGCCGAGTTCACCACCAGATCGACCGGGCCGAACGTGGCGTGCACGGCGTCCGCCGCGGCGGTCACGCCGGCCGAGTCGGTGACATCCACCGGCACCGCCAGCGCGGTCCCGCCCTCGGCTTCGATCTTGGCGGCCAGGGTGTCGAGCCGGTCCGCGCGCCGCGCCAGCAGTGCCACCCGGGCCCCGTTGCGGGCCAGCAGCAGTGCGGTGGCCTCGCCCATGCCGCTGGCGGCTCCGGCGATGACGGCGGTGCGGCCGGACAGGTTCTCGTAGCTCATGTCGATTGCTCCTTCGCTTTCTGCGTGTGCATTCATCCTGCGAGCGTGCGTGATCGGCAACGAGGGTTGCGGTTTTCCTGGGTCTGCCGGTACCAGGATGGGTTCGTACGCTGGACCCCATGCAGAACGATCTCGGCGACTTCCTGCGCTCGCGCCGCTCCCGCATCCAGCCCGCGGACGCGGGGCTGCGCGAATACGGCCGCCGCCGGGTCCCCGGCCTGCGCCGTGAGGAGGTGGCGCAGCTGGCCGGGGTGAGCGTCGACTACTACATCCGCCTGGAACAGGGCCGCGGCAAACATGTTTCGGATGCCGTGCTCGACGCGGTCGCCCGTGCCCTGCGGCTGAGTGATCAGGAGCGGCTGCACCTGTACGCGCTGGCCCGGCCGGGTGGCACCGTCGACGCGCATCCGACCACCGTGTCCAGCGTCTACAGCGACACCGTCCACCCCGGTGTCCGGCTGGTGCTCGACGCCCTCACCGCGCCCGCCTTCGTGCTGGGGCGGCGCATGGATGTGCTGGCCTGGAATACCCTGGGCGACTTGGTGTCCGGCTTCTCGCGCATACCCGCCGCGGAACGCAACCAGGCGCGGTACCTGTTCCTGGATCCCGCCGCCTCCACCTTCTATCCCGACTGGAAGACGGTGGCCGGCGAGACCGTCGCGTTCCTGCGGCGCGATGCGGGACTGCATCCCGACGATCCGCGGGTGGCGGCACTGGTCGGGGAACTGTCCGCCCGCAGCGTGGTCTTCCGGCGGTTGTGGGCCGCGCATCCGATCAAGGAGAAGACTCGCGGCGCCAAGCTGATTCAGCATGCCGAGGCAGGGCGGCTGGAACTCGGCTACGAAACCTTCGCGCTGCCGGGCGATCCCGATCAGCTGCTGGTCGTGTACACCGCCGCGCCGGAGTCACCGGCCGCGGCGGCGCTGGCCCGGCTCGCCGGGCGGCACTCCGTGCCCGCCTGAACCGGCGGTCGACTCTCAGTTCGTGGCAATGGATTTGCGGTGCACCGGGCCGTGCGCGTCCTGGCAGTGCGGGACGTGGTCGTGCTCGGTGTCCGGGCATTCCGCGTGGTCGGTGTAGTCGACCTGCAGCACGCTGTGATCGATGTGGTGCTTGTCGGAGAGCATGCCGGCGACCGCGGCGCGCACCGCCTGGCTGTCGGTGCCGGGCCCGACCAGGATGTGCGCCGACAGCGACGGGGTACCGGAGGTGATCTCCCAGATGTGCAGGTCGTGCACCTCGATGACGCAGTCCACCTCGGCCATCTCCCGGCCGATCTCGATCGGGTCGAGGTAGGCGGGTGCGGCCTCGAGGAAGATGCGGCCCGAGGCGCGGACCAGGCTGACGCCGGCCTTCACCATGAGCACCACCACGATCAGGGTGGCGATGCCGTCGGCGCGGGCGAAGCCGGTGAGCATGATGATCAGACCGGCGACCGCGGTGGCGATGAAGGCGAACAGGTCGTTGAGGATGTGCTGATACGCGCCCTCGACATTGAGACTGGTCCGGTTGGCGCGGCTGATCATCCAGCCGGCCAGCACGTTCACCACGATGCCGACCAGCGCGGTGGCCAGCACCAGGCCACCGGTCACCTCGGGCGGGTTGATCAGGCGGCGGATGGCCTCGTAGGTGAGCCAGGCCGCCAGGCCCAGCAGGGTCAGGCCGTTGGCCTGGGCGGAGAGGATCTCGGCGCGCTTCCAGCCGTAGGTCATCCGGCCCGCGGCGGGCCGGGCCGCCAGCCGGATGGCCCACAGCGCCAGCACGATCGAGGCCGCGTCGGTGAGCATGTGGGCGGCGTCGGAGAGCAGTGCCAGCGACCTGGCGACCAGGCCGACCACGACCTCACCGAGCAGGAACGCCACGATGACCGCGAGCGCGCCGGCCAGCCAGCGCTTGTCGCTGTCGGCGGTCGCGCCGTGTGAATGTCCGGCGTGGTCATGCCCGTGTGGATGCTCGTGCCCGCCCATAACCCTCCTTCGGTAGTGCCCGACGAACACCATATGCATGAATCGCTATGTATGCAATGTTTGTGACACGTCCGATTCTGTGGTTTGCCCGGAGAAAGCTCCGGCCTCTTCACGAGAGGTCGCGGAACGTCATGAGGAACCCGGCGAACGCGATCACGAACAATGCGACGAACCCGGCTGCCCGCAGCCACAGCCAGGGCCAGTCCCGGACCCACAGCCCAGTGAGCATGACCCCGACCAGCATCAGCGCCCCATAGAACGGCGTCCGCTGCGGATGGCGACCCATAGCTCCTGCATACGCCTGTTCCGGGGATCGAGCACTCGCGGCACGCCGGGTTCGCGCGGGATCAGTTCGCCATTGCTGCGCCGCGGGCGTCCCGCAGCGCTGGTGGGCGCACACACCCGAGATCGTGACACTGCTGGGTGTCGGTGGACGACGCGCTGGTGATTCGCCGGCGGCCGCACCGTTCCGGGCTGACAGCGCCCCGTCCGAGGGCCGAAAAGCCTAGAATCACAAGGGTGGACGCAATTCTGACAACCATCGGTGTGGTCGTGGTTATCGGCATCTCCGGCGCGGCCTATGCCGCGTTTCTGCTGCTACGCGGTCGTAAATAGTTCGCGGACAACGGGTTCGGCGTTGCCGGGCACTCAGCTCTGGACTCGGGGCCAGGGGTAGAAGGCCAGGTGGATGAGCAGCACCACCAGTGCGGCCAGCAGGATGGCGGCGATCGGGTGGGCGCGGCGCTCCAGGTAGCCGATGGTGCGAAACAGGGTGGGGAAGGGCACATCTCGGCTGAAGAACATGGCTAGAATGCTGGGCACGATGACCCACATCAGGGCGATCAGTCCGTAGAGGACGTACGCGCCCAGGTAGGACTGTGGGTGCATGCCACGGTCGGTGGCGGCGAACAGGACCCCGAAGACGAAGGTGCCCACCGCGGCCAGCAGATACCCCGCGCCCAGCAGGGTGATCGGCGAATACGGGTTGGTGACACGGCCGTTCACGGTGAGGGTGCGCCCGGCGACCATCTGCGGGGTGGGCTCGGGCGGGGTGGCCAGTTGCGGGACAGCGTAATACGCCAGCAGCACGATCACCGACACGACGATGAGCCGGACGAACGAGTGCTGAGTCTCCAGATGCCCGATGGTGTTCGAGATGGTCGGCCAGCTCGCCAGTCCGAAGACCGACGCCAGCTCCGAGGTGGCGATCGCCAGTCCCGCGAGGCCCCACATGCAATAGCCCCAGAATTCCACCGAGCGCCCCGCCGCTGTCGGTACGGCCGCGCTGCCGACATCCTCCGTCATGCTGCCGTTGTATCACTAAAACGGGGGTCTACCTGGGAGCATGCATAGTCGATGCCGGGTTGTCACGGGTCCGACATCTAACGGTACCGGCGGGTCGGTTCGGGTGCGCCACAGCTGGTTTCGGCTCCCCCGGGCGACCCGCCGGTGTACCGGCTATTTGCCGTCGGCGGTCAGGCGACCGGCCGTGCCCCAGCTGTCGGCGGGCGTCTCGTGGATCCACACCTGCACGGCCTCGGCCGGAATCTGATAGGCGTCCACGAAGGCGTCGGTGATGCGGCGGACCAGGTCCCGCTTCAGCTCGACGGTGCGCGGGCCCTGCTGCACGGTGACGATGGGCATGACTGTTCTCCTTCGCGAAAACTGCTGGGATACCGGCCATCTCGGAACCGGGGGTTCCGATCTCCGATCCGTTCGGCGGCCTGAGAACAGTTCACCGGAAAACCACACCCCGACCAATGAGCAGGTCGTTCGCGCAGCGATAAGCGATCCTTATCGCGTGTGCGCCCGCGAGATCCCTGTGCGCCCGCGAGATCCCTACGCGCGCGCGAGCAGAGCGCCCAGCAGGCGCAGATTCGGCGACGCCGCATCCGCCCGCACCGCCAGCGCGATGGGCAGGGTCAGGCCCGCATCGGCGAAGGGGCGGAAGGCGACCCGCGTGTTGTGGACCTGCCGCGCATTCGATTCGTAGACCACCGTCCACATGGGCGAGCCCGCGCCGATGGCGGCCAGCGTGTCCTGGAGGGTGGTGGAGGTGGGCGCGGGCACCGGCTCGAATCCGGCGCGCACACAGGCGTTCAGCACCAGATCCACCAGCGCCGGGTGGTTGCGCCGTTCGGTCAGCCGCAGCGGCACCGTGGCCAGGTCCGCCAGCCGGACCGAATCCTGGTTCGCCAGTGCGTGTTTGGCGGGCAGGGCCACCACCAGCGGATCGTCCCAGGCGGGCAGGAAGTCCAGTTCCGGGCTCTCACCGGGTTCCGGCGAGCGCACGAAGGCGGCGTCCAGACCGCCGTCCGCCACCCGGGCCAGCCGATCCCGCACCGGCAGCGCCACCAGCTCGACCTGCACCTGCGGCGCCTGCTCGGCGAAGGCATCCAGGACCGCGTCCAGGCGCTCGCCCAGTCCGGTCACCGTGCCCAGCCGGAACACCTCCGCGCGGGCACCCGCCAGGCCGGCCACGCTGGCCCGGGCCTGATCGGCCGCGGCCAGCACACCCCGCGCCGCGGGCAGGAAGCGCAACCCGGCCTCGGTCAGCCGCACCCGCCGCGGCGACCGGTCCAGCAATTGCACACCCAGGTCCCGTTCCAGCCGCCGCACCTGCTGGCTCACCGCGGGCTGCGCGATGTGCAAGCGCTCGGCCGCTCGCCCGAAGTGCAACTCCTCGGCGACGGTCACGAAATACCGCAACTGACGCAATTCCACGAGCCCATGGAACCATCAGCGCCCGCCCGGGGCCGTGGCGAGGCGGCGGGGCCGACGTGACCGGCGGGGTCAGGCCAGGTAGCGGCCGTACCAGTCGAGTACCCGGTGCCAGGCCTCGGCGGCGGCGGTGGGCTGGTAGCGGGGGCCGGTGTCGTTGAAGAAGGCGTGGTCGGCATTGTCGGCCACGAAGCTCTCGTGCGGGAGCCCCGCCTTGTCCAGGGCCGCCTCGGCGGCCGGGCGGGAGGCGTCGACCCGGCTGTCCAGCGCGGCGTAGACGGCCAGCACCGCGGCCTTGGATCCGGTGACCTCGCCGCCATCGGGGAACGGGCCGTAGAAGGGGGTGGCGGCCGCGAGTTCGGGGGTGCCCGAGGTGAGCAGCAGCCAGGTCAGCCCGCCGCCGAAACAGAAACCGGTGGCGCCCAGCTTCTTTCCGGGTACGCGGCGCTGCAGCTCGGTCAGGCCCGCGCGCAGATCGGCGACGAATCGGTCCTGGGGGATCTTGCCGAGCGCGGCGGTGGCGGCCGCCTGATCGGTGAAGGTGGCGGTGCCGCCCTCCTCGGAGAGCAGATCCACCGCGAGCGCCGAATACCCGACGCCCGCGAAACGCCCTGTCACCGAACGGATGTGGTCGGTCAGGCCCCGGTTCTCGTGGATGACCAGCACGCCGCCCATGGGCTGGGACGCCTCGGCCCACGCGGCCTGCAGGGTGCGGCCCTCGGGTCCGGCGAAGGTGATCGCGGTGGGCTGCAGGGCCGTCGCGGTGCCGGGCGGTGCGGCCGGCGGGGACGCGGACGAGCTCGCGGCGGTGGTCGTGGGAGCGGACTGCTTGCCCGAGTCGGCGCAGGCCGCCAGCAGCGCCACGGCCGCCGGTGTCCCCATGCCGAGCAGCCCCAGCCGGCGTAGCGCTTCCCGGCGGCTGAGCAGGCCCTCGGCGTGATCGGTGGCGATTTCCTCTGCGATATAGCGCTGCAGCGGCGTCATGCCCTCAGCCTAGGCCGCGGGACCGGTCCGGTCTCGGCCGAAACGCTGTGGATCTGCCGTCTGCCACGATGGCTGATTGATTGCCGCCATGGCCGCGGCCGCAAACTCCGCGGCCGGGGTCACCGGTAGGCGGAAATGTCGAAGGCGCCGTTGCTCTGGCGGAACGAGACCGCGGAGTCCGGCCAGAGCAGGGTGACGCGACCGGTCTGTTCGTCGCGGTACCAGCTCGTGCAGCGGCCCTGGGTCCACACCGTGTCGCGGGCGCGCTCCTCGATATCGAGCATGGAGGAGCGGACCGCCTCGGGCGTGACCTCCAGGACGGTGTGCGCGCTGGAGGCGAGATGATCCAGCGCGCTGAGTACGTAATCGATCTGGGTCTCGATCACATAGATCGCGGAGTTGTGGCCGAGCGCCGCGTTCGGCCCGTCCAGCACATACATATTGGGGAAGCCGTCCACGGTGGTCGACGCGTGCGCGACCATGCCGTTGCTCCAGCGCTCGGACAGCAGCGAGGTGCGGCCCCGGATGTGCTTGGCGATCGACGGCCGGGTGGCGTTGAAACCGGTGGCGAAGACCAGGATCTCGAGATCGTAGGGGTGCCCGCTCGCGGCGATGGCCAGGCCGTCGTCGATGCGGGTCAGCTCGGTCGGTTCCAGCTGGACGGTGTCCAGCTGCAGGGCCGCGTAGTAGTCGTCGGAGAAAAGGATTCGCTTGCAGCCGATTTCGTAGTCGGGCGTGAGCCGCTGCCGCAGACGTGGATCGCGGACCTGGGCCGCCAGATGGTCCGTGGCGCGCTGGTGCAGCAGATCGATCTCCGGGTGGCGGCGGCGCCGGGCGGCGATGCTGAGCTCGGCCTCGGCGAACAGCTCGTCGCGCAGCTCGGTGATGGTCCGCGGGTCGGCGGCGAAGCTCGACAGCTCGTCGGGGGTGTAGAAGCGGTCCCCGCGCGGCAGCACATAGGGCGCCGAACGCTGGAAGACCACGACCTCGCTGGCCTCACCCGCGAGCCGCGGCAGGATCTGGACCGCGGACGCGCCGGTGCCCACCAGGCCGACCCGCTTGCCGACCAGCGACACCTTCGGATTCCACCGCGCCGAATGCCAGTGCCGGCCACCGAAATTCGCCAGCTCCGCGACCGGCGGGATCCGGGGTTCGGTCAGCCGTCCGGTGGCGATGATCAGGGTGGCGGCCGAGAAGTCGCCGCGGGAGGTCCGGACGAACCAGCGCGCCTCGGCTTCGACCCACTCCGCCTGTTCCAGTGCGCAATTCAGCCGCAGGTACGGTTCCAGCTCCTCCTGCTGGACGCACGACCGCAGGTAGGCGTGAATCTCCGCGCCCTCGGCGAACACCCGCGACCATCGCGGATTCGGCCGGAACGAAAAGGAATACAGGTGGGCGGGGATATCGCAGGCCACGCCCGGGTAGCGGTTGTCGCGCCAGGTGCCGCCCACATCGTCGGCCTGCTCGATGATGACGAAGGAGTCCCGGCCCCGGCGGGCGAGCTGGATGCCCATGCCGATACCGGCGAAACCCGCGCCGACGATCAGCACGTCGACCCGTTCGGGGCTCGAATGTCCTTCGGCGGTGGCCGGATCCGTGCTCTCAGGCATGGCCGTACCGGGTGGTGCGGCGGCGCAGCGAGCGGTCCAGCTCCGCGGCGATCCGATCGACATCGGTGACGGTGAGGCTCAGCCCGGCCTCCGGACCGGACTCCGGCGCGAGCCGGCCGTCGAGCAGCAGGCCGCCGAGATCGTTCGCGCCACCGCGCAGCAGCTCGACCGCCACTGCCAGCCCCAGCCGGGGCCACGCGGCCTGAATATTGTCGATGCGCCCGTGCAGGAGCAGCCGCGCGACGGCGTGCACCGCCCGCGTCTGCCGCCGGAGCGCTTCGGGCACAACGGGATCGAGGAAGCCGGATGCCGCGGTCACGGGAACCATGGGCATGGCGATGAATTCGGTGAAGCCGCCGGTGCGGTCCTGGATATCGGCGAGCAGCCGCAGGTGGGCCACCTGCTGCGCGGGGGTCTCCACATGCCCGTAGACCATGGTCGAGGTGGAGGTCAGGCCCGCGCGGTGGGCGGCCTCGATCACCTCCACCCAGCGGCTCACGGGTAGATCCGGGCTGCCCTTCAACCGGGCGCGCACATCGTCGTCGAGGATGCGCGCACCGGTGCCGGGAACCGATCCGAGGCCGGAATCCTTTGCCCGCGACAGGAACTCGTCCAAGGGCAGCGCACGGCGCGCGGCGCCGTCGAGCAGTTCCTCCGGGCGGAAGGCGTGCAGGTGCAGGGGAGCGGTCTCGGTGATGGCGGCGATCAGCGCCAGATAGTCGTCATCGCTGTCGGCGGGCAGCGGGCCCTGCATGCAGATCTCGGTGGCGCCCAGCGCGTGCGCCTCGGACACCAGCGCGGCCAGTCGCTCCCGCGCCGCGGAGCCGGAGACCACGGCGGTATCCAGATTCCGGTTCACGACATAGGTGAGGGCGTCGCCGACCGTCCGCTGCCGGAGCGCATCGGCCAGCTCGCACAACCGCTCCAGCTCGGAGCCGTCCGCGTGCAACAGCGCGATGTATCCGGCGTCCGGCAGGCCGGCCGGATTCCGCTCCGCTTCCGCGAGCCACTCCCGCACCCGCCCCGCATCGGACAAGCCAACCTCGGCGACACCACGATCCACGATCGCCACGATACCGCCGCCCCTGCGGGCGTCCCGTCCCGCTCGGTGCCGCCGGGTGGGCGGCCCCGAGCCGGGATGTGGACAACCATGCGGGTCAGGCGGCGGTGGTGTGACCGATGGTGATATTGCCGTAGGAGTTCCGGGCGTGGACCTCGACGATGTCCTGCGGCCGGCTGACGGGGTACAGCTGGTTCTGGATGGTGCCCTTCTGCGCGTTGGTTTCCATCCGGGCGGCGCTGCCCGGGTGGATGCCGACCGACAGGTCGCCGGTGGCGGTCTCCACGTCGATCACGCCGCGGGTGGCCTCGACGATGCGGATGTCGCCCTTCGCGACCTTCGCGGTGACCGAGCCGAGCGGGCGCTCGACGGTGATGTCACCGGCGGAGACCTCCAGCTCGCACTCGCCGAGCGGACCCGCGCCCAGCAGGTTGCCCATGCCGAGCGAACCGGTCAGGCGGGAGCCGGCCGGCACCTCGATGGTGACCTCGACCGACCCGCGGCCCGCGAGCGGGGAGAACTTCCGCCAGCCCCTGGGGGCCTGCACGGTCAGGGTGCCCGCGGCGAACTCGGTGCGGATCTGCTCGGCGGCGCGCACGTCCGCCTTCTCGGACGCGTCGGCCGGGCGGATCTCGACGACGGTGTCGGTGCGGTTCGAGGCGATGACGGTGACGTTTCCGGCGGCCACGTCCACGGCGACGGTGATGGCTTCGGGGGTCTGGAACACGGTCATGATGTTTCTCCTTCGAGGGTCTGTGCTGCTGATGCGACTACTTTCGCGAGCCCGGCTGACAGCGGCCTGACGCCGGACTGACACGTCCGCTGACACGTGTTCGGCCCGGCTGGACAGCGCACGGCAGAATGGTCCGGGTGCAGATCGGAATGCTTGGGCCGCTCGAAATCCGGGCAGACGACGGCGGATTGCTGGAGGTACCGGGCGCCCGGTTGCGGTCGTTGCTGATCGCGCTCGCGCTGGAACCCGGCCGGGCGGTCTCGAAAGCGCGGCTGGTCGACTGGATTTGGGGCGAGGAGCCGCCGTCCGATGCGGCGAATGCCTTGCAGGCCTTGGTTTCCCGATTGCGGCGGGTACTTCCGGACGGGTCGATCGACGTGCAGGCGGGCGGCTACCGGCTGACGGTGGCGCCCGGCGACATCGACGCCGTGCGGTTCGAACAGCTCCTCGACCAGGCCCGTGGCGGCGACGACGTCCACCAGGCCGAACTGCTGCGCGAGGCCCTCGCACTGTGGCGCGGCGCGCCCATGCGGGACATCGGGGCGCAGGACGGCGCGGCCATCGACGCGGTGATCGCCCGGCTCGAGGGACTGCACATCGGTGCGCTCGAGGATCGGTACGACGCCGAACTCCGGCTCGGCCGGGGCGCGGAACTGGTCACCGAACTGAATGATCTGGTGGCCCAGCACCCCGTGCGGGAACGACTCGCCGCGTCGCTGATGCGCGCGCTCGCCGCCGCGGGCCGGGGCGCCGAGGCGCTGGTCGTGTACCAGCGGGTCCGGGAGGCCCTCGCCGACGAGCTGGGTGTGGATCCCGCGCCGGAGCTGTCCGCCCTGCACGTCGCCCTGCTGCGTGGGGAGGTGGGCGGGCGGGAGGACGACCGCCGGACCAACCTGCGCGCCGAACTGACCCGATACGTCGGCAAGCAGGCCGACATCGCCGCGGTGCGCGCTCTCGTCGCCCGCCATCGGCTCACCACGGTGACCGGACCGGGCGGTTCGGGAAAGACCAGGCTGGCCACGGAGACCGGGCGCGCCCTGCTCGACGGGCTGCCGGACGGCGCGTGGCTGGTGGAGCTGTCCTCGGCGAGCGCGGGCGGTGACCTCGCGCAGGCGGCGCTGGCCGCGCTCGGGCTGCGGGACGCGCTGCTGGGCGGCGGGGCGAACGCGGAACCCCTGGACCGCCTCGTCGCGGCCATCCGCGAGCGCGACATGCTGCTGATCCTGGACAACTGCGAGCATGTGATCGAGTCCTCGGCGGCGTTCGCCCACCGTCTGCTCGGGGAGTGCCAGCGGTTGCGCATTCTCGCCACCAGCCGAGAACCGCTCGGCATCACCGGTGAAGCGCTCTGGCAGGTCGAGCCTTTGGCGCTGCCCGCCGCGGACGCGGACGCCGGCGCGATCGAATCCTCCCCGGCCGTCCAGCTTTTGCGCGACCGCGCCGGCGCGGTGCGCCAGGACCTCGGCGCCGATGCCCGCACCCTGGCGACCATGGCCCGCGTGTGCCGTGCGCTCGACGGGATCCCGCTGGCGATCGAACTGGCCGCGGCCCGCCTGCGCACCATGTCCCTCGAGCAGCTCGCCACCCGTCTCGACGATCGGTTCCGGCTGCTGACCGGGGGCAGCCGGACCGCGCAACCGCAGCACCGGACCCTGCGGGCGGTCGTGGACTGGAGCTGGGAACTGCTCAGTGAGGCCGAACAGGCTGTGCTGCGCCGGCTTTCGGTGTTCGCCGGCGGCGCGAGCCTCGAGGCGGCCGAACAGGTCTGTGCGAGTAGCGAATCCGAGGGGCAGCCCGCGGCGGTCGAACAGTGGGAGGTGCTCGAGCTGCTGACCGCGCTGACCGAGAAATCGCTGCTGCTCACCGCGGGCGACGACGGGCCGCGCTACCGGATGCTCGAGACGATCAAGCAGTACGCCCGCGACCGGCTCGCGGAGGCGGGGGAGGCGGACGCGGCGCGGCGCGCGCATCTGGCGTATTTCACCGGACTGGCCGCGACCGCGGAACCGCATCTGCGCCGGGCCGAACAGCTGGAATGGCTCGCCGTTCTCGAACCCGAGCACGACAATATCGCGGCCGCCATGCGCGGCGCGCTCGCCGCGGCGGACGCGACCGCGGCCATGGGGCTGGCCGCGGCCGCCGGCTGGTACTGGTGGCTCAGCGGGCACAAGGCCGAGGGCATGGAGCTGGTCACCGCGGCCGCCCGGACGCCCGGCGAAGCCGACGACGAGACCCGGGCTACGGTCTACGGGCTCGTCGTGCATTTCATGACCTCCGGCCCGAATGACGAACACCACGTGGAGGAATGGATCCACCAGGCCTACCGGGCCGGCGGCGATCGGACCGGCGGCGGCCGGACCGGTCATCCGACGCTGGCGTTCGTGGTCGCGCTGGAACGCATGCTGCAGGGGCCGGATCAGTTCCTGCCCGCCTTCGAGGCGCTGCTCGGCGACGACGATCCGTGGGTGCGGGCGCTGGCCCGGCTGCAGCTGGGCAAGTTGCGGACCGTGCTCGGCCAGGGCGGGCCGGAGGCCGACGAACACCTGGAGCTGGCGCTGGCGGAGTTCCGGGCCGTCGGTGAGCGCTGGGGGATCTCGTTCGCGCTGACCGAGCTGGCCGACAGCCTCGCCCTGCGCGGCGAATTCGCCAGTGCGTGTGCGTATCTCGAGCAGGCGATCGCGGTGGTCGCCGAGGTCGGCGCGATCGAGGACCTGGTCCGGATGCGGTCACGGCAGGCGCAGCTGTACTGGCTGCTGGGCGACGCGGCGGCGAGCACGGCCGCCATGGCCGAGGCCCAGCGGTACGCGGATCAGACCGGCTGGCCGATCGCGCTGGCCGAAATGGCCCTGGCCCGAGCGGAATTGGCGCGCTGGAACGCGGATCCCGAAGAGGCGCACCGGCAGATCGGCGTCGCGAAGGCCCTGCTGGCGGGAGAATCGGAGCAGCCGTTCATGAGTGCGGTGATCCACGATCTGCTCGGCTATCTGGCGGACGGCCTCGACGAGGCCCGCGACCATCGGGCCGCGGCCTTCCGGGTGGCGTCGGCGGCGGGACACGCGCCCCTGCTCGCCAAGGTGCTGGTCGGTCTGGCGGATCTGGCGCTGCGGGCGGAGCAGGACGAGCAGGCGGTGCGGCTGCTCGCGGCCAGTACCGCGGTGCGTGGCGTATCGGATCATTCCCACCCGGATGCGGCCCGGATCGAGCGGACAGCACGAAGTCGCCTCGGTGACGTGAAGTTCACCGAGGCGACGGGGGAGGGGGCGCGGGCGGTCTGGCATGAACTGGCCGAGATCACGCTCGCTTCGTGAAAGTGGCGCGGGACCACAGGTATCCGACGATCGCGAACCCGGCGCACCAGGCCAGCGCCGCGGCGGTGTAGCCGCCCGACGGGTGCCCGGTGAGGAACCCGCGCAGGGACTCGATGATCGGGGTGAAGGGCTGGTACTGCGCGAACTGCCGGACGCCCTGGCCCATCTGGTCGGCCGGGACGATCGCGCTGCTCACGAAGGGCAGCATGATCAGCGGCACCACGGACATGCCCGCGGACTCCGGGGTCTTGGCGGCCATGCCCAGCGCGACGGTCAGCCAGGACGCCCCGAACGAGGTGGCCAGGACGATGCCGAGCGCGCCCAGCCAGTCCAGCGCGGTGGCCGGCGGCCGGAAGCCCAGGGCGAACGCCACTCCCAGTACGGCCGCTATGGCGACCACATTGGTGAGCATGGTGGCCACCACGTGCCCGGTCAGCACGGCGCCGCGGGAGACGTCCATGACCTTGAACCGGTTGATGACGCCCTTGGCCATGTCCGAGCTCACCGCGACCGCGGTGCCGGAGAGCCCGTAGCTGATGGCCAGCAGGATCATGCCCGGTGTCGCGTAGTCGATGTAGTGCTCGCCGACATTGAAGGCGCTGCCGAACACGTAGACGAAGATCAGCAGCATCACAACCGGCATCAGCGCGGCGTTGAAGATCGCGACCGGATTGCGGGCGATGTGTTTGAAGTTGCGGCGCAACATGATCGCCGAGTCGCCCAGCGACGCCGCCAGGGCGCCGGCCGTGACGGTCCGGTTCGGGGTGCTGTCGGTGGAAACGATGGTGCTCATTGTGCGTCGGCCTCCGTGGTGGCGTGCCCGGTCAGGGCAAGGAAAACGTCATCGAGATCAGGGGTGTGGATGGAGACCTCCGCGGCCTCGACCGAGTGATCGGCGAGCCGATCCAGCAGGGCCCGCAGGGTTTTGGTGCCGCCGTTGCCGGGCACCTGCAGGGTCAGCGCCTCGCTGTCCATGGTCGCGGCGGGCAGGATCCGCGCGGCTGCTTCCAGTTCGGTGAGGTGGGTGAACCGCAGCTGGAGGTAGCTGCCGGGGACGCGGCGCTTGAGCTCGTCCGGGGTGCCTTCGGCGACGATGCGGCCGCCGTCGAGGACCGCGATCCGGTCGGCCAGCTGGTCGGCCTCCTCGAGGTACTGGGTGGTGAGGAAGATGGTCACGCCGTCGGAGGTCAACTCCCGCACGATCTCCCACATGGTGCGCCGGCTGCGCGGGTCCAGTCCGGTGGTCGGCTCGTCGAGGAAGACGATGTCCGGCTTGGTGACCAGCGTCATCGCCAGGTCCAGCTTGCGGCGCATGCCGCCGGAGTAGGTGGCCGCCTGCTTGCGCGCGGATTCGGTGAGGTCGAAGCGCTCCAGCAGCGTGTCGACCACCTGCTTGCGCGCCGCGCCCCGCAGCCGGTGCAGATCGGCCATCAGCTGCAGGTTCTCTTCGCCGGTCAGCAGGTCGTCCACCGCCGCGAACTGACCGGTCACGCCGATGGCCGCCCGCACCGCCTTGGTCTCGGTGGCGATGTCGTGCCCGGCGACCCGGGCCGTCCCGCCGTCCGCCTTCAGCAGCGTGGTCAGCACGTTCACCGTCGTGGTCTTGCCCGCGCCGTTCGGCCCGAGCAACGAGAAGATCGTTCCCACACCGATATTCAGATCAATGCCGTCGAGGATCGTCTTGTCCCCGTAAGCCTTCCGCAGCCCCGAGGCCGCGATTGCTGTGCTGTTCATGTGGACTACTGTCGCGACCCGGCCTGATACCGGCCTGACACCGACCTGATACGCCCTCTGACACGGTGTTCTGCCTGTTCACGAGGGGTGGCAAGGGCTGTCAGCCGTTGGGCGGAGCCAGCAGGGCGGCGGCCAGATGACGGGTCAGGCGGGGCGTGTCAGGGGTGGCTCGGAGGCGGGGGGTGGCGGCGAGATCGTTGACGACGCTCAGGGCGGCCTGGACTCGCAGCCGGGCTTCCAGCTCGTCCTGGCCGGGGTGGACCTGGCGCACCAGCTGCACCCATTCGGCGATGTACTCGTGCTGCACGCCACGCATGCGGTGCCGATCGGCGGCGGGGAGCTGATCGATGTCGGAGGTGAGCAGCCGGATGAGACCGGTTTGCTCGAAGGCGAATTCGGTGTAGCTGGTGAGCAACCGGTCGAGTGCGTCGGCGGCGTCGGTCGCGCGGGTCAGATCGCGGTACATGTCGGCCCGCAGGACGTGATTGCCCTGGTCGAGAACGGCGATCAGGATGTCGGCCTTGCTGTCGAAGTGGTTGTAGACGCTGGGTCCGGCAATGCCGACGGCCGCGCCGATGTCCTCGAGCGCCACACCGGAAAAGCCTTGCTCGGCGAAGAGTTTCGTGGCCGCGGTGAGAATGGCGATACGCCGCGAGGGGGACCATCCCGCCGTCGGGCCGGCGGGTGGTGCGGCCGCGGGGCGCGGGACGGGCAGGTCGGCGGTGAGGATCGCGTCGACCATGTCGGTGAGCACCTGCACGAAGCGCTGACGCGGCAGTTCCAGATTGTGGAACGAGATGCTGGATGCCGTGGAAAGCGCGGCCCAGCCGATTATTTCGGCCTGCGCGGGCGTGAGCCGCGGTGTCCGCGTGCGCAGCAGATCGGCGAACCGTGCGCCGATGCCGCGCGCCCGGTGCCGGAGTTCGGTTTTCGCGTCGGGGTCGAGGTGCCGCGCCTCCCGGTGCCAGAGCACGCCGATGGCGCGCTGATCCAGCATGGCGGTGGCCAGTGTCCGGGCGAGATCGGCGTCCGGCTCGGCGCGCGCCGCGTCGAGCAGTTCGGTGACGATCTCGATGGGCTGGGCCACCACGGCGCGCAGCAGATCGTTCTTGTTGCGGAAATGCCGGTACAGCGCGGACGGCCCGACCGCGACCGCGTCGGCGATGTCGCCGGTGCCGACATCGGCATAGCCGCGCCGATAGAACAACTCGGTCGCGGCGGCGACGATCAGATCACGGCGATTGGCGGGGCGGGTGCCGCGGGCCGGGCGGGCGGCCGCGTGCTCGGCGGTGTCGCTCATGGTCGCCGCTCCTTCTCGCTCGCCGGTGGTGGGTCGCCCGCCCTCACTATAGGGAGCGGGCGACCCGGCCCGATCGGCCGCGGACGCCCGCGGCTAGAAGATGTATCCGCCGCCGCAGACCAGGGTCTGGCCGCTCACGTAGTCGGAGTCCGGGCTGCACAGCAGGTACACCGCACCGGCCGCCTCGGCGGGTGTTCCGGCCCGGCCCAGCGGGATCATCCGTTCCATGGTCGACAGCACATCCGGGTTGACGCCCACCTTCAGCTGCCGGCCCAGCACGTCGATGGTGCTGTCGCCGCCGGCCGGCGTCTCGGTGAGCCGGGTCTTGATGAGCCCGAAGGCGACCGAGTTCACGGTGACGTTGTAGCGCCCCCACTCCTTGGCCAGGGTCCTGGTGAGTCCGTTGATGCCGGCCTTGGCGGCGGCGTAATTCGCCTGTCCCGCATTGCCTCCCGTGCCGGCCAGCGAGGAGATGTTCACGACCTTGCGGCACGGGACCGGCGTGCCGGCCGCGGCGGCCTGCCGGGCGAGTCCGGCGATCACCGGCTGGGCGGCGCGCAGAATCCGGAAGGGGGCCTTGAGGTGGACGTCGAGGATGGCGTCCCACTGCTCGTCGGTCATCTTCTGGATCACCGAATCCCAGGTGTATCCGGCGTTGTTGACGATGATGTCGAGTCCGCCCAAGTTGTCGGTGGCGGTGGTCACGAAGCGTTCGGCGAAGTCCTCGTCGGTGACCGAGCCGATGCAGGCGACCGCCCGGCCGCCGGCCGCCTCGATGGCGGCCACGGTCTCCTTGGCCGGTTCGGCGTCGAGATCGTTGACCACGACCGACGCGCCCTCGCGGGCGAGCTTCAGGGCGATCTCGCGCCCGATGCCGCGCCCGGATCCGGAGACGATGGCGACCTTGTTGTCCAGAGTTCCCATGGGGCAATACCTTTCGGAGGAGGTGAGAAGTCAGAGCGCTGTGACGGTGGGCCCGGTGAGCGCGACGACCGCGGTCCCGGTGAGCGTGACGGTGCCGTCGGGCAGGGTGACGGCGATGTCGAGGGTGGCGTGCCGTTCGCCGCGGACGTCCTCGATGGCCACGACCTTCCCCGTCGCGGTCGGTTCGGCCAGCACCGGCGTGATCGCGCCGAAGCGCACCCCGTAGGTGCGAATCGCTTCCGGCGCAACCCAATCGGTCAGCAGCCGCCCCAGGTAGGCCATGGACAGCATGCCGTGGGCGAAGACGTCGCCGAGCCCGGCGGAGCGGGCCACGTCGGTGTCGATGTGCATCGGGTTGTGATCGCCCGAAGCGCCCGCGAACAGGGCCAGGGTGGTGCGGGTGATGGGCCCCGCGGCCAGCGGCGGCAGTTCGCTGCCCACGGTGATATCGGCGGTGCCGGTGGTCATTCGGAGGCTCCCGGATTGCGGACGACGAGGACCGAGCGCAGGTCGGCGACCAGGCTGCCGTCGGTCCTGGTGACGGCGGTCTGCCGGACCAGGAAGTCGAGCGCGCCGCCCTTCTTGCTGTAGACGTCGGTGATACGGGGTGACGCGGTCAGCGTGTCCCCGGCATAGGCGGTCGCGTGGTAGATGAAGTGCTGTTCGCCGTGCAGGATCCGGCGCAGATCGACACCGAGACCGGCCAGCCAGCCGAACGGGTCCGGCTGCTCGAGTTCGATCGCGAACAGGAACGTCGGCGGCGCGGGCAGGGCGCGGTGCCCGGCCGCGGTGGCGGCGCGCTCGTCGGTGAAGACCGGGTTGGTCTCGCCGATGGCCTTGGCGAAGAACCGGAGTCGCCCCGCGTCCAGGGTCATGGTGATCGGTGGCAGCTCGGTGCCGATCACACCGGGATCCAGGGCCATGCTCAGTCCACCTTCTGGTAGAGGGTCACGACGGCCGCCCCGCCCAGGCCGATGTTGTGCTGCAGGGCGATTCGCGCGCCCTCGACCTGCCGGGCGGCGGCGCGGCCGCGCAGCTGCCAGACCAGCTCGGCGCACTGCGCCAGGCCGGTCGCGCCGAGCGGGTGCCCCTTGGACAGCAGCCCGCCGGACGGGTTGGTGACCACCCGCCCGCCGTAGGTGTTGTCGCCGTCGGCGATGAACTTCTCGGCGGTGCCCTCCGGGGTCAGGCCGAGGGCCTCGTAGCTGAGCAGCTCGTTGGTGGTGAAGCAGTCGTGCAGTTCCACGACCGGAATGTCGAGGGGGTCCACGCCGGCCTGCTGATAGACCTGCTGGGCGGCGGCCCGGGACATGTCGTAGCCGACGATCGACAGCATCGAGTCGCCGTCGAAGGTCGAGGCGGTGTCGGTGACCATGGCCTGCGCGGTGATCGCCACGTCGGTGCGCAAACCGTGTGTGCGCGCGTAGTTTTCGCTGACCAGGACGGCGGCCGCCGCGCCGCAGGTGGGCGGGCAGCACTGCAGCCGGGTGAGCGGTCCGTAGATCTGCGGGGAGGCCAGCACCTCCTCGACGGTCACCGGATCGCGGAACACCGCATTGGGATTGCCGGCCGCGTGCCGGCGCGCCTTGACCGCGATCCGCGCGAACACCGCCGGGTCCATGCCGTACCGGTCGGCGTATTCGAGACCCGCGCCGCCGAAGTACCGGGCCGCGAAGGGTGCGTCGCCCTCGCCCTGGAGACGGTGGACCACGGTGTCGAAGCTGTCGAACGGGCTGGGCCGATCGGTGTAGGCAGCGGCGAGCGCGCCGCGCTGCATCTGCTCGAATCCCAGGGCCAGCACCACATCCGCGATGCCGTGCTCGATCGCCTGCCGCGCCAGGAAAAGCGCCGACGACCCGGTCGAGCAGTTGTTGTTGACATTGATCACGGGAATGCCGGTGGCGCCCACGCGGTAGAGCGCCGCCTGCCCCGACGTCGAATCTCCGTACACCCACCCCGCATACGCCTGCTGCACCGTCGTGTACTCGATGCCCGCGTCGGTCAACGCGGCCCGCACCGCCTGCTCGCCCATGACGTCGTAGGTCTGCGTCCGGCTGGGCGTGGTGAACGGGATCATCCCGACGCCCGCCACCAACACGCGACTTCCCATGTCTCACCTCTCGAGGATTGCGCTATTTGGAATTCACTTAGTAGAGCAGTGGGTGTGCGTGGATGCAAGTGTGATGGCGTAATCAGTGGGTAATCAGTGCGCAATCCTCGGGTGTGTTCAGCTCCTGATCCTCAACTTCAGCTATTTATTTTTCACTTACTTTGACCTCGGCATCGGTGACCCCAACTGTTGGGGCTGTCGGTGGCTGCGGCCCGGGTTCGATACTGGCTCCCGCCAAGATCGAGAACGATGGAGCCGCAGATGAATTCGAAGAAGACCCTCGCCGCGTTCGCCGTCACCGCGGCCCTTCTCACCCCCGCCGGCGTGCTGGCCGCCCCTGCCCAGGCCGATGCGCCGGCGCCGGTGCAGGCCCAGCCGGTGGACACCACCGCCACCGGCTCCTCCAGCGGGTCCTACTCCGCCGCCAACCACCTCGTCTGCGTCCTCTTCCACACCAGCCTCAACGGCTCCGTGGGCATCCCGTTCTGCTAACAGCCGCTGGCCGGGACTGTGATTCATCACGTTTATCTGCTTCAGTGACCCGTACCGTCTCGGCGCCGCTTACCGTCGCGAGGCACAACAGTTTGTTTGGGAAGGTGGCAACAAGCGTGATCGGTACGCGGGCGAAGCTCGATGAACTGGCCAAGATCCTGGAGATGGCCGCGGAACCGGCGGGTGAGGCCGGAATCGCCAAGCGGGCGTCGAAAGGCATTCCGAGCGTTCGGCAGCGGGTGGAGATGCTGCTCGACCGCGGGACGTTCATCGAGACCGGCGCGCTGGCTCGCCAGCCCGGTCAACCGGACGCGCTCTACGGTGACGGACTGGTCACCGGTCGCGGGCTGATCGGGGGGCGTCCGGTGGTGGTGATCTCCCACGATCAGACCGTGTACGGCGGGTCGGTCGGGGTCACGTCCGCCCAGAAGTTCATGCGGGCACTGAAATTCGCGTTCGACAACGCGTGCCCGGTGGTGACGATCAACGATTCGGGCGGTGCGCGGATCCAGGACGCGGTGGGTTCCATCGCATCGTTCGGTGATATCTCCCGGGTGCTGGAGAAGCTGTCCGGCTATGTGCCGCAGGTGTCGATCATTCTCGGCAAGTGCGCCGCGGGCTCGGTGTACGGGCCGATCAATACCGACGTGCTCATCGGCACCAAGGACTCCTACATGTTCGTCACCGGACCGGAGGTGATCAAGGCGGTCAACGGCGAGGACGTGACCGCCGAGGAGCTCGGCGGCGCGAAGGTGCAGGCCGAACGCGGGACCCTGCATCACGTGGCCGAGACCGAGCAGGAGGCCTACGAGTGGGCCCGCAACTACCTGGGCTTCATGCCGACGAGCTGCCTCGAGCAGCCTCCGATCGTGAATCCCGGCCTGGAGCCCGAGATCACGGCCAGTGACCGGGAACTCGACACGATCATCCCGGATTCCGATCGTGCCGGCTACGACATGCACGAGATCCTGCTGCGCATCTTCGACGACGGCGAGTTCCACGAGATCCGTGCCGCGTTCGCGCCGAACCTGATCACCGGCTTCGCCCGCGTCGACGGCTACCCGGTCGGCGTGATCGCGAATCAGCCACTGGTGCTGGGCGGTTCCATCGATGCCGCCTGCTCGGACAAGTCGACCTACTTCATCCGGCTCTGCGACGCCTTCAACATCCCGCTCGTGTTCGTCGCCGACACTCCCGGCGTGCTGCCGGGCCTCGCGGAGGAGGCCAACGGCGTCATCATCCGCGGCGGCCGTGTCCCGCGCGCCATCATCGAGGCGACGGTGCCGATCATCAACCTGGTGGTACGCAAGTCCTACGGTGGCGCATACGGCATGATGGCCGCCCGGCAGGTCGGCGCGGACGTCAGTTTCGCCTGGCCCACAGCCCGTATCGCGGTGATCGGCGCCGAAAGCGCGGTCGACCTCCTCGGCAAGCGCCAGTTGGCCGCGATGCCGGAGGAACATCGCGCCGCGGCCCGCGAATTCATGATCAACCAGTACAACGAGACGGTCGCCACCCCCTGGGTCGCCGCCGAACGCGGCTACATCGACGCCGTCATCGAACCGTCCCGCACCCGCCTGGAAATCCGCCAGGCCCTCCGCCTGCTCCGCGACAAGAAGCCGGTCAAGCCGGAGTTCAACCCGCGCAAGCACCCGATATACCCGATGTGATGTGACCGACCGGCGCGAAAACCGGTGCGGGACAACGGCCGGATGGCCCTGAGCCATCCGGCCGCAGCCGCGCGTTCGGTTCTCATTGACGTCTGCTCGCGATCAGCTCCTGTCGGTCGTCGATATTCGGTGCAGGCGTATGGGTCCCACGAAGCGGCGCTTGGATGTTGGTTTGGTGTTCACCAGCGAGAGGTCGCCGCCGTAATGGGCCAGGACGCGGTGGTCCATGACGGCACGCCACAGCGGGGGAATGGCGGCGAGCAGGATCAGGGTGGCGTAGCCGGCCGGGAGCTGTGGTGCCGTTTGTGAGCTGCGCAGGGTTTGGTACCGGCGACCGGGATTGGCGTGGTGGTCGCTGTGGCGTTGCAGGTGGAACAGGAATACGTTCGTGACCAGGCGGTCGCTGTTCCAGCTGTCGCGCGGGGAGCACCGTGCGTAGTTGCCGTTGGCGCGGCGCTGGCGCAGCAGTCCGTAGTGCTCGATGTAATTCACCGTTTCCAGCAGCCCCGCACCCAGCACCGCCTGCACCATCAGAAACGGAATCACCCCGAGGCCGAAGGCCAGGATCATGGTGCCCCACAACGCGACACTCATCGACCAGGCCTGCAACAGCTGGTTGTGCGGGCTGAACCAGCGCTTTTCCTTGCGAGACAGGCGTTCTCGCTCCAGGACCAGCGCCGAGCGGAAGCCGCCGACGGCGCTGCGCGGCAGGAACTCCCACAGTGACTCGCCGAACCGGGCGCTGGCCGGATCCTCGGGCGTCGCCACACGCGCATGATGACCCCGATTGTGTTCGACGAAGAAATGCCCGTAACCCGACTGCGCCAGAGCGACCTTCGCCAGCCAGCGTTCCAGGTGTTCGGCCCGGTGCCCGAGTTCATGGGCGGCGTTGATTCCGATGCCCGACACGAACCCGAGCGTCACGGCCAGACCGAGCTTGTCGGATACGCTCAGCTCGGGAGTTGCCCAGAGATAGCCAGCGATGAGCAGCCCGATGAGCTGTAGCGGTAGAAAGAGATACGTGCACCACCGATAGAACCTGTCTTCGGATAATGCCTCGTAGTCTTCCTCGCGTGGGTTGCTCCCGTCATCCCCCACGGACAGATCCAGCAGTGGGATCAGTACCAGCACGAACACCGGACCGATCCACCAGAATGCTGTGAGGCCCGTGCGGGCTACCAATTGTGAGGGAAGTACAGCGCACGAAGGCGCGATCAACCCCAGAATCCAGAGGTATCGCTTGGGGTCGCGTGCGTTCGAGTCCTGGAAAATCGACATAGGGGCCTCTTTGATCCAACAGCGGCACTCGCTCGCGAGTGCAGACGGCCGAAATCTTTTGGCTCAAACCCGTCGATTTAGATTAGTCGGTTTTCTCCGCTGCGCTAGATGAATTGCCAAAAATGGTGACTGACCGGGCAATTCGACCTCATGCTCGGTTACGGACATCGAGCTCTGTGCATGATGCCCGGCAGTCAGGGTCGGTGCGAGGACCGATCCCGGCTGCCGGGCATCATCGACTGAACGCCAGCGGGTCAGGGCAGGGCCCCGCAATTGCTCGGAGCAGGCCAGCCGGCGAGCCGATCGGTCAGCCACTGCTGCGAGTCCGCCAGCGACGGAAAGAACGCCAGCACATGGGTTCCCACCAGACCCGAAACGGTCGGAATCTGCGCGTTCGGATCCAGTTCGACGGTCACGCCGCTACTGCACCAACTGGCCGCCATCTCCCGCACCGGCACGTAGGGCGCGCCCTCATCGTTCATGGCCGAGGCGGTGAGGACGGGCACCGACGGAGTGAGCGTGCCGATGCGCTGTTGATCGAAGGCTGATTTCAGCTCGGGGTTCCGATCGATGACCGCGGTGAGCGGTTCGCCGCTGGTGGTCCATTCGGACGTGCGCGGATGGTCCTGGGCCAGGCTGGCCGGGACGGCGCATTTGCCCAGAGCGTCGTTCAGGATAGCCTTACCTGTGTCATTGAGCTCGGCGTCGAGTATCGGGCGAGTCTCCGGGTAGTCGGCGGCGATGCCATTGAGGATCCAGGCGAAAGCCGGTGCGATGGAGGGCCGTCCGTCGTTGTATCCGATGAAGTATTCGTCGTCGACCACCGGACCGCCGATATAGGCGCCGCGTACATTCAGCTCGGGAGCGTAGCTCGACTGCAGTTCGGCCGCGCCTGCGGAAGCCATGCCGCCCTGTGAGTATCCGTAGAGAACGACCGGCGTGCCGGGGTTGAAGCCGGTGCCGGGCAATTGCAGTGCGGCGCGCGCCGCATCCAGCAGCGCGTAGGCCTGTGCCTTGCGATTGAGGTAGTCGTGCACGTCGGGGGTGCCGAGGCCGTGGTAGTCGGTCACCACCACCGCGATTCCGCGGGCGAGCAGCGAATACAGCGCCAGCAGGTCGTATTCGAAAATGATGTCCGTCGGCGGCTGGTATTGCACGACCTGCGTCATCAATTTCGACGGCGCACATTGATTGCCCTGGCCCTTGGTGCCGCCCGCGTATGCGATCAGTGGGCGCTCACCTGGGCCGGTCCACGGCACGCTCGGCTGCAGGAGCGTGCCGACGACTGCCGTCGGCGCATCGTGGGTATCGCTGCTGACGTACATCATGCGCGTCGCGGCGGCCGGAACGACGCCGGGCATTCCGGGTGCGGAGAAGGCCACCTGTGCCGGTTCGGCGCGCACGATGGCCCCCGGTGTGGGTGGTAGCGGCGGCGGCAGGTAGAAATCGTCGCCCGCCGCGACGGGTTCCGCACTGGCGAGCAGCGCCGAGTTCGTGGCGCCGCCGCCGACCATGATGAGGGTTCCTGTCAAAGCTGCGGCCAATCCAAGCAGTCGCCTCCGCACTTTATCGATCCTTCCTGCGAGTGAGGGACCCAGGGCATCTCGAATCGGGTGTTGAGGCTATACGCAGGGCTATCGGTTTTTTGTGAATCAGTGGAAGAAACGCCGGACTCGCGTCGTCCCACCGCGTGTCGTTATGGGATTGCCCGTCGTGTCGGTATTGCCAATTCGGAGATGTCTATGAATGACATGCGCGCCCTACGGGATTGCGAATCCGCGGGTCGCGCAGGCGCGAGGACTCGTTGATCGGGTGGCCGGCGTAGGGCGGGCGAGCAGGTGAATCCCCGGTCGCGGGGAGGACTGTTGTCTGATCGATGACAAATGTGCGTTTTGGTGTGTAGCTGAAAGTTTGCCGATATAGTCGGGTCAGAATTCGGACTGGCTTGTCTAACGACGTGAACTATTCATGGAGGTCAGACACGTGCTTGGTCGGTTTCCTGTTTTCCTCCGCAGCGGGTCGGCGAAAGTTGCGGCTGCGCTGGGTGGTGTGGTTCTCGGGTTGTCGATGACGACGACTGCTGCGGCGGATCCGATATATCCGATCCCCGATCCGGATCCGTTCTACGCCGCGCCGGCGGATCTGGCGGCACATCGGCCCGGTGATGTGCTCCGCACGCAGACACTGCCGCCGGTGGCCGTATTTCCCGGCGCCACCGTTACATTGGTGCAATTCCGATCCACCAACTCCCACGGTGAGCCGATCGCGGCGACCACCACGATCCTTACCCCGATCGGTCACCAGCCCGACGCCCCGTTGATGTCGTATCAGCACTTCATCAACGCGCTCGGCACCAGCTGCGCGGTGTCACATCTGCTGTACTCCAACGATCCGAATCTCCTGACGACGGCGTCGATTCTGAATATGGCACTGGCGCAGGGCTGGAGCATAGCGCTGCCGGATCATCTCGGTCCGTACGTCGCGTTCGGGGCGGCGCGTCTGGGTGGCCGGATCGTTCTGGATGGTGTCCGAGCGGTGAAACAGCTGCCGGAACTCGCCGCCCAGCACAGTCCGGTCGTGCTGGCCGGCTACTCCGGCGGCGGCATGGCCACCGGGGCGGCGGCGGCGCTCCAGCCGTCGTACGCGCCGGAGCTGAAACTCGCGGGTGCGGCCATCGGTGGTGCCCCGATGAACCTGGTGACGATGGTGCAGACGTTGGGCTACGACCCGCACCCGGCCTTCGGGCTGGCCATGGCGGCGGCGATCGGCCTCGAGCGCGAATATCCGAACGAGCTGCCGATCAGCTCGTACCTCAACCAGACTGGCTTGGCCCTCCGCAATGAAATGGCCAATGACTGCACCAATCAGATCCTCGCCGAAGGCGTCGGCGGCAGCGCGCGGGCATACATGGCCGATCCCACGGGCTTCAACTTCCGTGAAGGCCAGTCGGTGCTGGAGGAGAACAGCTTGGAACTCTTCGGCGAAGTGCCGGAAACGCCGGTGTTCGAATGGCATTCACCCGACGATCCGCTGATTCCGGTCGAAGCGATCGACAACACCGACCACCGCTGGTGCGCGGCCGGCGTCCCGGTGCAGACGCTGCGCGTTCCCGCACCCGAACATCTGTCGGGAGCGGTGCTGGGTGCCCCCGAGGTACTGGCGTGGCTCAACGGCCGGGTTCGCGGCGAGCCGGCACCCAGTAACTGTTGACAGGGTTGCCGTGACTTCACGGCCGGCGTTCTCACCTGGTCCGGGCGGCCTGGCAGGTCGCCCGGACCAGGCCGAGCAGACGGGATCGGGTGGCTCCGGCTTCCCGACCCGGCGGAGCGGTCGGCCGAGCTCGACGCTCTGACCTGGATAAATGTGCCCTCGGCAGGATTCGAACCTGCGACACCCGCTTTAGGAGAGCGGTGCTCTATCCCCTGAGCTACGAGGGCTGGACGTGCCGGGCGGGAGGCTCGGCCGGGACGTCGGGGAGTCTACCTGGTCGGGGGGCCGGGGGCCGCATTCGTGGTCGGGGTGGTGGAGTCGGCTGATCGGCGGGGTGGTGGGCGCGGCGAGCCCGGCCCGGAGCCGCTAGCGGCCCGCGGGTCGGCTCTCGTCGTAGTCCGACGGTGCGAATCTGCTTGTCTTCCAGCGGAAGAGGAGGGTGGCGCCGGGCCAGTTGTTGGTGATGCGGCCGGAGGCGTTGCGGTACCAGCTGGAGCAGAAGTTCCAGGGGGTGTCCTTCAGGCGGCGCTGCAGCCAGTCGTCCCAGGACTTTTCGGCGTCGGGGCGGGGCGAGAGGACGTGGCCGGGGCGGGCGGAGAGGTAGTCGACGACCTGGCGGATGTAGCGGGCCTGGGACTCCAGCATGTAGATGATGGAACCGGAGCCGACGTTGGTGTTCGGGCCGTACATCATGAACAGGTTGGGGAAGCCGGGGACCGACATGCCGAGGAAGGCGCGGGCGCCCTCGGGTGACCATTCGTCGGCGAGTTTGCGGCCCTGCAGGCCATAGATATTCATGGGGGCGAGGAACTCGGTGCCCTTGAAGCCGGTGCCGTAGACGATGACGTCGACGGGATGCTCGACGCCGTCGGCGGTGCGGATTCCGTTGGGCGTCACCGCTTCGATGGCGGTGGTCTCGACCGTGACATTGTCCCGGGTCAGTGCGGGGAAGTACTCGTTGGAGAACAGGCCGCGCTTGCAGCCGGCGGCGTAGTCCGGAGTCAGCTTGGCGCGCAGCGCCTCATCGGGCACCTGCTGGTTGCGATGCCGGTCCGCGACGGCGATCACCGGATGCTTGATGGCGGGAATGTCGGTGAGCGCCAACGCCATCACCTCGAAGAAGGTCCAGATGGCGAATCGCTCGGCCAGCCGCGTCCCGGGCACGTACTTGAACAGCGCGTGGTGCACCGGGGTGTACTCGGTGTCGAACTTCGGCAATACCCAGGCGGCCGAACGCTGGAACAGCGTGAGGTGTCCGACCTTCGGCTGGATGGCCGGAATGTATTGGATGGCACTGGCTCCCGTGCCGATGCACGCGACCCGCTTGCCCGTCAGATCGACCGAGTGATCCCACTCGGCGGAGTGGAAGGCCGCGCCGGCGAAGGAGTCGATGCCGGGGAGGTTCGGCATCGCGGGGCGGGAGAGCTGCCCGACGGCGGGGATGAGGACGTCGGCGACGTGGGTGACGCCGTCGGCGGTGCGAACCCGCCACCGGCCGCCCTGCTCGTCGAATTCGGCGTCCACCACCTCGGCGCCGAACTCGATCTTGGCGGGCAGGTCGTGTTTCTCGGCGACGGCGCGCATGTACGCGTGGATGTCGGCCTGCTGCGAGAACCGGCGTGGCCAATCGGATTTCGGCTCGAACGACCACGAGTACAGCGGCGAGGGCACATCGCAGGCGGCGCCCGGGTAGGTGTTCTCGCGCCAGACGCCGCCGAGGTCGGCGGCCTTCTCCAGGATGGTGAAGTTGGTCAGGCCGTGGCGTTGCAGTTCCAGCGCCATGCCCAGCCCGGCGAATCCGGCACCGATGATCAGAATGGAGGGCTCTCGCTGCATACCAGCAACGGTAGGGCGTATTCCCGCCGGTCCTGCAGACATCGCCGGACAGCGAATCCGTATTTTCGGTCACGTCGGTCGGGTGAGTCCGGATTCACCCCTGGCAATCATGGGAAGGCGGCCCTCACGGCCCGCTGTCCGGGTCAGTGAGCGCCGTCTGACCTGCGACGCTGTCCTCGACTGGACAGCCCGGTGTCACACTCAATATATTCACGGAAGTTCTTGCTCCAATTTACTTGTCCTGGTTAGTGATTGGCTATTCTGCGCCGCCGCAGGGGGCGTCGTCAGCAGGTCGTGGCGCTGATCAGGATTGCGGAGCCGGCTGGTCGTCGTGTTGGGCGGCGGCGGGTCGGCTACGGGCTGCGGGCGGTGAGGGTGGGGTTCGCCGCCCGCAGCTCGAATATTTCGCCAGCTCACCGGCCCCGGACTGAGGTCACCTTGCCGTCAGTTCGGGCCCCGACCCGTGCATGTCCGAATCGGCTAGGCTCGCCGCAAGTGACTCAGTTCACTCTCCAGTAGGTACATGCAAGGAGCGGTTGGGAAATGTTGAGCACCATGCAGGACGAGCAGCTGTCACTCGCGACACTGCTGCGCTATGCCTCCACCTTCCAGGGCGACAGCCACGTCTCCACCTGGACCGGTGACGGTTTACGCACCCAGACCTATCGCGAGGTCGGCCAGGACGCGGCCCGGCTCGCCAATACCCTGCGTGACCTGGGTATCGGCGTCGGTGACCGGGTCGGCACGTTCATGTGGAACAACAACGAGCACATGGTCGCCTACATCGCGGTGCCCGCCATGGGCGCGGTGCTGCACGCGCTGAACATCCGGCTCTTCCCCGAGCAGCTGGTGTATGTGGCCAATCACGCCGAGGATCAGGTCGTCATCGTGGACGGCTCGCTGCTGCCGATGTTCGCGCAGTATCTGCCGAACCTGAAGACGGTCCGCCACGTCATCGTCGCCAATGGCGATGCCGCCGCGCTGCAGGCCCCCGAGGGCGTCACCGTGCACTCGTACCGGGAGCTGCTCGACGCCCAGCCCGACACCTACGACTACCCGGTCGTCGACGAGCGTTCCGCCGCCGGCATGTGCTACACCTCCGGCACCACCGGCGATCCCAAGGGCGTCGTCTACTCGCACCGCTCGAACTGGCTGCACGCCATGCAGGTGATCTCGCCCAACGGCATGGGCTTCACCGCGGCCGACACCGTGCTGGCCATCGTGCCGCTGTTCCACGCCAATGCCTGGGGCATTCCGTACGCCGCGCTCATGTCGGGCGCGAATGTGCTGATGCCGGACCGTTTCCTGCAGCCCGCACCGCTGCTGGCAATGATGGCCGAGGCGAAGCCGACCTTCGCCGCCGCGGTCCCGACCATCTGGGGCGGCGTGCTGGCCGGGCTGCAGGCGCAGCCGCAGGACATCTCGCACCTGCGTACCTGTGTGGTCGGCGGCGCGGCGGTCCCGCCGTCGATGATGCGGGCCTTCGAGGAGCGGCACGGTGTGAAGCTGCTGCACGCCTGGGGCATGACCGAGACCTCGCCGCTGGGTTCGGTGGCGCATCCGCCCGCCGGCGCCGAGGGCGAGGAGGCCTGGAGCTACCGCTACACCCAGGGCCGCTTCCCGGCCGGCGTGCAGGCGCGCCTGGTCGGCGATGATGGTTCGGTGCTGCCGAACGACGGAGAAGCCCTGGGCGAGTTGGAAGTTCGCGGCCCGTGGATCACCGGCGCCTACTACGCGCCGTCGGGCGGCGAGGTCGATCCCGACAAGTTCCACGACGGCTGGCTGCGCACCGGGGACGTCGGCAAGATCAGCCCCAATGGCTACCTCACCCTGGTCGACCGCTCCAAGGACGTCATCAAGTCCGGCGGCGAATGGATTTCGTCGGTGGACCTGGAGAACGCCGTCATGGGCCACCCGGCCGTGGCCGAAGCCGCCGTCATCGGCATCCCGGACGCGAAGTGGGACGAGCGCCCCCTGGTCGCCATCGTCCTGGTCGAGGGCACCGAGGCCGAACCCGAAGAGCTGCGCGACTTCCTGGCCCCCAAGTTCGCCAAGTGGCAGCTGCCCGAGCACTGGTGCTTCATCGCCGAGGTCCCCAAGACCAGCGTCGGCAAGTTCGACAAGAAGCGGCTGCGTGCCCAGCACGCCGACGGCTCGCTGACCGTCGTCACGCTGTCCTGACCCACCCGGGTGCGCCCTCGGCGCGAGGGCGCACCCGCCGATCAGCCGAATGCGCTGTGTCGCAGCGCTTCACACCGTCCCGAGCGGATTCAGGACGGCGAATCGCCATTCCCCGCTCTCGAGCTGCCGGGCGATATTCGCGGTGGTGCCGGTGGGGGAGACCCGCGTGCCGTCGGGCGCGTCGATCTCCAGGGTCCAGTTGGTGACCAGCAGGGCCGCGTCACCGCCGATCAGCAGATGCTTGCTGTTGTTGGTGAGCTGTCCGCGGGCGGCGACCGTGCCGCTGATCTCCTGACGCAGGGCGTCCGAGCCGGAAATGACGGCTCCGGTGGTGGTCCGCATGGTCGCGCCCGGGGCGAAGAGCGAGAGCACCCCCGCCACGTCGCCCGCGTTCAGGCGCTCCTCGAAAACCCTTGGCAGCTGGGCGGGATCGGTGATATGGGTGGCCATGACCTGGTCCTTTCGTGGTCGGATCGACGCTTTCCATGCTGGTCTGCGGCGGTGGCCCGGGCGAGGTCGAAAGGGGACGCGTCATGGTCAAAAGTGGACAATCGCGGTTCGGCTAGCCCTCCGGGTAGAAGACGAACAGGGTGCAGCCGGTGACCGTCGAGGGGACGTGCCAGGAACCGGCAGGGGCGTGGAGGAAGGTTCCGGCGGGGTAGTCGCGCGCGCCGTCGTTGAAGACGCCCGAAACCACGTACACCTCTTCGGGACCGGGCTGATGGATGTCGCGACCGTGCCAGGAGGCGTTCGGGTCCAGCTCGACGACATTGGCGCTCGCGCCGTTCGTTCCCGTCCAGAGGGTACGCACCCGGATGCCCGGGAAGATCTCGCGCGCAGGCGATTCCGTGACGGAGGCCGAGGTGTAGCCGGGCTGGGTGAGGATTTCGGAAGTCATGCCGACCACGGTGCCGTAGGCGGCATGGGCGGCACAGTGTCAGAAAAGACATTATGGGGTACTTTTCTGCCATGCATCGCGTGACGGCCCTGGTGCGGCCGGTCCAGTCGACCTTCGAGCTCGGCTGTGCCGCCGAGGTATTCGGCACCGAACGGGAAGGTGTGCCGAACTACTACGAATTCGGGGTGTGCACCGAGACGCCGGGACTGGTGCCCACGACGGCCGGGTACTCGCTGGAGGTGGCGGACGGGCTCGCGGCGCTGGCCTCCGCCGACACTGTGATAATTCCGGGCTGGACGCCGGTGGAGGCGCCGCTCTCCGACCCGGTGCGTCGCGCGCTGCTGCGGGCGCACGACCGCGGTGCTCGAATTGTCACGATCTGCCAGGGGGTATTCGCCCTGGCGCGCACGGGGTTGCTCGACGGCAGGGCCGCCACCACGCACTGGGCGCGCGCCGACCGGCTGCAGGCGGAGTTTCCCCGGATTCATGTGCAGCCGGACGTCCTCTACGTCGACCACGGCGACGTCGCCACCAGCGCCGGTGCGGGCGCGGGCATCGATCTGTGCCTGCACCTGGTCCGCCGCGATCACGGTGCCGCCCACGCCGCACTGCTCGCCCGGCACATGGTGATGCCGCCGCACCGTGAAGGCGGCCAGACCCAGTACGCGCCGACGCCCCCGCCCTCCGACCTGCTGGATGGCCTGCTCGACTGGGTGGAGGGCCGGCTCGGATCCCCACTCTCGGTGCGCGACATGGCCGCTCACCTCAATGTCTCGCCCCGCACGCTGGCCCGCAGCTTCGACGATCGGCTCGGCACGAGTCCGGGTGCGTGGTTGCTCGCGCGCCGGGTGGCGGCGGCCCGCACGCTGCTGGAGGACACGGACCTGCCGGTGGACGCCATCGCGACTCACGTCGGCCTGGTCTCGGCGGTGAACCTGCGCCGTCGTTTCCGTGCGCAGGTGGGAACGACTCCCGGCGCGTACCGCCGGGCCTTCCGGATCTCGTGAGCGGCCGCTGTCGCCGCGGGCTAGGCGTCCTTGACCGCGGTCAGGGCGTAGAGCACCGGGATGATGGGGTCGGTGGGAGGGAGCCGCCACCAGCCGGTTTCGGTCCGGATCATCTGGGGCCAGCGGGGCCACGGGAGGGTGTGGGTCTCGGTGAGGCCGGTGATGCGCAGGCCCGCCGCCAGCAGGGCGTTGATGACTTCGCCGAGGCCGTGACGCCATTCGTAGGCGGTGGTGTCGGTGCTGAGGTCGGGGCCGTCGGTATAGGTGTGAGCGCTGTCGCGGCGCTGGGCGCCGCGGCCGGCGAGGTAATCATCGTGCAGCACAAGCTGTCCCGGGTCGACACCCGGCGGCGGGGTGGGGCCGAGGGCATGCAGCAGCGGGTGGAATTCCACCAGGTAGAGCAGGCCGCCCGGGCGCAGCAGGCCGGCGACTTCGCGCGCCCAGCGGGGCAGGTCGGGGAGATAGCAGAGCGCGCCCTTGCCGGTGTAGGCGATGTCGAAGGTGCGCTCGCCCAAAGCTTCCCGCGCGTGGTAGACGTCCGCGCAGACGTAGTCGACCGCGCCCCCGGCCAGTTCGCGGGCGTGGCGCACCGATTCGGCCGAGAAGTCCAGGCCCACCGCGCGGGCCCCGCGCCGCGCGAATTCGATTGTCTCCGTGCCGAGATGGCATTGCAGGTGCACTACGTCGAGGTCGCGCACGTCGCCGAGGGCGTCCCATTCGAACGGCGCGAACCAGTAGCTGGAATCCCGGTCGCGGTAGAAGCTGCTGGCGGCGTGAATGCCCGCCCGGGCATCCCAGTTCCGCCGGTTCGCCGACAACGGATCTGTCACGGTCGCCACTATAGGCACGACCCGGACGCCAGGGCCGGAGCCTGCGGCGGAGAGGTTCCGGTCGCGGCTCCGGGTCCGTACCGTTAGTTTGAGGGCAGATGCCCGCAATCTGCAGGGGTGGACGAGGAGGTCCGGGTGGAATCGACACGCGCGCAGGCTGCACGGCCGGTCACGGCGAGGAAGGTACCGCCGATCACGCGGGCCGGGGGTGGCCGCGCATGACGCTCGGGCTGATCAGGTCGGTGGGGGAGCGGGCCTACCTGGAGGCGGAATCGGCGCGGCTGGTGCTGGAGGCCGGGCTGGCCCGGCTGGAATCACCGGCGGTGCTGCTGTCGGCGGCCACGGCCATGCTGCGCTACGGCACGCTGGCGGCCGGGCTGCGGCTGTCGGCGGCCCGGTACGGCGGGCGGGTCGCGGTCATCGACGAGCTGGGCGAACTGACCTTCGCCGAACTCGAGGACCGGTCGAATCGGCTCGCCAACGCCTGGCGCGAGCGCGGCCTGAAACCCCATGAGGGCGTGGCGATCCTGGCCCGCAATCACCGCGGCCTGCTGGACGCGATCTTCGCCGCCGCCAAGTGCGGAGCCCGGATCATCCTGCTCAATACCGATTTCGCGGGCCCGCAGATTCGTGATGTCGCCACCCGCGAGGGCACCGACCTGCTCGTCTACGACGACGAGTACGCGCCCATGCTCGACGAGGTGAGCCCGCGGCGCGGCAGCTGCCGGGCCTGGACCGAGCAGCCACGCGAGGACAGCCTCGAATTCCTCATCGAGACCGGCTCGCCCGGCGCGCCGCCCGCGCCCGGCGCGGAGCCCAAGATCATCCTGCTGACCAGCGGCACCACCGGCACCCCCAAGGGCGCGCCGCGCGCCGAGCCGAAATCGCTGCTGTCGCTGGGCGGTCTGCTGTCCAAGGTCCCGTTCCGGGTGAACGAGGTGACCGAGTGCTGTGCCCCCATGTTCCACACGCTCGGATTCGCCTGCGCCATGCTGACTCTCGGCTTCGGCTCCACCCTGGTGATCCGCCGCCGCTTCGACCCGCAGGCCGCCATCGACTCCATGGCGCGGCACAGGGCCACCACGGCGATCGTCGTCCCGGTCATGCTGGCCCGCATGATCGACCTGGGCGGCCGCGCGCTCACCGGGCACGATCTGTCCGCGCTGCGCATTATTTTCGTCGCGGGCTCCCAACTGGGCGCGCACCTGTGCCGGGAGGTGACGGCGGCCTTCGGGCCGGTCGTCTACAACCTGTACGGCTCGACGGAGGTCGCCTACGCCACCATCGCCACGCCCGAGGACCTGGCCGAGGAGCCCGGTTGTGTGGGCCGGCCGGTGCTGGGGGCGCGGGTGGAGATCCTCGACGATCGGGGCCGCCGGGTGCCGGCCGGGGCCACCGGCCGCATCTTTGTCGGGAACACCATCCAGTTCGAGGGCTACACCGGCGGCGGCCACAAGGAGGTCATCCGCGGCCTCATGTCCTCCGGCGATGTCGGCCACTTCGACAGCGCGGGCAGGCTCTTCATCGACGGCCGCGACGACGACATGATCGTCTCAGGTGGTGAGAACGTCTTCCCGGTGGAGGTCGAGGAACTGCTCTACACCCACCCGTCGGTACGGGAGGCGGCCGTCCTCGGCGTCCCCGATGAGCAATTCGGCGCGCGCCTCAAGGCTTTCGTGGTCGTCCACGACGGCCACCAGCTCAGCGAGCTCGAGATCAAGGACTTCGTGAAGGCCAATCTGGCCCGCTACAAGGTCCCCCGCGAGGTGGTCTTCCTGACCGAACTGCCCCGCAACCCCACCGGCAAGGTGCTCAAGCGCAAGCTCCAGGAGGCCTGAGCCGACAGCGATTCGGGGGATTCGGCCCCGTGTGTTCGGGGGATTCGGAACCGTGTGATTCCCTGCCCGGGGTCGTATGCTGGGCATCTCGCAGTACGCGGCAGAGCATGGGGGAGGACAGGTGCCGGGGGCAGGCAATCTCGGCCACTATCGACTCGTCGAGCTGATCGGGCGGGGCGGCATGGGCCAGGTGTGGCTGGCCGAGGACACACACCTCGAACGGGAAGTCGCGCTGAAGCTGCTCCCCGCCGAGCTCGCCACCGACCAGGACTACCGGCGGCGGTTCGAACGCGAGGCCCGGCTGGCCGCGCGACTGCGCGGACCGCATGTGGTGCCCATCCACGCCTTCGGCGAACTCGACGGCCGCCTGTACATCGACATGGAGCTGATCGAGGGCGCCGATCTGAGCAAGACCCTGCGCGAGGCGGGCGCGCTCCCGCCCGACCGCGCGGTCGACCTCATCACCCAGATCGCCGAAGCCCTCGACATCGCGCACCGGGCGGGCCTGGTGCACCGGGATGTGAAGCCCTCCAACGTCCTGACCCTGCCCAACGGCTTCGCCTATCTCATCGACTTCGGCATCGCCCGCGGCGTCGGCCAGGCCACCATCACCAGTACCGGTGTGGCAGTGGGCACCTGGGCCTACATGGCCCCCGAGCGCTACTCCGGCACCGAGGACCTCCGCTCCGACGTGTACTCGCTGGCCTGCCTGCTCTACGAAATCCTGGTCGGCGCCAAGCCTTTCACCCAGGCAGATCCCGTCCAGCAGATGGCCGCCCACCTCACCACCGACCCGCCCCGCGCCAGCGACCACAACTCGCTGATCCCCGCCGCCCTCGACGCGGTCATCGCGCGCGGCCTGGCCAAGGACCCGGACCGCCGCTTCCAGAGCGCCGGAGCCCTGGCAGCGGCCGCCCACGCCGCTCTGGACTCCCGGCCCGCCCCGCGCACCGGCCCGGCCCCGCCGACTGCCAAATGGGATAGCCCGGAACCGTTTCCGAGCTATGGCGCGGCGGGCGGGCGGCAGTATCCGACGCCGCCCGGGGCTCCCACATCCTCGCCCGGCAACCGCATCCCGACCGCGCTGACGCCTCCGCCGGGTGGGTTGTCCGCGGGCGCGACCCCGTACCGCGGAATCCCGGGCGGTTCCGGCGACCTGGTCTGGGGCGCGACGCCGCCGCCCGGCGGTATGCCGGGATCGATGGCCGGGCCGGTCCCCGACCGTGTGCCTCGACCCCATGCTGGACAGCCGCCGGTCGCCTCCGCCGGAATGTCCTGGGGCGCAACGGCTCATCCGGGAGTCGTCGCGCGATTGCCCGATGGCGGCATGCCGGCCTACGGCGCGGCAACGGGGAGTCCCGCCATTGGCGCGGGGAATTCGGTACGGCCCGTGCCGATCAGCGCCGGTCGGGTGTTGTGGTGGATCCTGCTGGTGCTGCTCATCGCGTTCTTCGGGCTCTTCACGGCGGCGGGTATCGACGTGCTGATCACCGAGACCAAGGGCGGTGTGTCGGATTTCGTCGCGACCATCGTCGCGCTGGTGGTATTCGTCGCACCGCTGGCGGTGTTCGTGTGGCTGGGGTGGCGTGAGGTCAAGAGGTTTCGTTCGCGCCGCCGCTGAAACCGGATCGGGGTGTGCCGGGTACGAACGCGGATCGGCGCGGCCGGGTTGGCCGGTCGCGCCGAATCAGGGTGGTGCGCTCAGCAGTTGCGGAGTTCCGGGCTCTGGTTGAGCAGTTGGGCACGGGTGGAGATGAAGGTGGTGTAGGTGTCGCCGCCGACCGAGGTGAGTGGGAAGGCCGCCACCCGGTGACAGTTCTGGAAGGCGAGCTTGATGCCGAAGTGGCGTTCCAGGCCGCCGCGGATGGCGTCGGAGGCCATGGCGCGCAGCAGTTGGCCGCGGGCGGTCTCGTCCGGCGGGGGGATGGTGTTGTCGGCGTATTCCGCCGTGCCGGAACGCAGGTCGGCGGCTACCCGGCTGACGACCTCGTAGGCGTAGGGCAGCGAATTACGGACGCATTCGACGAACTCTGCGTCGCTGACTTCACCGCGTTCGGCGCGCTCGAGTAGTGCGGTAGGTACGTCGAGGGACATATCGCTCTCCTCATGGGATGGCGGAAGGTGTCAGCCGATTGTAGATGAAAAACGTTGTCAATAACTCTGAATTCGCAGCGAAAGTACCCGTTCCAGAGCATTTTTCGCATCCGCCGACAGTGTGCGCACCAGCTCGCCCGCCGGTAGCTCGGGCGCCAGTGAATGTGCCTGACCGGCCCAGAGATTCACCTCGTCGGCATTGCCGGCCGCCCGCGCGGCCGCTCGCAAAGGACCGGTGGCGTAATGGATCTCGGGGTAGGCGACCGGCGCGTCGGGGTGTTCCACCATGAACCGGTTGCGCAGCCCGCGCGCCCGCCGCCCGGTGAAGGCGCGGGTCAGCATGGTCGGTGTCGCCCACCCGGTCAACCCGGCGGGCAAGTCGCGAAATGACGATCGACAGCCTCAGCGACCGTGCGGCAACAACGTGCAGCGGCGGTTGA